>JBCDKO010000280.1:0-5270 GCA_038746525.1 Bacteroidota bacterium
TCAAAAAACACGTTTATGTGGTCAAAAGATACTGTTTAGTAAATTTCTTTTTCAATAGGTGTAAGGTTTTCGAGCAGATGCTTCCATTTTCGGTGCACTGAAAAATCTCGATTTCGAGATTTTTCAACTAGTCACAGGTACTTCAGCTACGTCGTTCGCTGCGGATCGAAGTATAAGCATACATCTTCACTTTGCTGCCTAGTATCTAATACACCTGTGACTTTCTCAGCAAGCCCTAGTTAGATGGAATTTCAGGACATCGCGCTGCTTGAGCAGCTGATGTAAGGTTTAAGAGCTAATTTTTTGCAACAGTCAGTAAAGCCTACGAATTTTAATGGAGAACGATTTCTCATGGAATTTGGTTGGAATGTAAACCCTGATAAAGAACATCAAGGCTTAGAAAGGTTTAATGGTGATTCAGAGATACACAAACACACTAGTGGACTTTTATTTTCTTCTCTAAACCAGGGGAGATCTTCGTTTCTTTTAGGGTTTTTTTCGATCAATTGATTGTATATCTCCGATGTTGTTGGTTGCGGAGTTTTAGTTATTGATCGCGGAATCTATTCCAATTGAACAGTAATCATTAAAAATCCCCGTTTTCCTTAAGCTTTATGTTCAATTCTATGTACTGAATACCATTGATTGTTTTTACTTCGCAAATCCAACCAAATTTTCCGGCTTCCTTTGAAAGAAGGGGTTGATTTTTGGTTACTTCCGGATCATCTCCCAAAAATACTTTTGGTGCCCATTGCAGACCAAATTCATTGGAGATGGTGGTAAAATGTATATGAGCTCCTTCTCTACCTAAATGGTCTGGTGCTGGTCTGATTGTACTAAATTCAAAATTGCCATTCAGATCAGTTTTTGCCCAACCTTGTAATCTCCAAGTGGGGAAAGATGAATCGTTCTCTCCAAAATCATAGCCTTGTGCATCTCTATGATAAGCATGAACTACAACTCCTTTGGCAGGTATGTTATCAGGATTAAAGATTTTACCTTTTATAATCAATGGTATCCCTGGCTCACTTTTTGGCGCAATCCTGCTCATGGATGAAATCGTTGATGGCTTCATCTCATTTGCTTTATTCCAACTACTTAACCATTGTTGATCAACTTGACCTTGAGCTTTATAATCGATAAAAAGCGGTATAATCACAAAGAGTGTTTTCGAAATTTTGAAATGTTTCATTGGGCCTTTAAATGGGTTTCTTACAAGTCTACGCCAAACTAAGAGATCAAGACGGTCTTTCCGAGGAGTATATCCTTGTATTGAATTAGACACGTAGTAAAAATGAAAAATGGGAATCAGCATACATATGAGCACATTTGGATTTAGAAATCCGCTGGTTTGTTGTGCCTGCTTTATTTGAATGATCTATTTTCTTTGTTTATAGCTCGCCAGAGCTATTTATTAAATGCTTACTTCAATCCTTGTAGATCAGGATCACAAAACGGCAATGACAGAGATGGTAGCTATTTGATAATAAGGGGTTAGAAAACCTCTCATAAGCGAGTAGATTTCCCAACTTGCAGATTGCCGCACTGAACATCATTATCGTGTGAGCATAGGCTTTTTGCCGGATAATGCCGCAATACTTAGTCAGATAGTCTTCTGCCTGTTGTTTGAGCAAGTTGCTGTTTCTTAAACATTTGAAAGATAGCAGCACAAAAAGAGTTGAAATACTTGATGGATGTGAGAGAACAGTATTGAGAATAAATAGATATTTTCTTAAGAAAAGGATTTCGATCCGCTGGAATGTGAACCGGATTTTTAAAAAGATCATGGCCAAAAAATACTGCATAATCGTTGTCCGGTCAACCAACAATCCACTCTATTCTTCCTCTTCCTCTATGATCTCTTGTTGCCTATTTTGCAAAGACTTAAATTCTTCCGTATAAGTATTATGAAAGGCGATTATTAAACCAACAATCGCCATCCAAATCATTCTTTTGATGAAAGAAAAAAGGTTATTCAATCTCTACTTTGTCCAAATTCAAAAACTCTATTTCATTATCATCTGAAAGTGTGACTCCAATCACCGAATCTTTTTGAATGTTTCCTTTTAGTATTTCTTTAGAAAGTTCATTCAAAAGTGCTCGTTGCAGCACTCTCTTCAATGGTCGGGCGCCAAATTGAGGATCAAAGCCCATCTTGCCTATATGGGATAGTACCTTATCATCTGCCTCTATTTTAATTCCACTTTCTTCCAAGCGCTTTTGGATTAATTTAAATTGGATACTTACGATCTTCTGTAAATCTTTCTTATTTAGCGGGCGGAACATGATGGTTTCATCCACTCGATTCAAGAATTCGGGTCTTACGGACTTTCTTAATAATTCAAAAACTTCATCTTTCGTTTTTTCAATTACCGGTTCCGGATTCATCACGTCTAGATTTTCAAAGTTTCCCTGGATCAATCCCGAGCCGATATTGGTGGTCATGATGATTATGGTATTTTTAAAATTGGCCACACGGCCTTTATTGTCCGTTAATCTCCCATCATCCAGAACTTGCAAAAGGATGTTAAATACATCCGGATGCGCCTTTTCTATCTCGTCGAGCAAAATCACACTGTAAGGCTTTCTTCGCACTGATTCTGTTAACTGTCCTCCCTCATCATATCCTACATATCCGGGAGGCGCTCCGATCAATCGGCTTACGGCATGCCTCTCCTGATACTCTGACATATCTATCCTCACCATTGCATTTTCATCGTTGAACAGGTATTCTGCCAAGGCTTTTGCCAACTCTGTTTTTCCTACCCCCGTGGTACCCAGAAATATGAATGAACCTATGGGTCTTTTTGGATCGTGCAATCCAGCCCTACTGCGTCTTACTGCATCTGAAATTGCCTGAATGGCTTCTTCCTGACCAGCAACCCTTCTTCCCAATTCCTCCTCTAAGTGAATGAGTTTTTCTCGATCGCTTTGAAGCATTTTGGAGACGGGGATACCTGTCCACTTAGCAACCACTTCTGCTATATCTTCTGAGTTAACTTCTTCCTTCAATAAGCTTTTCTCGCCTTGCATGTCGGAAAGTTGTTCTTGAAATTGTTTCAGTTTGTTTTCTGTTTCCACAATTTTTCCGTAGCGGATTTCTGCTACTTTTTCGTATTCTCCGGCCCGCTCTGCTTTTTCAGCTTCGGTTTTAAATCTTTCAATATCCTCTTTTGCTTCACGCAGCCCTTGGATCACCGATTTTTCATTATCCCATTTCGCTTTCAAATCCTTTCTATCCGCTTCCAAATCGGCCAGTTCTTTATTGAGCTGTTTTTCCTTTTCTTTGTTTTTCTCCCTTCTGATCGCCTCTCGCTCAATTTCTAACTGCATAATACGACGATTCAACTCGTCTAACTCTTCCGGAAGTGAATCTATCTCAATTCGTAGTTTGGATGCGGCCTCATCCATCAAGTCTATCGCCTTATCAGGAAGAAAGCGATCAGAAATGTATCTGTTGGAAAGCTCCACAGAAGCGATCACCGCATCGTCTTTGATTCTCACCCCATGATGTACTTCGTATTTGTCTTTGATACCGCGAAGAATGGAAATAGCATCTGATACATTTGGTTCTCGCACCATGATTGACTGAAAGCGTCGCTCTAATGCTTTATCTTTTTCTACATGCTTTTGATATTCCTGTAGTGTGGTTGCACCTATTGCATGCAGTTCTCCTCTGGCCAGCGCCGGTTTAAGTAAGTTGGCAGCATCCATGGCACCTTCTCCTCCTCCACCTGCTCCAATCAAGGTGTGGATCTCATCAATAAATAAGATGATCTCACCATCGCTCTCCGTTACCTCTTTGATCACTGCTTTCAGGCGTTCTTCAAACTCGCCTTTATATTTGGCTCCTGCAACCAAAAGCCCCATATCCAGAGAGATAATCGTTTTTGATTTTAAATTTTCAGGTACATCACCATCAACAATTCGTTGAGCCATTCCTTCTACAATCGCTGTCTTTCCCACACCGGGCTCGCCCAATAAAATGGGATTGTTTTTTGTCCTTCTGGCCAGAATTTGCAGCACTCGTCGTATTTCCTCGTCTCTCCCTATTACTGGATCTATCTTCCCTTTTTTAGCTAATTCATTTAAATTCTTAGAGTATCGCTCTAAAGATCTGTATTTGGATTCTGCATTTTTATCTGTCACTTTTTCTCCGCTTCTCAACGCTTCAATCGCCGCTATTAATTGTTTTTCCTGGAAGCCGGCATCCTTTAAAATTTGAGCTGTTTTGTCCGATCCAGCCAAAAGCCCAAGAATAAGATGCTCCACTGTTACAAATTCGTCTCCAAAGTCCTTTAAATATTTTTCGGCTTTTTGAAGTGATTGCATAGCCTCATTAGACAAATATGGCTGCCCACCTGATACCTTGGGATAACCTTCTACTAACGAGGTGAGCGGAGCAGATATCATTGCTTTTGTCGCTCCCAATTTTTTGAGAAGAAAAGAAATGATGTTTTCGTCAGAATTTAAAATAGCTTGAAGTAAGTGGCCTGTTTCAATCACTTGCTGTTGGTTACTCCCAGCTATTTCAGTTGCTTTTTGCAATGCCTCTTGTGCCTTTATGGTATAATTATGGAAGTTCATTTTTCGTCATTTAATTATAGCACTATAAGTGACAATAATTATTCCTTTCAAAAAGCAGGATTACGGAAAGACATTATGGCATATATTTCTTTTGAATTCAAGCATTATTAAGACATTTCGTCTGTATTTACTTCGTAAGTGTGATTTAAAATACTATTTATACCATTTGACTCACAAGCATTTAGATTCTGGTTTATGTAAGTTCAAAACCCAGCCACATGACCTGAGCATAAACTTAACTTGCCAACCGGAGGTGAATAAGTTAATGGGAATTCCATGTGGCCATAGTGAATAAACTACATATACATGAAAAAAAGCACTTGTAGAATCCTTTGAAAAACCCGCCTTTTGGCCCAACTCTTCGTTACTCAAAATTTCAAAAGCCTTATTTACGATCAGTAAACTACGTTTTTGAAATTCTGAAAGCCTCGATTTGAGCCAAAAATCCAGTTTTGCAAAGGATTCTTTTACTATTTGTAACCATCGCTTTCCTGAGCGCTTGCACATCGTCCTCTTCTGAGTCTCAAGCGGAAGAAGATACTGTAGGGCCTGCTGAGAAACGTTTTTTCAATTCAAAAAATACGTTGATGTGGTCAAAAGATACTGTTTAGTAAATTTCTTTTTCAATAGGTGCAAGGTTTTCGAGCAGATGCTTCCATTTTCGGTGCACTGAAAAAGCTCGA
>JBCDKO010000281.1:0-5213 GCA_038746525.1 Bacteroidota bacterium
AGAAGTGTTAGCATTAGTTTGTGCCAGATTACTAAAGTTTGAGATAGAAGAATCTGAATCTTTTAAATCAGTGAAAGAAGAAACTAGCGAGTTAGTAGAATATGCTCATTCAATTTGTCTTTATCCTAAACCTTATTAGTAGTTCGTTATCAGTCAGTTTGATGCAGCCTATGGCAGCAATCACACCGAGCAACAATAACTTCTTGGGCTCTGCTAGTTCGAGCTTGCAGCTCGGACTATTTGAAATATGGTCTCGAGCTAGAAGCTCGCGCCAGTGTGAAATACCTACCTGATGGAAACGTATGACAGTAAAACAGTATGTTCGAATATTTTTTCAAAGTGTAATAACCAGGTTTGGCATATTACCACCTAATGCGCCGTAGAGCTGCGGGAAACAGCCTACCTGTCCTATTTCAATCATGTTTTTAGGTTGCACACTGCCTGTACCACATTGATCAAATTCGCCTTCAGCTAAATCACGTCGCAATGCACATTGGTCACATGCCATAACCAACATTCCACTTTCCTTGGCAATTCTATTCAAACGCTCTCCTGTTTCATTTCCTTTTCGTAACACGTGCGTGTTTTCATCAAAAAAGAACATTCCAACTACTTCTACTCCATGGATATTTTGCTCTAGTTGAGGTAAAATCATGGTTGCTAGTTGAAAAGTGGAAGCCATGTTTGTTTTAAAAATGTATGCTACTTTCATGCTTTGATAATTTGATTCATTCGGATTTTTTGTAAATGCAATTTGTTGTAAAAGTAATTTACCAAAGAACAAACGCAACATTGTTGCATTTATATTGTGCACTAACTAACGTAAAGTTATTTGAATGCGCTTTATAAAGATTTTAAGCAAACTCCAATGATAATAGATCATATGTTTAAAGAGTAGTTTTATATAACCTAATTTCCCATTTATGGAAAAAAATTTCCCTAATGGGGAATATTTGTTTCTGTTTAATTATTTGAATATTTACAATAGATCAACCATTAATTCCTGTAAAAAGGAACACCCTATATGCGCCAGTTCTTTAGACTCATGGTATGAAGTCACCAAAACAACCGATTGGAGTAATCCTAATATAATGAAATTGGATTATCCAAAAGCAAGTTCGATAGGTTCTAATAGGGTTGTCTTTGACATTAAAGGAAATGATTATCGACTCGTTGTAGACATCAATTATAAGAGAAGATATGTTTTTTGCAAATGGTTTGGATCACATGCAGAATATGATAAAATAAACGTAGCAGAGTTATGAGATGGACGATATTGAAAACGAAAGAACAGTATAATAAAGCACTTGAAACCTTCGAGAAGCTTTTTTTTGCCGAAGAAGGATCACCTGAATTTGAAGAAAGTGAAATATTGTCTTTGCTTATAAAAAAATATGAAGATGAGCATCATGAAATTGACACTTCTAATTTAGATCCTATATCCTTTCTTAAGATACGAATGGATGACTTAAATCTTAGACAAAAAGATATTGCGGATACATTGGGAAGCGCTTCCAGGGCTAGTGAGGTTTTAAATCGAAAACGTAAACTAACGCTAGAGAATATCCGTGCTTTGTATGCAAAGTATAGAATTCCTGTAGAAGTGATGATTAAGGATTATGAACTTGAAAATGATTTAAAAACAGTTTGACTAAACAAATGAAAAGGAAGAACTACATGAAGTCAAGGTTGCAATTACAGACGTTTTTAGCGACTTCTATCATGATGTAATGAAGAAAGATCTAGACAACAGATTTAATGAAGTGAATCACGAATACGACATTTGAGACTGACAACAGAGGCTCTCGAATTAAATCAGGGAATTAGTTATGAAGAGTTAATTGAAACTATTAAATCGATGCAGAATAATCTTCTAGAAAACGAGTTTCTTACTGATGTTGAAGTTCAAAGTTTAGCCACAATATTTAGTTTTTGCATAAGAAGTAATTAAGAATAGTTATGAACACAGAAATGAATTTGGATTAATCAATGGGCGAACGAATAGCAATTGTGAAGAAACCTTTTGGAGAAACGTAGCAAGTGCGGCTATTACAGGTGGAATTGGGTTGGTGCGTCTGGTTTCCCTGTGGTTGGAGGAATTGCAGGATTTAACAATAGGTTTTGTAGGAGGGGCAATAGTTGGTGGAATAAGTGTATATGCTGCACAAAAAGCTGTAGGACCTGTATTTTGCGATGAAGACGAAGAAAAGAAGAAGGTTTCCGCAACTATCCCCCAAGATTGCGAAACAATTCATTGTTTTCAAAACGACGTAGCCACGAAATCATTAATGAATAAATTCAGTCTACCTTCATCAAATTCTGGTGACCCTCCGTTTAAATCTAGTTACACATTCTACAATGTTCCAAAGGCAGTTAATTTTGAGTGAAATTTATGAGTGGTACTTATACTATTTGCAGTAGCATAATTGTGGCAGCCATTTTTTCTCAACGATGATGTATAATGGCAGGTCAGAGGGGTTGGCTTATTGATGGTATTGCATCAATTTTTGTTGGAGAATTCATTCGCTTCTGGAATATGGTAAGATAAACGTAGCAGAGTTATGAAATGGACGATATTAAAAACGGAAGAACAGTATAATAAAGCATTTGAAAGCTTCTCGAAGCTTTTTTGCGGAAGAAGGGTCACCAGAATTTGCGGAAGGTAGCTAGCTTGAAGTCAAACGATGATGAGAAAAACCTAAAATCAAAATTAAAGGTTGGAGCACCTTCAAGGAATCTGATCGGGTTAGGAAAGATAGGTTCATCTTTTAAAACTATTTCTACTAATTCTAATATCACTATCATTTACCGGAAAATCACCAGAATACATTGATGATTTCAACTTTAATGAAAGTGGTCAACTGACATTTGAAAGGCCTCCAAAACGGAGCTTTCTTCAGTTGAGCATAAATCGTTGTACAAAAAATGGATTAGTGAATTAAGTGAAAAAAGCTCAGAAGCCCTTAATCTTTTGAAGTAATGAAGTGGATCGTTGATCTTATTGGTCACCTCTTGATGTAAAAAACTCCTGTTAAAATAGGCTCGTAATAAAATAGCTCTGGAAAGCTGCAAACAAAGAAAATGGATCATTTAGATAAAGCAAGTACTACAAATCAGTATGTTTTTAAATCTAAATGTGCTCACATGCATGCTAACCCCCATTTTTCATATTTATTAAGTGCCTATTTCAGAACTCCTAAGTTGATGGTGTTTGGTCTATCCTTGATGTGATTTTCTTCTCAATCTAAGCTCCTTATATCAATGGGTTATTTCGCACTGCCGGTGTCTGGTGTAGAAGTACCCACCTTTATGAATGGTTTTTCAAAGAATGATACAATATAATTTGGTGGTACTTATGTGAATAAATCAAAATCCATCACTGCTTTAGGTGGACCATTTCCTGTTTTTACAATTCTTCGTTTTTCATCTTTCATAAAAGCCTTTCCCTTAATAGATTTTTTGAAGTAGGCACTTAGTAAATATTTAATTCTGATGGCGGTATTGGTTGGTTAAACCATTGTTTTTCAGTAACTTAAAGTAATATTTAACGATCAAAATTATGGAGAAAAAATACCAAAGCCTCACCCTCACCCTCTTCCAGTTCCAGCAACAATTTCCTGATGACCAGGCTTGCTATGACCACCTTGCTCAACTCAAATGGCCCGATGGGTTCATTTGTGAAAAATGTCAACATACTCACTATTGCGAGGGAAAGCTGGGGCGGACCCGTCAGTGTACCCAATGTGGCTATTAAGCCACTCCCACCAGCAACACACTTTTTCATCAAGTGAAGTTCCCCATTCTCAAAGCCTACTACATCGTCTATTTCATCGCTACCAACAAGCAAGGCATTTCTTCTACTGAATGATGTCGTAAACTGGGACTGAGACAAAAGACATGTTGGCGTTATCGCAGAGACCCTACAATGTAGGTACGGTTAGACTCATAAAAGTCATAAAAAGTTTCTGTATACTGCCCACCAGCTACCAGGCGTGCATTGAACCTATTGCTTAGCTCACCTCCAATATCTACGCCTAACCTAGCGAGATTATAACTTCCTGAGCCAACCATTACTTCTCCAACCTTCACTCCATCGGCTTGTTTAGTCACTTCATTTAATAACCCGCCCGGTTCACTATTTCCAATCATAAAACCTGAAGGACCTTTCACAAATTCCACTCTTTCGATCATATAAGCATCAGATTGTTGATTCCACCAGTAGCTACCTACTCCGTTTCGAAAAATATTGTTTGTCGCATTAGTTCCTCTTATAATGAAGGCAAAGTCGTTATCATTTCCGTACCGCTTCACAATACCGCTTGTAAGTCGACTCATCTCGGCTGTTCCGATAATGCCGAAATCCCTTATTGTCTGCTGCGTGGCAACACTAATGTTCTGAGGGGTCTCAATCAAAGGGGTGGTTATTTTTAATGACATTGACGGAAGTTCCTCAATGTATCGTTCTGCTTTAGAACCAATTACTTCTATTTCTTCCAACTCACCTGACTCAACTTTCATTTTCACAGTTTTCACTCTTGTCGTTTGATTATTTTTTACCGAGACTTCTACCGATTCCGTCTTAAATCCGACGTAAGATATAATAAGTATATGTGTTCCAACTGGCACATTCTTTATCTCATAAAAGCCCTTCTTGTCGGTGTAACCACCTTTACCTAATTTCTGAAAGCCAACTGAGACAAAGTCTGCTGCGTCTCCATTTTCCAAATTGATATTTCCCCGAACCGTCCCGGTTTGGGCAAACAAATGACATACCGATAAAAGTATCAGTAAACATCCGTAGATTTTCTTTTCCATAGGTTTTGATTATTAGTAAATATTAATAAGTAATTAAATCAGTTTAAAACTATTTAGATATGATCTTCGTTATATAAGATATTTCAATTTTTTCTGAAAAATACCTATAAGTAGTGATTTACTTTCACTATAAATAGTGGTTATACTATTTAGCAATAGCTATACTAATTCACTAATGTTATGTACTATTATCACTAGTTATAGTGAATATGTCCTGTTTTGAAAGCAAACACTTGAACTCTAAGTTTTAATAGGATTTAATTCAATGTCGTTTAGTTAAGGATATGTAATAAGTAACTGTGTTTTAATTTTTTTCACTACTTTTAGTACTCAGGTATAAGGGGGGTATTTCTTCCCATTTTTCCGTTAAAACTACTTCATACAGAGAACATTTATCA
>JBCDKO010000282.1:0-5198 GCA_038746525.1 Bacteroidota bacterium
CTGAAAAAGCTCGATTTCGAGATTTTTCAACTAGTCACAGGTACATCAGCTACGTCGTTCGCTGCGGATCGAAGTAGAAGCATACATCTTCACCTTGCTGCCTAGTATCTGATACACCTGTGACTTTCTCAGCAAGCCCTATTTAACGCTGCTAAACTTCGTTTTTGACGTCTTGTCTCAGAAAAAAACGCTACCTCAAATTCTTGAACTGAGTTTTTAGAAGTGCCCTTTATAGCCTTTTATGAAAATGTAATAAAACCACAAGTTCACTTTCAATTCCTCAAAAATTCATCTAAATCTTGAACGAATTGAAAGTGAACTTGTGGTTTTATGGCGTTTTCACTAAAATTTCAAAAATAGATTCAATGACCATCTGTGTATCGAAATTTCAGGAAAACACGCTCTATGAGCTAAAAACATCGCTTTCTTTCAAAAGATACTGTTTTCTTAGAGACACTAGTTAATATATAAATCAGCTATCAGCTAAATTTATTTTTCACTCTGATCATAAATATTATTCCAAAGACTTTGCTCGTTTCTTTATTGTAAGTAGTAAATACAGTGTATTGCTGTTTTCAATTTTAAACAGAATCGGCATAAGTTTACCAGAAAGATTTAATTATATAAAGTAATTCATCATGTATAGGACCAGCAGCTACCATTTCCCGACCAAATATATAATCGTCGCCCCCTTTAAAATCAGAAACAGTACCACCGGCTTCTTTGACAAGTACTACTCCTGCTGCGATGTCATATGAATTGAGATTGTATTCAAAAAATCCTCCGTATCGTCCACACGCTACATACGCCATGTCGGCAGCAGCACTACCCATCCTGCGCAAACCTTGTGTATCTTTCATCAATTGATTGAGAATTCTCAAGTATTGGTCTAATCGTTCAAAATTGTAGTAAGGAAAGCCTGTAGCTAATACACAATCGGAAATTTTGGAAGCTTGTTTAACTTGAATTTGCTTTCCATCCAGGTAGGTTCCTCCATTTTCCCACGCGTAAAAAGTTTCGTTATTAGCCACTTCATAAACCACACCGGAAACAATTTTTTCCCGGTACATCAAACCAATACTTACACAGTAGTTGGGAATGCCATGAATAAAGTTAGTGGTACCATCAAGCGGATCAATGATCCATGTGAATTCCTTTCTGCCCTGGTCAGTAGTTTCTTCTTCTGTAATAAAACCTGACTCTGGGATCAAGGTAGTGAGACGTTCTACCAACCGCTTTTCTGATTCTTTGTCAACATAAGAAACTAAATCGCTAGGTCCTTTACGCTCTACCTTATCGTAGGAAAAGGATCGCCTTTCTTGCCGTATAAATGCTCCCACCTCATTGGCTAGATCAGCAACTTTTATAGTTAAGTTTTCGAAATTCAATGCGTACCTGCTAAAACGATGACAAACTCTCCTTTAATGCTTTTATTGCAAAAATAAGTTAACACCTCGGAAATAGAACCAGTTACGGTCTCTTCGAATTTTTTTGTTAATTCTCTTGAAACAGAAATGCTTCTTTCAGTTCCTAAGATTTCTTTGAATTGCTTGAGTGTTTTTAATAAACGATAAGGAGATTCATACAAGATGATCGTTCTATTTTCTTCTTTCCAGGACTCAATCCTAGTTTGTCTGCCTTTTTTGTGAGGAAGGAATCCTTCAAAAACAAAACGCTCAGACGGAAAGCCTGACTTAATGAGGGCTAATACAAAGGCCGTAGGTCCTGGGAGTGCCTCTATTTCAATATTATGTTTCAATGCCTCTCTCACCAACAAAAATCCAGGATCAGAAATGCAAGGAGTGCCAGCATCCGAAATTTGGGCTATGGTAGTACCATGTGATAATTTTTCAATGATCTCCTGAACTTTCTTATGTTCGTTATAGGCATGAAAACTTTGAGAAGGAGTGCTTATATTATAATGCTCCAATAAAAAACCAGACGTACGGGTGTCTTCTGCTAAAATAAGGTCTACTTCTTGTAATACTTTTACGGCACGATAGGTGATATCAGCAAGATTCCCAATGGGTGTTGGTACAAGGTAGAGTTTGCAGGTTGATTTCATTCTTTCATCTCGGTTATGATCCTGGCGCATAATCATAATTTTCTTTCGACCTACGTCTTGACTTAAATTCATCAAGTAAAGTCATCATCTTTTCTCTAATCATGTAAAGTGGTGTATCCATCAAATATTGGTTGGAGAATTCGCAAAAGATAATGAATTCAATAAGCTCTTCTCCTCGTAGGCTTGTTTGATCTCGTACCCATTTCTTATTAAATTTTTTAAAAGCAATCTCTTCTTTATTCTTCTCTTCCAGTATTTTTTCTAGTTTGTTCATCTCTCTTCCCTTCCGAGTAAGCGGCCCTAAATCAAATCGAAATCCACCACCTATTGAGATTTCACTTTCCGGGTCTTTTGTGCTCGGGAGTTGAGGGAAAAATACCTGAGAATAATCTACCTGATCCAATCCGAAAATTTGGATAGAACTATCTATTGGTTCTGTTTTTAGAATTATTTCTTTAAAGTCCTGATAGTTAGGAAAGCCAATAACCCGTACTTCATCCAAAATAGTAGTTGATCTATGCAAAAGAAATAGACTCTCTTCCTCCAATATTTTTTCACTTACGATCAGGTTTTTTTCATTGAATCCAACATGCGTAATTAAGATTGTATCTCCTTGCAGCACTGGAACAGAAAACGAGCCATCAGGTCTTGATACACATAAATAACCAGAACGAATATTTAAGATATGTGCTCCGTATAATGGGTTTTTGAGGGAAGCATCTAAGATTTTACCCGATAATTTACCTTCTTGGGCAAATGATCCAAAAAATACTTTTAATAAGTAAACGATAAATACATGTTTCACTTATCAAATATGAGCTTTTCTTGTAAGAGTATTGAAGCTGTTAGGAGCTTTTAACATATACAAGCTTGTCAATCTCAGCGGCTAACATATGATCTTTTTCTGTAACTATATCCCCAGCATCATGTGTGCTAAGTTCAAAGTTTACCGTATGGTATGTGTTAGTCCAGGTAGGATGATGATTCAATTTCTCAGCTACGATTGCTACACGTGAGATAAAACCAAATGCTTCAATGAAGTCGCTAAACTGAAACGTTTTCTTTAATTTATTATCTTCTTCTTGCCAACTCATGACTTTATAATGCTATAATACCTTCGATTTTATAGGCCTCTTTGTAGATGTCGATCACATCTTGGCTTGAATCCATTTTCTTATTCATAGTAATGCTCAAATAGTTGTTCCCAGAGCTTGGTTTACGTTTTATATGAGCATCATTAACTAGCGATTCTACTTGTTCCTGATGTTCAGGTTTTATGATAAACTTAAAAATATACTCACCAGGGAAATGGTGATTGTTTTCCAGCTTTTCCTTAAATGCTTTTTCGTCCCAACTCATGATCTCTATTCCTCAAAGGCCCATTCAATTTTGTCTTTCATATCTTTTACAACTATTCCCTCAATTTTAAGTTTTGCTCTCAATTTATCTACTTTTTCAAAGTTCTTATTGTATTTGGCATCTTTATATTCACTCAATATAGTATTAAGGAGCGTTTGGAAGCTAATATCCGCTTCTACTTTTAAACCTAAAACCTCCTCGGCAAAACCAAGAAAGGTGTTTTTCATTCTTATAAAAGTTTCTTTTCCGATCTCTCCAAACTTTAATTGACGGGTGTGTAAAGCGTTGATCTTTTTGACTATGTTGAATAGATGTCCAATTGTTAATGCAGTATTGAAATCATCATTCATTGCATGGTAGCAATTATCACAAAATTTATTAATCTGCATTCCTTGCTTTTCATCTAATACTCCCTCATCTTCTTTCCATTTCATCTCCTTTATGAGTCTTACGCCATTGGCAAGTCGCACATATCCTTTTCTGGCTGCTTCTAACGCATTATTGGAAAAATCTAAGACACTGGCATAGTGTGACTGAAGCATAAAAAAACGGATATTCATAGGACTATACCCCCTTTCTAGCAATTCGTGATCGCCTGAAATGAGCTCTCTCGGAAGAAATGAATTACCTAAAGACTTACTCATTTTTTTACCACTCACAGTAAGCATATTCGTATGCAACCAGTATTTTGCTCCACTTTTTCCATACGTACCAACATTTTGTGCTATTTCGCATTCATGGTGAGGAAATTTTAAATCCATGCCTCCACCGTGGATATCGAATTCTTCTCCTAAATACTTAGTGCTCATAACAGAGCATTCAAGATGCCAGCCTGGAAAACCATCACTCCATTTCGTTTTCCACCGCATAATATGCTCTGGGGCTGCCTTTTTCCAAAGAGCAAAATCTAGCGGATTACGTTTATCACTGCCTCCGTCAAGTTCTCGAGTATCACTGATGAGCTTTTCAATATTTCTGCCACTAAGCGTTCCATATTTGTGTTGCTTATTGTATTTGTCTATATCAAAATAAACTGATCCGTTAGATTCATATGCATATCCATTCTTGATGAGCTTTTCAATCATTTCAATTTGCTCCATCAAATGACCAATAGCTGATGGCTCAATATCCGGAGGGATCATGTTAAATAATGCCATTACTTCGTGAAAATCGTTGCTATACAATTGCACAATCTCCATTGGTTCTAGCTGATCCAGTTTTGCTTTTTTCGATATTTTATCTTCACCAGAATCCGATAAATGCCCTACATCAGTAATGTTTCTTACGTATCTAACCTTATATCCAATGAATCGCAGGTATCTGTTGATTACATCGAAACTTAAAAATGTGCGAATATTGCCTAAGTGAACATTATTATACACTGTAGGACCACACACATACATTCCTACAAATGGAAAGTTAAGAGGTTTGAATTCTTCTTTTTGCCTTGTATGTGAATTAAATACCTTAAGTTTTCCTACCATTAATGAAAGTTTAATAGTCACAAAGAAAGGAAATAAGGGATGATTTGAAAGATTTATCGAAAACTCAAAGATGACTCAATCAATTTCAATAAAGAGAAATAATCATATGCAGTTTTTCAATTGAAGTAGGCACTTAGTAAATAGTCAAGTTTTTGCAGTAGACCGGGCTATGAGCTACCATTCTATCCATCAGACGGTCAAATAGTTTATCCTTCATCAGATGGCGGTTAAATCGGTAACAATACTCGTCTAGATAGGCTTGCAGATGTTCCACGGCATGATGGGTGCCA
>JBCDKO010000283.1:0-5185 GCA_038746525.1 Bacteroidota bacterium
GTATGTAGACCCGGATGGACAAGAGTTGACGGTGTTCGCAGCCATCGCCATAGGTGCGGCGATTGGCGCAGGCACCTACACGGCGAGTGTAGGCTTTAGTGACGGAGGTTTTTCTAACTGGAACTGGGGACAGTTCGCATTGGGAATAGGAGGACTAAGCGGAGCGGCAGGATTTGGTGTGGGTGAAGCTTTTAAAGGTGCAGCTACAGGTCTGGGAACTTCAGTAATGAAGGCAGGGGTGCACGGTATCACGCAAGGGACGATTAGTGCAGGAGCTGCTACGATTCAGGGTGGAGATGCGACCCAAGCATTTTTGATGGGGGCTGCTTCGGGAGCGGCAGGCTCGGCGTTTGGTAGTGCTTTTGGTGAAGTGAGCGGAAAGGCAGGTATCCAGCTAGGCATCAATGCGGCAGGAGGAGCCTTGATTGGTGGTGGAGCTTCTGCCTGGGCAGGTGGGGATTTTTGGGAAGGGGCAGCGACAGGAGCGACGGTGAGTGTAGCGAATCATTGGTTGCACAGGGTGTTTGATAGTCAAAAGCATCCTACAGAAAGTGATGGATTTACAGGGCAAACGAAGAAAGATGCAAATGGCGTAACCGTCTATCAGATTAAAGGCTCAGGTGTTTCATATAGATGGGTATATAGTGATTGGAGTGTTTATTCTTCAGAATCCATGTTAGCAGCGCTTCCAGGTGGAAATAAATTTAGAGGAACAGAAATGGGACAAGATTTAAATGAATTCAGTAAAACCAAAATATTTAGAGCAATGCGAGGAATATCAGAAGCAGTTTTAGAAAAAGTTATCAGATGGCCTTTTCCTTTACCTGTATTTAATCCAGAATTTATTTTGCCACAAGATCAAGTTCCAGGACCACCTCAAAAGCATTAGATCAAAAACTTTAAATATTTTTATTATGCCTTTGATGCCATGGGATAAAATAAGCTGGAAGATGATGTTTACAATGATTGCTTTTGTAATTGTAGTAATATTATTAATTGAGCTCATCAGAATGATTTGAGGTAGTGTTCAAACAATTTTACTGGTTCGAGCGTGTCACTCGGACCTTTTGTTCTTATGCAGCCAGTTTTTTGTGGGTGTCCATAGACGATCACGTACCTTATCGTCAAATCGTCCTAACCATTGTCGGAAGATGATTCCTTTTGGCAACGTGTGATAAATGAAGGTAAGAAATAGGATATTTTTTGTGGATTTGTTTTGGTTCTTTCTCTACTACTAATTGATGGCAAAAAGGCAAAATCTTTGTCCGCTGTGTAGTAGAGATACCCTAAGCAATGTTCATTGTGCAAGAGTGATCAAAAGTGACAACGAGCAGCTAAATGTAAAAGCCACTGAAATCATCAAGGGTGCAAAGTTTACCCTGGAATTAATCGTAGTAGGAAGGTAATAGCTCCTATAGCGCTATCGATTGCATTTGGAGAACCGCCTCCGAAGAAAAAAGGAAAGAAATAGATATGAGCCTCTGAGAGATCTGGGGCTTACTTTTTAGTTGCTACTGAAAAAACGGCATCCATATGCTGGTTCGAGCGTGTCGCTCGGACCTTTTTTTCCTTACACAGCCAGCTTTTTGTGGGTGTCCATAGAGGATCACGTGCCCTATCGTCAAATCGTCCTAACCATTACCGGAAGATAATTCCTTTTGGCACGTGTGATAAATGATGGTAAGAAATAGGATGTTTTTCGTGGATTTGTGGTAACCGACTGCCGGAGGGCTAAATTTTTTTCCGATTTATCGCAACCGACCCTCGGAGAGCTATTTTTTTCGTCCATTTAGGTCACCCGACCCTCGGAGAGCAAAAAAAATCGTCCATTTAGCATAACCGACTCTCGGGGAGCTAAATTTTTTGTCGATTTATCGTAACCGACCCTCGGAAAGCTAAATCTGCGCTCAATTTAGTCTACCTGCGTGGTGGTTGGGATAAATCTACGGTCAAATTAGCGTATCTATGTAATGGTTGGGAAAAATTAGCCACTAGGTTATCCCAACGGGCGTCGATTGAAGAGAAAGGGAAGCCATCGTAAAAGTGGAAGAAGCAGATGTAGCATTCTTCCGTTTTCATTACAAGTATCGATCCTGGTACAAGCCAGTGACATGTCAGAAGCTCTCGGACAGTTTGAAAAGCTCCCCAGGTAGAGGCCTTTTGCTATCTTTAAGATCAAGCAATGGGTTGTCTGAAAATACCATACATCCAAGAGCAAGAGCCTTCGCCATTTATAGAATCCTTTGAAAAACCCGCCTTTTGGCCCAACTCTTCGTTACTCAAAATTTCAAAAGCCTCATTTACGACCAGTAAACTACGTTTTTGAAATTCTGAAAGCCTCGATTTGAGCCAAAAATCCAGTTTTGTAAAGGATTCTTATAGTTGTTTGGAAGAAACGGAGACTAAAAGAAATCGAGTCTCATTTTTTGGAGGGATTAGATAAAAAAAGAAGACAGTCTCATTTTTGTGTAGACTACTACCCTTATGGTTTGAGTTATCATCGCTTTGAGCGCACCGCCCAAGAGTTCCGAAACAAGTACGGCTACCAGGGCAAAGAATACCTGGACGAAGAAGGACTGGATACCTATGACTTCCACGCCCGCTTCTACGATCCCGCCATGGGACGGTTTACCACCTTGGATCCGAAAGCCAGTGAGTTTGCGACTATGTCTCCGTACCTGGGCATGGGAGCCAATCCAAACATGTATGTGGATCCCGATGGACAAGAGTTAACCTTGCTAGCCGCCATCGCCATAGGTGCGGCGATTGGAGGGGGTGTAGGTGCAGCCTCTTACGGCATCTCCACGGCGGTTAATGGAGATGCCTGGAACTGGGGAGATTTTGGGATATCTTTTGGCACCGGGGCCATCTCCGGTGCACTGACCACCGCGGGTAGTGCCTTTGGGCCTGCGGGAATGGTATTAGGCGGATCGGTCGCCGGAGGAATCAATTCCAGTATTGGAGGGGGCAGCTTTGGAAGAGGCGCCTGGACCGGAGCAGTGGGTACGGGTGTAGGTCTGGGTTTTTCAAGTGCCGTAGATGTGAATGGGATTATTCCGGGAGCACTCTTCGGTTCTGCTACCGGAGGATTAACCAGCGGGGGGCTGACCGCTTTGCAGGGAGGAGATTTTTGGAGTGGCTTTGAACAAGGGGCGATATCAGGAGGAATAAGCGGTGGTATTGGCGGGTACCTTAATTCGATGAGATCAGATCGTGGGACACTTTTTGGAGAAAGACTTTCAGGGAAGAGATTGATTAGAAGAGATGCGAATTCAGGTAGATATTTAAATGATTTAGCTGCTTATGAAAATACTGAAGGAATTGGATGTTGTGGAGAATTATATTCTCAAGACTCACAAGATAATCTGAAATTCCACTCAAGGGGAATGTTAGCAAAGGGTGGATGGACGACTGAATTTCTTGGTCCGATAAAATTTGAAGCAGGGCAAATTGTTAGGGTGAAATTTACAAATAAAAATGTGCTACCTGTAACATTTAAGTTAAGATGGAATAATCCGGCTTATCAGGATCCTTCATCACACTATATTTTACCAGGGGAGTCTACATCAGTACAAGGTTCAATATTTGCACAAGAACCAATATTTTGGAACTTTGATGTGTCAACAGTTTCTGATGTTATTTTGCTTCAATATGAAATTCATAGTACATGGGTGCCTCAAAATTGAAGTCTTATTCATTAATTATTTTTGTTTTTTGTTGTTGCTCTGATAATAGAAATAAAATACCAGCTATTGAAAAACATGAAAATGGTCAATTTTCAATTCAAGGGACTTATGTAGATAATTTAGAAGAAGGTGTCTGGTCTTTTTGGTATGAAAACGGGAAATTAGAAAAAAAAGGGATTTTCAAAGAGGGAAAAAAGGATGGAGAGTGGAATTATTGGTATGAAGATGGTTCATTAAAGAAGACAGAAAATTATAAGGATGGAAAACTAAATGGTTATTATCTTGAGATTTCCGAATTAGGTAATAAGACTGTTGAAGGTTCGTATAATAAAGGTGAAAAATTTGGAGAATGGATGTTTTGGAATAAAAATGGAGTTTTAACATCAATATCAAATTTTAAGAATGATTATTTAGACGGTATGGTTAAACTTTTCTATCCAAATAGTTTAGTTGCTGGACAAGGAATGTATGAAGAAGGAAACCTGAAAGGAGATTGGATTGGTTTTTATTCAAATGGATTAAAATCAATTCAAATTCGAATCGAAAAAGGAAAGCAGTATTATTTGAATATCTGGGATTCTCTTGGTAATCATCAGGTAAAAGACGGATTTGGGAAGTTTAATTACATACTTCCTTACGGTAATTTGTCAATTAGCGGAGAAGTTTCAAATAAAGTTCCTGTAGGTAAATGGTATCATATAACAGGAACAGACACCACTATGGTTGACTCATTAATATATACTATACCATTAGTTAACTAGCCATACCTCAACTCGTCCTTAATTTGCAATGAGGTTGTGATGAATTTCTATTTACTCCAACTAATCCAAGGTTTGTGAGCATTAAAAATCGTAAGCGCTCTAGCTAGTCCGAGGCTGTACGATATGCTAGTTCGAGCGTGTCGCTCGGACCTTTTTTTTCTTACACAGCCAGTTTTTTGTGGGTGTCCATAGACGATCATGTGCCCTATCGTCAAATCGTCCTAACCATTGCCGGAAGATGATTCTTTTTGGCAACGTGTGATAAATGAAGGTAAGAAATAGGATATTTTTCGTGGATTTGTTTTGGTTCTTTCTCTAATACTAATTGATGGCGAAAAAGACAAAATCTTTGTCCGCTGTGTGGTAGATACCCTAAGCAATGTTCATTGTGCAAGAGTGATCAAAAGTGACAACGAGCAGCTAAATGTAAAAGCCATTGAGATCATCAGGGGTGCAAAGTTTACCCTAGAATTAATCGTAGTAAGAAGGTAATAGATCTTATAATGCTACCTATTGCATTTGGAGAACCGCCTCCGAAGAAAAAGGGAAAGAAATAGATAAGAGCCTCTGAGAGATCAGGGGCTTACTTTTAGTTACTACTGAAAAAACGGCATCTCCTTCTTTTTTCAAATGAAAAGAAAAACGCGCTATCTTCAAGGCTGCAAATGGGTTATCTGAGACGTGCATACCATGAAGAATCTTTTCTTCGCATTGAGCCAAAGGAGGAAGAACGTTCAC
>JBCDKO010000284.1:0-5170 GCA_038746525.1 Bacteroidota bacterium
AGGTAGGCAAGGCTAGGCGCCCCCAAAACAAAAACCACAGCCCTTGTTTGTGCGGGCCTGCGACCACCACCCGTACCCTCCGGCACACACAGTTGTTCCTTCCAGTCTCGTTCCCTGTGTGGCGGGTGGTGGTACCCGCAGTGACCCGCAGAGTGCCTACCCCGATCAAAAGACCATGCAATCCGACGTGAGATAAGATGCAGAGAGGCGAAAGAAAGCTTGTCTTGAGAAAAGGAGAGGCATGCCCTGAGGAAGGAAGGGAGTGTGCCTAACCCCTCCAAGAAAGGCAATAAAAGGCCGCAAAGTTAGGCCGATGGTTGCCTGCCTGTCAATGAACCTGGCCATTTAGCCCCCCGCTGTTCCACCCCACCGTAAAGGGCCAGAACCCTTGCCCGGCAGCCCCCCACAGCCTGGAACGATCCGCTTTCTTTTTTTCCCTTTTTTCTTTTCGAAAAGGGCTCATCATTAAAATCAGATAGTTATGAAATGCTTTATTCTCAAACGACAAGATCAGTACAGCTTCATGTTTATTGAAGAAAAAGACCTGGAATCGTTCCACAAACAACACGGCCACCAGATAATAATAGAAGCAAATGACCTTCAAGAAGCCCTGATACAGTTCGGAAAGCTCCCTCGTTAGGGGGCTTTTTGCTACCTTCACCATCCACCAATGGGCTGCTTAAAGCTTACATATGACCAACAGAGAGAGCCTTCACCATTTTTAGGTGTTTGGAAGAGAGACCGCCTAAAAGAAAGCCAATCTCATTTTTTTGAGGTACTAGACCAAAAACGGGGACAGCAGAAAAATTGCATAAATTACTACCCTTTCGGCCTAACATTTAACGAATCAAAAAGGACAGCTTCTGTAGCACAGAGATTCAAGTATAACAACAAAGAGCTTCAAGAAGAGACTGGATGGTATCATTATGGAGTCAGATTCTATGATCCAAGCATATCTCGATTTACGTCAATTGATCCTCTTTCTGAAATTTATTATGAATGGTCACCATACAATTATGTAGGAGGAAATCCTGTCAAACGAACGGATGAAGATGGAGCCTTTTGGAATAATGTAATTGGGGGAATAGTAGGAGCAGCAGTTGAATATGGAACACAGGTAGCAGTGAATTATGCTTCAAGTAAAATAGGTTCTGATGCTTGGACAGATGTTGATGTTGGTGATATTGTTGTTTCTGGAGTAGAAGGGGCAATTACAAGTGGAGCTAGTGTAGCAAAGAATTTGGTTAAAAAAGCAGCTATTATAGGAGCTTCAGAGGTGATAAAAGCTACTTTAGATATAAAGCAAGAAGGAGTTACTATTGAAACTGATGCCACAAAAATAGCAACTGATGCAGCTGTAGGGATAGTCTTTGCGGCAGGTGGATCAGAGGCTGGTAAAGCTTTGGTAAATGCGTCCTCTGATGCGGCAGTGAAGTCAGCAAAATCTGGAGTGACTGCAGCAAATAAAAACCTTAATAAGGCTGTAAATGCTGTTCAAAATGGAGATGTACGAGCTAAGTCGACAACTCCTAAGGTTGCAACTGATAATTTGACTAATGCCAATAACAAACTGTCAACTACTCAAACTCTAAATAGCACATTAGGTGCGAATAAAGTCACTCAAGAAGGAACAAAAGCTGTGGTTGATTATACTGGTAGTGTATCTGGAACAGGAGCAACAGAAATTAAAGACGAAATTAGGCAGTGAAATTGAAAGCAGAAGCAGTAGTAGGTATCGTTGGTACAGCACTTTTTATAGGCTTATTAGCATTCATTTTTGAATCTTGGAGTAAAGAGGAACAGGATATTCAAGAGAATGGTCAAAAGACTATTGGGAGGATTACTAGAACTTACCGGATTAAAAGTCGAGGAGATTACATTGTTTTCAAGTTCAACTATGATGGTAAAAAATATGAGGAGCATCAGTCAGTTGAAGGTAGTTTTGAAATAGGAGATTGTTATAGTATTGTATTTTCTACAAAAAATCCGCAACATGCCAATTTGATTACTTCAGAGAAAAGGAACTGTAAATAAGAGAAATTCCTCAACAGTCGCTCGGCTGTGCCGAATGACGGATATAACATAGGATCTGAATAAGAATGACCATTGAACAAAAAAATAATGGCCACTCGCTACAAGCGAGTAACTGGTTGGGGAATCGAGTACAATCAATCTGAACAAGCCTACCCGGATCATCAAGGATGCGGATAACTACCTTGAGTTTTGGTATGATGGTAATGGAAGAAAGCTGCAAAAGAAAGTTTACGAAGATGGAATGCTGACCAGGACCACTGACTATGTGGGGGAGTTCATTTATGAGACCTAGGGGACCGGACAGAGGAAGCTCCAACTCATCCAGCATAAGGAAGGCAGGATCGTCCCGAACGAAAGTGAGGGAACCTACGACTATCAATATCACATTACCGATCATCAAGGCAATGTAAGGGTCACTTTTTCCACCACACCAGAGCATTCCACCGTAACAGAGACCTTTGAGAGTGGAGAAGCGAACGGCTTTCAAGATTTACACCGGCATACCAATGCGAATGCCAATACGACCTCAGGAGGGGATGAAGTGGCACTGTTGCAGGCTGGTGAGACCGGAGCGATGATCTTCCTCTCCATGAACAAAGGGGACACGGTAACCCTGACTGTGAACGCCAACTACGAGACCACACCGAGCAACAACAACTTCTTGGGTACAGCTTATAGTGCTTTGTTTAGCTCCTTTGATGCAGCGTATGGTTCAGGTGTTGAGGGTGGCGTAAGTAGTAGCTCTACGGTTTTTGATGAAGCGTTGAACGGGATAGATATGTCGGGCAAGGGCAACAGCAGCACCGCACCGAGAGCGTTCTTGAACTACCTCTTCTTTGATCAGGAGATGAACTATGTGCGAGCGGGCTTCTTGCAGATCACCACCGCAGCACAAGGGATTGGAGTATATGAGACAATCTCACTGAATGATATTGTAGCGGATAGAGAAGGCTACATTTTAGCTTACCTAAGTAATGAAAACGCAGAGGAAGTAGCCATCCATTGGGATGACTTTACGGTGTATCATGGCAAAACCAATGTGGTGTTTGCATCAGATTATTACCCTTATGGTGCTCCAATATCGGAGTATCATAGAATAGCATCCACACCTCAAAAGTATAAGTACAATGGGCAGGAAGAACAGGAATGGGGAGCACAAGATTATGGTCGAAGGATGAGAAACCCGTGGGGTGGTCCTGGCTTTATGGGAATAGACCGATTTGCTGATAAATTCCCTGAGTGGTCACCTTATCACTATGCGAACAATAATCCGGTCAATGCTATTGATATCAATGGAGACTCTACCATACTCATAGGTTGGAATAATTGGGTAAGTAACTTCAATAGCAACTTCCATAATGGATTGAATGCAAGGCTTGAAGACCCTGGTATGCTATTGGATGATGCCAGTACAATTTCGAGTAATATTTTACAAACACTTGGTGATGTTACAGGAATAACGAATGCCACCGGCCATGAAAATGAAACTGCTGCTTCTTTAGAGGCTGGATTTAATACGCTCTTGGACATACCCAATATGTCAGATGAGGAGAAGGGAGTGTTACTTGCTGCAGGTGCTACAATGCTGTTTGAGACAATAATGTCCAAAAAAGTACCTACTAAATCTAACGTTAGCTTACCCTCTTCAAAAGCTGCTAGAAGACAAGCCATGAGAGATGCTGGTGTCCCAACAAGTCAGCCTTTAATTCTAGATAAATCAACTAATTCGCTAGATAGAGTATTTTTAACAATAGATAATAATTTCACGATCCAGGATGCGCGAAATGATGTAAGTAATACAGGCCAGCCTCGCTGGGAAGTAGGCCCAGTAAAGAGAGATCCAAGTAAGCCTGACGGGTTGAATAGGAGTGGATTTAATAATAAGCCTCAAATGGGTAAAACCAAAGTCTAAAAGATTTTATAATGACTAAAGATTTGGAGCTTTTAAAAAGGAAGCAGAAAGGGAAACAAAAGTTGGATATGTATAAAAGTACTTTTATGAATCATATCAAAGATTCGGTCTGGCTTGATTTAGAAGAAAGTGATGGCATTCTAGAAAACTTAGATTCAAGATTTTTAGGTATGATTACAGAAGATGAGCTAATTAATTCAGATGAAAGCTTTATTGAATCTGACCTTATGAGGGAGATTTTTATGAAAGCTTCTGAAAGCTCCGAATCATATGTTTTCGGTGATGATTTTTACAATTGCGGAATATTTAAATGTTTAACTAAAAATGCTTTAACTAATGCATTTGTAATTGCAGAATCTGATTCAGGAAATACGGTATTTATATTAGATAAAGATTACAGTTTTTATTTTCGGATCAACTTTAATGATTCAGATCATAGCGACACACCAAACAAAATTGATATTCAGAAGACCTCTTAAATTATTGCCTTTCAGTAATCCTCTAACCAGTCGCTCGGCTGTACCGAGTGACGGATATAACATATGATCTGAATGAGAATAACCATTGAGCAAAAAAAAGAAAAATAATGGTCGCTCGCTACAAGCGAGCGACTGGTGGGAATTACGATTTTAACGGAAGCAAAAGGAGTAGGTGGTGCTCCCGGAACTCCTAGTGGAACAGCCGATCTTGTTAAATCTGCGGCAAGTGAAGTTTCTAACGTAATTAATACTGTTAGTGCTACAAGAAGTGATAATGATCAAGCAAGAACAAGCACTAGTAGCGGAAGTGGACAAGGGCGTACAGAGACTAGAAGTAATTTTTATAAATGACTCGACCAGAATGGATAGAGTTTACCAAGTATCTCCAGATGGAGCCGTTAGATTAATAAGAAGAGATACATCAATAGATAAGACATATCAAAATATTATAAGAAGTCAGCAGAAATGAGGCAATATCTGATTTTAGCCATGGTTTTAATTAGGGTTTGCTGAGAAATAGGGATTATTTTGAAAAGGCGTTGTATTGGGCTATTTTGATCAAAAAATCTGAGCCGAGATGCACAGTAAACGAAAAAGCCCCCCCAAAAAGCCTGCATCACTCTGTAGATACACCTCCCAAAGTCAGCTAAAACCGGATTGTTTTGAGCCAGATTCGATGTTTGCTCGTTTGGACAAGACCAATCGCTGGGTTGTACTGAGTGACAAAATTCCGTGGGACGATTTG
>JBCDKO010000285.1:0-5165 GCA_038746525.1 Bacteroidota bacterium
ATCATTGATAATCAGTATATTGATCTTTGTTAATCGGGTATGATTCACGGTGAAAAAGTTCACGTATTAAGTGTAAAACGGCCCGATTTTTTAAAAAAACACACACATTATGAGACTTAGGGTATCCCTTAGTTGGGATACCTTTCTATACAGGTATTTGTGAGTTATTTTAAATGCGATTGCCCTGGGTCAGGTCAGGAGTTCTGATATTAAGATACGAGCATCATTTAATTGCTTTATGCAAGCACACGACTATGATGTTCTACTAGTTCTTTCGCATGCATATTAGCTATCTTCTGAAATTCAGGCGGACTTAAAATTTCGACCTCACTTCCAAACATCATGAGCCATCTTGCAAGATAGTTGTAGTGAGGGGTTACAAATTTCATACGAAATCGACTGTTCTTCAGTTTTTGTTCCTCTACAAACCCCATATAGTACTTTTGCTCATCCATAAATCTTGTTGCCATGGCTGAGCAAGAAATGATTGCTTCTTTTGCATCAGTTCCCATAAGGGTGTCATTTAGAAAGTTCATATAGTTCGGATGCTTGGAAGGATCAATAACTTCTGATAAAATTCCCACCTTTTGAATTCTGTCTGCACGGAAGTCTCGTAGATCTTTCCTCAATCTACAGTAGGCTATTAGGTGCCATCTACCGGAATAGAATACCATTCCTAATGGCTCTACATCTCTATTGGTAGTTTTGTCAGAATGATGCGAATAGTAGGTCATAGAGATTAGCCTATTCGTGGCTACGGCGAACTGTATTTCTGAGATATGAGAATTTGGAAATTCTTTTGGGATAGGACTTGGACGAATTGAAATACGTTTTTCAAGGTTTTCCAGGAATTTTTTATCCGAATATTTCAATACCGCCTTTATCTTATCCATTGCCACTCGAAAGGTTCGAACGGTTTCTGTGTCTGCTCCACTTTCCACGAACTTTGAGCCCATAAGTAAAACGCTAGCTTCTTCTCTATTAAATACTACTGGAGGTAAACGATATCCTTCTACAATGAAATAACCCTCACCAGCATTACCTCCGATGGGTACACCAGCTTCTATCAAAGATCGAATATCCCTAAAAACGGTCCGCCTTCCTATTTCGAATCGATTTTCTATTTCATATAAAGTGATCCTAGATTTTCCTTGCAGATAAATAAGCAATGCGTTGAGCCTTTCTATTCGATTCATACAAAGAAAGTTAAAAAATAAGATTCGTAATTAAGGAATAGTCAGAAGTCGTAATTTTCAGTATTAATCTGTGCAGCTACTCTATCATTGAGTTTAAGGGTGTGAAATCCTTCCCAAAAGTCTCCTTGTGTGTCTTCTTCAGCTTTTTTTATGAAAGTATCGTTAATCCCTATAATATCCATCAGTTCTTCATCTGATGGTATATCGTACTCTACACGACTATGATGAACAATCAATACCGCAGTATATAGTTTGCTACCACCATCTGCGATACCATTAAATGTTGTACTTACCAAGTCAAAACTCCCATATAAAAGTTCATACTCTTCTGTCCATGATACATCATCCCAAAATTCGGATTCTTCCGTGTTTGGATGATATTCAATTCTGAGAATTGCATAGGTAATGTCATCTATAAATAATGTGCCTGAGGTGTTACCTTTTTCATTTTTCGGTTCAAAGTCCACGATTAAAACATTGTGATCTCCGATTGTAGATACACCATCGTAAAAATAGTGATAATTATCTCGATTTTTTTCTCCCAAGAAAGAATCAAACCGCCAAATAGAAGAATGTGCCATATCACTTGCATTTCCTGTAAGAAAGTTCTCTTCTTCAACTGGTTTGTAAATTTTCTTTCTTGACCTTTGAAGCTTTACAATTGGTGTCCTGAATCTGTCAATATTACTAGGGGTATAAATATTCATAATACCTTCAGTTACATAACAGTAATCCAGAGTATCTTTCATCATTTCCCTATAATAAGCTTCCAATAGTTGAGATTCCATTGTGTAATTAATAAAGAAATTGTTGAAAACATTTCTCATAATTTCTGGACCTGATCTAACTCTTACATCTTCTAATCTGATGGTGGAAGGAATTATGAATATTTCATAATATTTATCATAGTCCGTAACCTCTTCAATATGTGTTTCATATCCTTGATAGGATATTTTTAGCACCAATTTTTTAGTTGGACTTTCAATGGGCACTGCAAACTCACCATTTATATCAGTAATGGTAACTTTATTTCCGATAGTAATGTGCGCAAATGAAATGGGCTCACTTGTTTGTTTGTCCTTAATGACTCCTTTAACGATAACTAGTTCATCATTGGCAACTAAAGTATAGAATAAACTCATGAAGAAAAATGTGGTAGTGAAGTTTCTCATGATATAAATAATTCGTGTAAAACTATAACAAAAAGCAAAAAGTATAAAAATCCATAAAATGATACAACAAAAATCATATGGAAGTTCTTATTAAAAGCGTTGATGTAACAAACGCTCTGTTTTGGAGGTATCTTGTGTTACGTAGAAATTAGATTTTAGTTATTAAAAAATATTTTCATACTGAAATCTTATTTTTTTACAAATCTTGAATTGCAATCATATAAAATAAATATCAAAAAAGAAAAAAACCGTGCTATATGTATGATAAGAGGGTATTTATCAAAACTCATAATATAGCCTTCTATTATTGAGTTACGTTAGCGCTTATTTTAGCGGTGTTTGGCTTTGATAGCAGATTTTCAAAAACGAAGAAAAAACCCAAGAAAGTTTGAAAGCTATTTCCCTTTTATTCTACACACCCTTGCTAAAACTTTCTTTCCCATGTTCCTGAACGTATGACATATATTTTTCCCGGATAAATACATCCATAGAACCTGTCAAAATCAGAGAGATTTGCTGGTCTCTGAGAGTAGGGTTTACCAGCAATAACCTGAAGCGGGGTAGATAGCAAATGGTGTATAGGCGGCAGAAATCGGTATGAGGCGCGTTAACAGAACAAAAGGGAACTTATACAAGGATGAGAAGGTAAAGTACAAGTGGCTACCCCCACAAGGCGAATACCGAAGACTGGCATGGGAATGGCCTCCACCGTAGTAGTGATGAAGCTCACCGAAAGGAGAGAAAAGCAAAGGTGCGGAACATCCAATTATCCAACAGATGGTGCTGGAAGCATTCAGAAAAGTGAAAGCGAACCAGAGATCATCAGGCGTGGATGGACAGGAGATAGCCCGCTATGAAGAGAGGCTGCAGGGGGATACCTATAAACTATGGAATCGCATGAGTTCAGGAAGTTATTATCCACAGCCCGTAAAGGAAATGGAAATACTCAAGAAGTCAAGGGGGGTAGATTATGAGGTATTCCCACGGGAGAAGACCTGATAGCCCAACAAGTAGTGAAGGCCTATCTTGAGCCCAAGGTAGATCACACCTTTCATGCAGATAGCTATGTTTATGGACCGGGTAAGAATGCCCACGAGGCCATACGAGGAGTGATCATTGGCTTACTTGCCAACATATATCTTTACTTTACCTTCGATAAATGAATGGAGAAGCATTATCCTCATATCCGATTTGAGCGATAATCAGATGATGTTAGCCTCCATTGCGTTAGAGATGCAAGCCCTGTTCATCCTGCGACAAGTGGAGAAAAGGTTTATTGCTTGTAAGTTGACGATCAATAAAGACCAGACCAGATCGGTTTATTGTTCCAATCATCTTAACAACCAGAAACCTAAGCTAACCAGAGCTTTGCATTTCATTGGCTACACATTTAAGCCTAGATATTGTCCCACTCGATACGGCTTGCGGCTACTGACCTCAGCATGCTATGAGTGAAACAGCCAAGAAAGGAGTGAGGGACAAGACCAGGAAGTTTCCATTCGAAAATTCAGAGGTAACATCCTCATAGATAAAAATCAGTTTTCTCAATAAGTGTGAAACTTTTAAAAAGGGTTGTGAGGTCAACCTTTTGATGTATATTAAAGACTGCTGAACTCTGTCTCTTTAATTATTGTATCCTTTTTCTATGAACGATAATCCAATTATTGAACATGCCTTAAACAATTCGTTTTCTGCTAAAGAATACCATACATTGCTGAACAATTATGCGAGAGAAGGGAAGACTACTGGGGTGCAAAAAGAAGATTTAATTCATTATACGAAATTGAATGCGCAACGCTCAAAGCGAATAAACAAAACCACTACACTTAGACCTGAATTGGCAAAAAAAATTAAAGTTCTTTCAAATCAAACCTGGCTATTAATCACAGAAACATGGTGTGGAGATGCGGCCAACAGTATACCAATCATTGCAAGACTGGCCAAGTTAAATGAGGCTATAAACTTGAGAATTGTTCTCAGAGATGAGAACTTGGAACTGATGGATCAATTCCTCACAAAAGGAGGAAGGTCTATACCAAAACTAATAGCGTATGATGAAAATTTAAACATCCTGTTCCACTGGGGACCAAGGCCAAAAGAACTTCAGAAACTCTATTGGGAATGGAGAGAGAGTGAAAATAAAATTCCTTACAGTGAATTTCAACTGATTATTCAGAAATGGTATAATAACAATAAATGCAAGGCGATTCAAGAGGAATTGGAAGAGAAGTTGTCTCATGTTATGTAATCTTAAGCAGGATGTAATCTTCAATAAATCAGCATATATGATTTTGTTCAGCTCATTCCAAATTCCTTGATTTAGGTTCTTCTCTTCAAATAAAAAAGTATTCATTATTTTCATCTTGAACTTGTTCCTGAATCTTTAAATATTTTGAGATTAAAGTAAACAGTATTTACTTCTTTAATTTCAAACAATTGAAGTTATGTTAACTCAAGATTGCGTCTTTGAACTTTTATCGACCCACTCTCATAAATTTTACCACATAGACATTGGAAGTCATTGAGGAGATTTGGACCCGAAATCGCAGGCCTGAAAGGTGGCAATTTCGGCTTTTCCAAATTGATTTCAGAAGCTAACGGGTAAGCACTGCCACTTTCATCACTATTTTCGTCTTAGCCCTTTGTAAGGCCGTTCCAGTAATTGGTATCTCTGTTGTGAATTCAGCAAGTCCGAGTGTCATTTTGGCTGGAATGTAAAAAGTCCCGATTGGGGTCGGGACTAGTTGATAAATTTCATTGGTGGATCAGGTTTGAACCTGATACCCCGTTCAGTATA
>JBCDKO010000286.1:0-5108 GCA_038746525.1 Bacteroidota bacterium
CTGAAAAATCTCGATTTCGAGATTTTTCAACTAGTCACAGGTACATCAGCTACGTCGTTCGCTGCGGATCGAAGTATAAGCATACATCTTCACCTTGCTGCCTAGTATCTGATACACCTGTGACTTTCTCAGCAAGCCCTAGGTAGTGATTAAGTATCGTAAGCAGAACCATGTAATCCATAAATATAATTAGTGTCTCTAAGAAAAGACGAAAAACACGCTTACTGACACCTGCAGCGTAGTTTTTTAGCAAAACAATGAATCGAATCTATTTTATACTTTGGAATCAATTTCTCAAAAATTCATTTGGATTCTGAACGAATTGAAGGTAAACCTGTGATTTATTGTGTTTTCATTAAAATTTCAAAAATAGATTCAATGATCATTTGTGCATCGAAATTTCAAGAAACCTCGCTCTATGAGCTAAAAACCTCGTTTTCTTTCAAAAGATACTGTTTTCTTAGAGACACTAATTATCACATTGTGAGGGTTCAAAAATATTGTTTGTAGGATACTGAAAGAAGTGATAAAGGAATTAGTAGAAATAGATAGTATTGTTTAGTGTGTACGAGAAGGTTGTGAGGAGCGTAGAGTAGAGAATAAGCAAAAGTATTTCGACTTTCGAGACTCCCTTTGAAGGTTACTCAAAACCACCTTCTTAGAAGGTGGTTCTTTACTTTGATTCGTAACACAAATACTATACTTTTTATTCGATCTAACTGGCAGGAAGATGATAGCACTTACTATTAAGCTGACCTAAACCTTAGATCAGAAAGAATAGAAATTCAAATACATCAAAGTCACAGTTTAGCTCTCTGTTTTCTCATCCGCCAAGCACGTATATACACTTTTGGGGTTCTTATTAGCACAATTAAAGTGTCAATGATTTTTGCCCAGGTGGTTGGATTACGCTCATCACCTCTGGGAGATTCAAAAAACTTGATAATCTTCTTCAAAGTATTATTTAATAAAAACATATAAAGTAAGATATTCATTAACCAAATAAAGCATATATTAAAAATGAAGGTAGGAATATGAGTAGTGTGAATTACTTTGAAGGGTGCATAAAAATGCGCACGACCCATGGTTGAGTAAGGTCTCATATAGATAGGATCTTTTTTTTGGATAAGTTGATTTTCATCTCTGTAAACCATATCTATTTGTGATCTATTAGTTAGTAGGTTTTTAAGAAATTCGTTGTGATATTGACGCTCTAACTCAACAAACTTCTCTTTACCCAATTCTTTAATCAGTGCATTATATACAGAATCTTTTCTGCTTTGTGATTGTAAATATTTTCTTACAAAAAAATCTTTGGCCTGTAAAAGGTAGTCTCTAAGTCGGTTGCCAATAGATTTATTGTAATATTCAGGAGTCAGTTGATCTATATATTGAAATGATTTAAAACCATAGACTTTATTCAGTCTGGTCATTTCATTTTTTAGTATGGCAAGTTCACGTTCAGAACTTTTCCAATAGGCACTATCATTTTCCAATTGCGCGTTAATAGAAAACATTTCAGGTATCAGGTACGATCGATGGAAAGAGTTAGCACTTATCTCCTGGTTAACTTTAAAAAAGTGTTTCTCATAATTATTGTATCTAAATTGAGCAACTGCAAGCGCTTCATAAGCCCACCTGGAAGCCATGAGATCTCCAACTACCGGTACATGTTTTTGATTGGTAAGCGAATGATGTAACTCATCGAACTTAATCAATGCACCGCCTAATAGAAGTTGAGGGACCAGTATAAATGGAATAAGAATGTAAATGGTAATAACCGAGTTGAGCGCAGATGAGATATTGAGGCCTACCACATTGGCAAAGCACGAAACCGAAAATAACGTAAGCCAATAGTAGAAAGTCATCCCGTGAATTTCCAGAATAAAGTTACCAACTAAAACAAATGACAGCGTTTGAATAGCTGAAAGCATAAACAGGTAAAAAACTTTTGAATTGATGTAACTAAGCCTGGATAAATTCAAAAAAGACTCTCGCTCCAAGATCTTCCGGTCCTTATAAATCTCTTGCGCACTCACAGTGAGCCCCATAAACAGTGAAACCACAATGGCCATGAATAAGTAAACAGGCAGGTTGATGTTTTCGGAGAATGCGTATGACTTCTCAGGAGAAAACTTTGAAAAATAACCTAGAACGAAGGCAAGCAAAGGCGCTTCCAGAAGATTAATGAGAACATATTGGCGGTTGGAAATCTTGGAATAGAAATTTCGTTTGCTAAATATTTTGAATTGTTCCCATCCATTAGGGATACTGAAGTTAGAAGGAGGGAGGGTAGTTTCATACTTAAGTTTTTCGAGAGTAGGAAGAATATGTTCTTTGTATTTTTGAAACCAGGTTAAAGGATTGACTCTTCTTTTCTTTTTAGATCGACCGTCTTCGCTTATCTCCCTTGCTTCAATGATCTGAAGAATTTGCTCAGGAATCACATTTCCGCATCTCGGGCATTCACTCTCAGCAGCATTTACTTGTGTATTCATGGTTTTGAAATAAACTACTGCATCAATCGGATTGCCATTGTAAATAGGGTAGCCTCCTTTGTCTAAAATCCAAAGTTTATCAAAAAGCTTAAATATCTCTGAGGATGGTTGATGAATGATTACTATAACCAATTTACCTTTTCTGGCGAGGTCTTTAAGCAATAGCATCATTTTTTCAGAATCCATAGAGGAAAGGCCTGATGTAGGTTCATCCGCAAATAAAATAGAAGGTTCCCTCATGAGCTCAAGAGCAATATTAAGTCGCTTTCTTTGTCCACCTGAAATGGTTTTATTCAACGGACCACCGACTTTTAAATTCTTTATATCCTCAAGATCCAGGTCTTCTAAAACATTGTGAACTGTTTTTTCAATTAGTTCAACTGAAAAGTCACTGAAACAAATTTTAGCATTATAATACAGGTTTTGATAGACGGTGAGTTCTTCAAACAAAAGATCATCCTGAGGAACATAACCAATTACCCCTTCTAAAGATGCTTGTTCTAACGAAAAACCATTGATATGAATCCTGCCGTTATCTACAGGTATTTTTCCATTCAAAATATTTATCAAGGTACTTTTTCCCGTACCACTTCCTCCCATTATTCCTATAAGCCTCCCGGAGTCTTCTGAAAATGAAAAAGACCTTAATCCATTAATACTGTTTTTGAATTTAAATTCGATCCCATTTCCCGCCAATACCACTCGGGTACTTGTTCGATCTTGAATAAACAACTTTGCAATCTCAGACTCATAGATGGAGGAAATGTTAGGTCCTTTAATTATGGACCCCGGTTTTAGAATGTAAGATCTTGAGGGAATGATTTTAATTCCCTCTAAAAACAAATTAAGAGGCCCATCATACCGAAAGACGAAGGTCTCCACGCTTCTCAAATAGAGAATGAGTATCCGGCCAAAAAGATTTTGGACAAATAAATGTCGTGGTTTATTTTCTGCTTTCTTTTTACGTATCATCCAGGCTATCTCCTCTGGCCATTCTGTTTGCTTATTGTTTATGATCAGAATTCCATCCTTATTATTCAGTTCTGCGGTATCGGGCCTTAGAATAAAGTCTTTAAGGCTGATGACATCATTCTGATTGAGATTGAAATTAAGGGCAACTAATGCGACAAATTCCTCTTCTTTTGAGGTTATTTTTTCATCAGCCCGAATCAGCTCCATTAGTTGCATAAAAACAATGAGACGCTCCGAAAGGAGAAGTTCTTTATTAAGTTGATTACAAATCTTTGCAATCTGTAAAATACTTGTGCTATTGACGGCTATTCCATCCGATTCATGAGTAACAGATTGATTGTAAAAGTTTAAATAGTTATAAAACAGCTTGATGTACTCTTCAGTAAGCGTATGATTGCTTAAGTTTTTTTGGATGTAAGGACGAATGACCAATTCACCAGAATCAACTATCTCTGTATTCTCTTTTGCGCTTTCTATGATAGCAAAAAGGTGGACTAGTGCATTGATGATTGATTCTGTCATTCCAAAATAAAAAAGCCTCAACATTAAGTTGAGGCATTAAAAATAGAGTTTCAAATTTGATTATCCAACGATCAAATCTCTCATCTCTTTAACGTAACTGGATATATCATTAAATTGACCTTCTGTCATTTCCGTCTCTTGGCCTAACTGGTCGTATCCCAGCTGCACGTATCTCAAATTGGGAAGAATTTGACTTACGTTTTCATCTTCTTGATGTTTTTCCATCAATTCTACCAATTTAGCGACTTGAGCTTTTTGATTTGCCAGGACAGCCATCAACTCGCCCTTATTTTCACTCATTTTAATTAATTCGCAAGTTATATGCAGTCCTTCGATCACACTCCCTCCAATGACAAGGATAGAAGTTTTTTCTTCACCATTTTGATTAAGATAATTATATGTATCATAAAATGATTCAGTAACAATAAATATTAATGAATCAAGATTTTCCGTATTACTTTCAATTCTTTCTGCCATAGTAACATTGAAGGCAGAGGTAATATTCAGGTCGTCAATCAACTTTTTACTTACATCCAAAAAATTAATGGTTTCTTGTGTTTTTTCAAAAGTCGCTGCATAGCTTAAATCAGCTCCGTATACACCAAGGTTAGCTGCTTTTTGCCAAGTAGCGACATATTCGTCAACTTTTTCAGGGCTGTTCACCACTTCGGGGGAATAAGAAGTATTGGCATTACCCAACATTTGTGATACTTCAAATGAGGTAGGAAGAGGATAAGTAAATTCTTTTTCTACAAAAGATTCTATTTCTTCTTTTTTCTCTTCTTTGGCTTGTTCAGATTTTTGAGAACCTCCGCCACAAGCTGTCAGTAAACAACCACCAATCACTACAAGTGAAAGGTTTATAGAATTCTTTATCATAACTGCATCAAATATAGTTTCAAGACTCAAGATTAAATGATTCCTCTCTATTGATCAAGAATTTGTCTAAATCAATTAATCCAACCCAAACTTTGATTTGTGCCATACCCTCTCGTGAAGGTAGTAGAAAAGCATCTTTAGGATACTTTCTATTAATGCTACTCCTGTTGCCTTCTCAACGGCGCTAGGATCATCTTTGAAGAACAACAAAGCCAAAACAAATGTCGTTAGGGAAGC
>JBCDKO010000287.1:0-5040 GCA_038746525.1 Bacteroidota bacterium
GAAGCATTTGATAGCATGGTTTATCACACCAGAGAAATTATACGCCCCGACCGATCGAATCCCAGGCTGCACAAACCCAAAAGATCTTATTATCAAAATTATAAACCACTATGAAAATAAATGCTTAACTAAACGACATTGGAATTTAATTCCAAATTTTTTCCAAAAAATTAAATAGTAAGTAGACCCTGAAAAGTCAAAATCAAATGAAAAATCTACCCATACGGTCAAATTTGAGGATTGAAAAGCTTGAAAATAGGGTTTTCGTAGCATTGTTGCAGATGCAATAAATGAATAGTCTGTTTTTCAGGATATTGACCATGTGCTATTTTTACTGGTCCCAGTCCGCTGGTTAAAGCTATGCACTTTCAGTACAAGGCTTTCAGCTTCTACAACGTTTACTTTTGTTAAACTTGATGGCTCAACGCAAGGGGACACATACAGTTTATAACTTGACCGTACATTTGGTCTTTGGTACAACGTATCGCTACCATGTTTTGAAGGGAGAAGTTTAAATTAAATTTCGAGAAATCATATGGCAGGTTTGCAATGTTCTGGATATAGAGATTGTGAAAGGAGTTGTGAGTAAGACCTTGTTTATGTGCATATCAGCTATGCACCTAAACAGGAGTAAATGAGCTTGTTCGGCGATTAAAAGGACGTAGCTCTAGGCGATTGATGGAGGAATTTCCCCACTTAGGGAGGTGATATTGGGGGAACACTTTTGATCCATTGGCTAGGGAGCATGGAGTACAGGTAAGCTGACAGAGGAGATGGTTGATGAGTATCTTTCTCATCATGGTAATGAACCTAATGGTCCCGATAAATTCGTATTAGAATGAGGCTTTAGCCATACCTCCCGACTTTCAGTCGCAATCAAACCTATGGACTTTCAGTCCATAGTATTTCAGTAACTCTATGGTAAATTGGGCATTGATTCGTTCATCTTCCCGGATGATCACGTCCTGATTATGAGGGTTATACAGGCCATTAACATTGATTCTTTATCTACTACTATTGGAGGGGATATAGTGTTTTTCGCCTGTTTTAAGTCCAAGCTCTCGAGCAACTCGTGTTAGGTTGTGGATGAACGCCATCCATGAATAAAATTACTTCCCTGTTTGAAAGATGGTTCTCTAATTGGTTGTATTGAGCGATAAATTCTTCTTGTTTCGTTCAATCGACCTTGGAAGGAAAAAGTGAAAGTTGTTTGAAACTGTATCCCCATCTTCGCAGTAATTGATGGACATCGCTGAGTGAATACGCTATTCTCCATTCTTTTTTAAGATCGTCCCTGACTTTGATCTCAACTACTGATCATGGATGCATCTATCCAATCACAAAGCTGTTTTTTAAAGCGTCGAGCTTGCTGGAATGATCTCCTGTAGCTAATTTATTTGATTGGGCTTGATTGCTAATACTGGTTCTTTGTTTTGAACCCGTTGAAGATGGCTGTTTGATTTATATTTTTCCTCTTCTATCAACTTACTTATTGTAGAGATTTTATTTAAATCATTCGGTTTTCTTCTTTTTATCTTTGAGGCAATGAACAGGCAGAGACCAGATAATAAAAACCATAGTAAGTCGACTACAAATATTTGTATGTCTTTGGTGAATGTTAACCAAATCCAGTTTCCAGAGCTTAATCCGTTGAATATAGGGATTGTTAAACCAATATATCCGGTAGATAATAATGCAAACTTATTGGTGAGATAATTGTCCTTTTTTCTCCAAAAGAAAAGAGAAAGCATTAGCCATCCTAAGAAAAAAACATAGTTGATGATTGATTCTTTGTGTTCTAACAGGCTTCCGGGAATTAATCTGGTCACAATAAAAGAAATTGCTGTTATTGGCAACAAAGTCAAGCAGACGGCGAGATAAATATGACCAATTCCTTCGTTATATTTTCTTCTCTTCTCGGGGATATTTCTCTTGTTTCGCGCGGTTAACCATATAAGTACACCCGATATGATGACAAAACTGGTAAGGATTGCCATAAGGAAATATAAAGTTTTGATAAGGTAATGACTTAGCGTTTCAATATTTCCAAACTCTGCGTAGTGTAGTCTGAATACGGCACCCCAAACAGCATCATTATATTCCGTATGGGTAGGGTCATGCTCATGCAAAACCTTACCGGTATACATATTATAAACCACTTCTCCTGAGGAGAGGAAATTATCTTTAATCTGGCCACTCCCACTTAATGAGAATTGCTGACTGGTGCTTCCCAAATTTCTAAAACTCACATATTCCGTTTTGAAACCAGTCCATCTATTTTCAGCTTTTTCTTTATAAGCATTATAGTCAAATGTTGTAACATCCACCTTGTCACCTAAGGAAATTTGCCTGTATTCTTCTCCGTACAATACATCGTAAAATTTATCCATGTCACCATCGTGGGCGATTGAACCCACTAAGCCTATTACAATACCTAAACCGAACATACTACCAGTAAGGGCATAGAGGAACTGAAAGGGAATCCCGATGACTCCAAGTGCGGTATGGGCATCTGTCCATACCGTTTTGATTTGGGTTTTAGGCCTGAAAACAAAAAAATTGGAAACTATTTTTTTCCAGTGAACAACAATCCCGGTGACAAGTGCAAAAAGAAAAAATAAGGAAACCAGTCCTGAGAGGTAATAACCGTATTGTCCTAATTGGTAGAAAAAATGAAGTTCGTATAAAAGGTCACCAAGGCCTTCCTGCTGCTTTTCTTCTTTGATTTGATAGGTTTCTTTATCCAAAACAAAATTAAATGAATGTTGTGCTTCTTCATTGGCAAGCGTATCTACAGAGCCATATACATAAAATGTTTGAAAACGCCCGGGATGTTTTTCATTTGTATACATACTACGCCCATACATATCATAACCTTTTGCAGCCAGGCTATCCATTACCTGATTATAATCTGTCTTGTAAACCGAAGCATTTGTATCGCCTTCATCTACAGGGGCTCCTTGTTCCCAGCTTAAAACAGGATGGTAAAAGAGTGTAAAAGCACCTGCAAAGAAGATGACGAAGAGACCAACACTGATGACAATACTGCTTACTGTATGTAAATGGAAGAAAATATTGTGTACTCGTTTACTCATAAGGAGAATAGATTAAAATTCAAACAGCACCCAGGTAATATGTGACGAAAAAGATAACAGATAAAGTCCCGTATATCAACCAACACTTCCAGCCATTCCTGAATAAAAAAGCTAAAAGCATGAGGGTGCACCAAACAAGAAAAAACCCATAAGCATAGGTCATATATACAGTTTTTGGTAAATCAAACCAAACAGATATGGCCAACATACTTCCTCCAGTTACGAGTAAACTGCCAACGATAGCAGCAGAGGTCTTAGCAAATCTTTGGGATTTTGATTTAGTAAGATATTTAGGATTGGCGGGCATTACTGATATAAGTTTCTTTTTTCAGTTATTTTCCTTTTTTCTCTGGTTTCTCTAAGATATCGCAGTATTGGTGTCAAAATGGTTTGTAGAGATAAGATTGTCATAAGTGCAAGGAGGATGGAAAAAAAACTTCCTCCAAATCCATATTCACCAAACAAAAGCGTAAAGGCAATTAGAATGAATGTGAAGCTACTCGTCTTCATTATTTTCGGATGATTTTGAACCCACTTTTCTAACCGGGATGATCCTAAATGTGCTTTTTTAGATGTATTGTAGAGTATAAATACAGCCACGAAAAGAATAAAAGTTACAATTAAAATTATCATATTGTATTAACTTATCAAATCCCAAAATCAGCTTCTTCTAAACAGTATCTGAAAAATTTTATTGAAGTAGGCACTTAGTAAAATATAAAAAATGGGGTTTAGCATACATGTGAGCACATTTTGATTTGAAAATCTGCTGATTTGTAATGTTTGCTTTATCTAAATGATCCATTTTCTTTGTTTGTAGTTCACAAGAGCTATTTATTAAGAGCCTAGCTTAAAAATTTTAATTAATTAAATCAGAATCAATTGTATTAGTGAATCTTATCAACTGGTTTTTATTTTACTCAGTTTATTATACAATTTCAAAACAATTATCTAATTTATCAAATATCGACACGTAAATTGAATGTTGCAATAGCTAAGACTAGTGAAAAAGACCGATAGAATCCTTTGCAAAACCCGCCTTTTGGCCCAACTCTTCGTTACTCAAAATTTCAAAAGCTTCATTTACGACCAGATAAACTACGTTTTTGAAATTCTGAAAGCCTCGATTTGAGCCAAAAATCCAGTTTTGCAAAGGATTCTGATAAAGTAATAACTTAAAAGTTGTGTCAGTTAGTGGAAGTCTGCTTCACCATTCGAACATTTTAGCGGCCAACCCGGTCACTTTTAAAGGACCCAATTTTCTTAATAAGAAGGTTTCAGTATTAGGGAAATTCCTCTGATTTTTCAAAAGATAGAGTAAGATCATAAGGTTTCTTTTCATTAACAATTTGCAAAGAAGAAACCTTAGATTTTGATACTTGGATGATTATAAAAGATAACCGACGGATAGAATAATTGGGGAGAAATCCAAATTGGTAATATTCTGATCTGATTGGGCCATATGTTTAGCGAAAAAAAGTGAAGATTCGCTAAAAAAAGAAATGGATGCTAAAAGTCTTTTGACGGAAAATCCAAAAAAACTGATTTTTGGTTTTCTTTTTCCTACCATCGCAGGACAGATCATTTTTGCCATCAGCCGTACAGCTGAAAAGTCTTTTTGGGACAAACTTTGGGCAATGAAGCAATTGCAGCTGTAGGCGTTACTTTCCCACTTTTTACCATCATTATTGCTTTTAGTATGTGGATTCGCATCGGTGCCTGCGCATCCATATCACTGGCACTGGGAATCAATGTATAGAATTTTTTTCATTCTTTATTGGCATTTAGTAAAATTAAGGTCATGGTAGTTCCTTCACCTTCTTTGGAAAGAATTTCATACGGTATGTTATGAGCTTTTAAGATATCAAACGTAATATAAAGACCTAATCCTGTACCTTTATCTGGGTCTTTGGTAGTGAAAAAAGGATCGCCTATTTTCTGAAGA
>JBCDKO010000288.1:0-5039 GCA_038746525.1 Bacteroidota bacterium
AAATAGCTCTGACGAGCTGCAAACAAAGAAAATGGATCATTCAGATAAAGTAAACACTATGAATGAACAGATTTCTAAATCGAATGTGCTCATATGCATGCTAACCTCCATTTTTAATATTTACTAAATGCCTAGTTCAAAAACGCTATCTAAACGACATTGTCATTTAATCTTCCCAGCAGAGCGAGTCGTTATCTTCCCGCTCTTCAGAAATCTACTATAAGCATATGTAAAATATGTCATAAGCCAGACCTGAGGTATTCTTTTAGTAGTTCTTAAATAGTTGATTTATCTGCGAAAGCGTTTTCAAGTAAAAAAATTTATGAGAAGATTTAATACATACATTTATATCCTATTTGCAATCTCCTGTTCTTCAAACTCTGAAGAAGTTACTGGTGCTTTTTTTGAGTCTGAAGGATATGCAATTGGGGGATATGATCCAGTTGCCTATTACGAGCAATCTCAGGCAAAAAGAGGTTTTGAAAGTGAAACGGTAGTGTATGAAGGGGCTGCCTATTGTTTTTCCAGTACCAAAAATAAAAGCTTGTTTGAGTTGAATCCTCAGAAATATTTACCTGCTTATGGTGGTTGGTGTGCCTATGCGGTGGCAGAAAAATCTATTAGAATGGCACCTGACCCTACTGAGTGGCAAATTCAGGATGGCAAACTTCAGCTCTTTACTTCAAACTTAATGACAAAATTAACGGGTAGCCTCCTTGATGAATGGAATGAAAACCCCGGTGCTTTTAAAGCAAAGGCAGATGAGAATTGGGATCGAATGAACTGAGAGAGGTTTCTTTATCATTAATTTCCTGGCTATTGAGAAAAACTCAGATCACTTAAGACATTATTGATATCTTGGTTGTCTTGTTTTCTGAATGTAAATGTCCAATCAGCGTCAGATTAATACCAAAGAACTTTATACGAAGCTCACCAGGCAATTCGAGTCTAGTCCGGAAGTATTGCTAAGTAAACATGATAGGTGGGTTGTTTTTTCTGATCTACATATGGGCGATGGAAGCAGCACAGACGATTTTAAACGTAATGCCTCACTATTTACCAATGCCATCTCAAAGTTCTACAAGCCCCAAAACCACGCACTTATCTTGAACGGGGATATAGAAGAGCTTCAGCGGTTTAAAATCAATAAGATCGTTAAAAAATGGGAGAAGGTATATCAGCTCTTTGATACATTTCATGAGAAGAAAGCACTTTATAAAACTATCGGCAATCATGATCTGGAGCTTCAATTGATGAAAGATCGTCCGTTTGCTTATCATCATTATGAATCTCTTAAGCTTAAATTCAATGAAGACTATTTATTTATTTTTCACGGTCATCAGGCAAGTAAAAAATACCAGTATCAGAATGAACTTATTGGCTTTACGCTCAAGTATTTTGCTAATCCTTTAGGAATTAAAAGTTATTCCGTTTCTCATAGTAATCAAAAACAATACAAGATTGAGAAACGAGCATATGGGTTTTCTTCCTTCAATAAAATTGTCTCCGTAATTGGTCATACACATCGTCCGCTTTTTGAATCGCTACATAAAGTAGAGCGATTGAAGTTTAAAATTGAGCTACTTTGCAGAGATTATTCCATGTCCTCACATATAGAGCAAGAAAGAATTAAAATGGAGATCAAAGCTCATCGAAAAGAACTTCGGCAATATTATCGTGAAAATAAGGATTACCATTTTAAAAATAACGTTTACAACGCGCAGTTTCATATCCCCTGTGTTTTTAACTCCGGATGTGTAGTAGGAAAGAGAGGAATGACTTGCCTGGAGATTGAAGATGGAAAAATTAGGCTGGTGCATTGGTTTGATAAAAACATCAGTAAGAAATATTTGACTCAAAGTGGTTACATGCCTCAGCAATTAGTAGATACGGACTTCTATAGGCTGGTGATCAATGAAGAATCATTAAACTACATTTTTACACGTATTAAATTTTTATCATGAGAACCTGCCAATGGATTTTATTTATAATAATCGCTTGTACATCACTTAACAATCACAAAGAAATTGATATCCAAGGGCATAGAGGAGCTAGAGGGCTGGCTCCCGAGAATTCTATTCCTGCTTTCCTGATGGCAGCACAAATGGGAGTAAATACATTAGAGTTGGATTTAGTAGTATCTAAAGATGGCAAATTGGTAGTGAGCCATGAACCCTACTTTTCACCTGAATTTTGCTTGAATCCGTCCAATGAGCCAATTCCTAGTGATTCAATCATCAATATTTATGAGTTAAATTATGATGAAATACAACAATATGACTGTGGTTCTAAAGGTAATATACGCTTTCCCGAACAGCAAAAAATTTCTATCTATAAACCTTTACTTAAAGACGTGCTCGATTCAGTAGAGTCATTTTTCAGTAGAAAAAATCGACGTATCTACTACAATATAGAGCTAAAAACTAAAAAAGAGACTGATGATGCTTTTCATCCAAATCCGAGCGTTTTTTCTGATATGGTATATGACTTAATCAGCGAAATGGGTTTGTGGGAAAGAGTAAACATCCAATCATTTGATTTTAGGACATTGCAATATTTTCATAAAGAATATCCAGAAGTTAAACTTGCACTCCTCATAGAAAACCAACTGTCTTGGAAACAAAACATTGATTCTCTAGGATTTACTCCGGAAATATATTCGTGTTATTTTGATTTACTTTCAGAAGATTATGTAAAGGAGTTGCAAAATGAAGGTATGAAAGTGATTCCATGGACGGTAAATGAAATTCATGAAATTGAAAAGATGATTTCGCTTGGAGTTGATGGAATTATTACCGATTATCCAAACAAAGTGCTAACCATAACTGAAGAAAAAGAATGAATAAAAAATACGATGTGTGTGCCATTGGCAATGCCTTGGTCGATTACGAAATAGAGGTAGAAGATCAATTTTTCACTGAAAATGAGATAGAGAAGGGTTTAATGACATTAGTGGAAGAAGAAAGGCAATATATCTTGTTGCAAGCGACGAAAGGTATGATAAAAAAGAAACAAGGTGGCGGCTCCGCAGCGAATACCATAGTAGGGATGAGTGATTTGGGCGGCAAAGGATTCTACACGTGTAAAGTGGCAAATGATGAAGATGGCGTCTTTTTTATTTCCGAACTCAATCGCGCAGGCATAGATACGAATCTTAATCAAAAGGATTTATTTAAAGGTGTGACAGGTAAATGCTTAGTAATGATTACTCCTGATGCTGAAAGGACCATGAATACTTATCTGGGAGTGACCACAGAATTATCCTCCAGAGAGATTGTACCTGAAGCAATAAAAAACGCTAATTATATCTATCTCGAAGGTGCTTTGATTTCATCAGAAACTGGACTGGAAGCCATGAAAGAAGCAAAAAGGATTGCAAAGGAAAACGGGGTTAAAATAAGTTTAACATTTTGGGACCCATCTATGGTTAAATATTTTCACCAGCGAATGGTAGAAATTGTTGGTGATGGAATAGATCTTCTTTTCTGCAACATCGAAGAAGCTCAGCTCTACACCGGCGCCAATTCTTTAGAAGAATGCAATGAGGCATTAAAGAACATTGCAAAAGAGTTTGTGATTACCCTTGGAGAGAAGGGCTCACTCGTTTATGACGGGAAAAAAATTATTGAGGTAGCTCCCTTCCCAACAAAGGCGGTGGACAGTACCGGTGCAGGAGATATGTTTGCAGGAGCATTCCTTTATGGCATCAACCATGGGCTAGGACACAAAAAATCAGGGATACTGGCCAGTGCGTCCAGCTCGGCTATTGTGAGTAAGTTTGGACCAAGGTTCGAGAATGGTCAAGCGCAACAGATTTTAAATAACATCTAATCTGAAGTAATCCATCAGAGTATTCGGTTACTATTCTATGAGGAACTCTAACCCGAATTTACAAGACATGGGGTCTGTTTTTATAAAAATTATAGATAGTACTTATGATTATACACTATCTAATTATTCATGCAAAACCTATGAATTGAATAGTTATCCAAAACCGAATATTTATTATTGTTTAATTCATCGCTTCATTTAAATTTGAAATCCTTTATTAGTAAGAAAATAACCAATACTTAAAGAAGAAGCGAGAGTAGCTCAGTTGGTAGAGCACAACCTTGCCAAGGTTGGGGTCGCGGGTTCGAATCCCGTCTCCCGCTCCATAGAAGAATGCACCACGCATAAGGCAGCATTTTTCTTTCTAGCATCACGAATATGCCTCGGTGGTGGAATTGGTAGACACGCAGGACTTAAAATCCTGTGGCCATTGCGGCCGTATGGGTTCAAGTCCCATCCGAGGTACAAAAAAGCCAGACACCTCCCGACGGTTGCTGATCTGATGACAGATGTTTTTTTACTTTACCGATGTGTTCCACAAAGAAAGAGCCTTAAATCAGTATTTATGGTAATAAATCTTGCATTCTCGTGTCCAAAAGACCAGCGGTCCAAGTCCGGTTAGCTAAGTTTGTGCAGCAACTAAATCTAATTGAAGCTTTATTATATTCACTATTGGGAATGGTGACCATTTCTTCAGTTGCTGTCCTAAGTAGTGTTTCTAAGAAAACAATGTTTTTAGCTCATAGAGCAGGTCTTTTTGAGATTTCGATGTACAAATAGGCATTGAATCTATAAAATCATAGGTTCACTTTCAATTCATCTAAAATTCATTTAAATTTTTGAAAAATGACGGACAGATTTAAATGTGTAAAATAGATTTATTGAAGTAGGCACGTAGTAAATATTTAATTTTTGATGGCGGTATTTTTGGTTAAACCATTGTTTTTCAGTAGCTGAAAGTAATATTTAACGACCAAAATCATGGAGAAAAAATACCAAAGCCTTACCCTCTTCCAGTTCCAGCAACAATTTCCTGATGACCAGGCTTGCTATCACCACCTTGCTCAACTCAAATGGCCCGATGGGTTTATTTGTGAAAAATGTCAACACACTCACTATTGCCAGGGAAAGCTGGGGCGGACTCGTCAGTGTACCCAATGTGGCTATCAAGCCACTCCCACCAGCAACACGCTTTTTCATCAAGTGAA
>JBCDKO010000289.1:0-4996 GCA_038746525.1 Bacteroidota bacterium
GCTGCTTAAAGCCTGCCCGCACATAGTTCATCTCACGATCAAAACAGATGTAGTTCAAAAACGCCCTGGGTGCATCATTGCTGCTCCCTTTGTTGGCCATGTCTGTTCCTGCCAATGCATCATTGAACTCCCCAGAGCTTGCACTTACTCCGCCTTCTACACCGGAACCATACACGTTATTAAACTCACCAAAGAGTGCGGCGTAAGCGGTACCTAAAAAGCCGTTACCACCCAGTGCAGTCTCATAGTTCACCTTCACACTCAGATCAACCGTGTCTCGTTTGTTTACCGACAAAAACACCATCGCCCCGGTCTGGCCACTTTGTAGTAAACCTACTTTCTTATTTGATGCATAAGGAGTTATCGTGTTCGCATTCGCATCCGTGTGCTGATGCAAATCAGTAAAGCCATTATCACCACCTTCAAAATCTTCCCTCATGGTATAATGCTTCGGTGTCCCAAACAGTCGCCCGCTGGTAGCGGGTGACCATTATTTTTCTTTTTTTTGTTCAATGGTCCTTCTCATTCAGATCATATTTTATGCTTGTCACAGCCAAAGTGACTGTTGAGGGAATGGTTGGGTCTAAATGCGTCTGTGCATAAATCTACCAGTGGTACGTTTGACGGGCTCCCATTACAATACATCCTGGGGCAGTTATTTAGAGTCTTTGCTTTTATTATGGGCGTTAATTGGTCTGAAACGATAAGTGTAGGTAGCTTACTAGGTCAAAAAACTGTAATTAATGAATTTGCGGCATACTTCTGCTTGGCAGAAATGAAAGAAGCTGGACAGTTGTCCGATAAATCTATCGTTATTTCCACATATGCACTTTGTGGATTTGCGAATTTCAGTTCAATTGGTATTCAAATTGGTGGCATTGGAAGTATGGCTCCCAGCAGACAGTCGGATTTCTCTACATTTGGTATGAACGCTTTAATGGCAGCAACTCTGGCCACTATGATGACAGCTACTGTAGCAGGTATCTTATTTAGTTAGTATCTGCAAGAAAAGATGAAAAACATACTATTGATGCCTAGTTTGCTTGGGGAAAATTACTCCAGACAGGGTACAATTTTGCTTCGAGTGGGTACTTCAGAGGTGGGTGTTTGAGGAAATTTTTAATGGTTATTCTTATTCAGATCATATTTTATACTCGTCACTCGGCACAGCCGAGCGACTGGTTGGAATTCCAGGGGTAGCTTTCAAAGACTGGTCTTCTTTAAAAAGGACATTTAAAGACCAGTGTAGATTATTCTCAATGGCCCAGTGTCCACGAATGATCTCACTAAACCTAGTAGCAGAAAACTTGGCGGAGTTGATGAAGTAAGTATGTTGCTGCTCTGCTTCAAACTATTTTTTTGAGTTGTTTGACACTCTAATCTAATACTTTTAAGGCCTGTTCAATCTACCTTTTCATCTAAAAAGGTCAAATTGTTCATTACACTATAAACACGCGATTCAGTTCTACCATGCCCAAAATCTTGCTGATGATCACAGGAGGCTATTTGAGTAAGGCTAAATACTTCAGTTACATGACAAATAAAAGAGAAATGGCTCTTTCTTCGGTCAATTCGCAGAACTGACGCTAATTTTATTATAACTAATTAAGTTACAGTGCCATATTTGGGGGTTGTAGGTTATTTATTCTTTTACTAAATTTAACACTTATGAAAAATTGCACATTAGACAAACATGAATTAGGATCTGTTGATACCTTAATTGCTGAAATGAATGGATCTAATATTCAACCAGAAGGTGGAGTTATCGATTCTATAACGAAGGCTGTTGATAGTGTTTCAAATGCAGTTGAAGCAAAAGTAGCAGTAGAAATGGCTGAAGCAGCAGAGGCAGATGCTTTTGTAGCAGCTTTACAAACAGATGCTGTTTTAGCAGCAGCAGCAGATGCTGCTTTAGCAGCAACAGTAGCAGGAGCGATCATGTCAAAAACGCAAAATATTGCGCATTTGATTGAAAAGCTGAATTTAAATGGCATTAAAGATCATTTAAATTTAAAAGATCTTATCAATTTACATAATAGCATAGTTAAAAACTAGTCTATGAATTATGTTGTGATTGGAATACTTGCAATTTTTTTTATTGCAAGTATTTTTTATCAAATAAAGTCACTCCAGAAATGGATGAAAATCTTCAATCCGTTTAACCTACTTCCAAATTATTCATTTTTCGCACCAAAACCTTACGTCAACGATTATCGATTGGTCTATAAAATTGTTTCTGACGAAACTTCAGAATGGTTGGAAATTCCAATTTATGAGAAGTTCAAATTGATACGTGCAATTTGGAATCCATTCAAGTATTATCATAAAGGAATGATTGACACCACAAATTTTCTATTGAAGGAATTTCATACATTGGAAAACAAGAGTTTCATCAAGATCTCTGAGAATTATTTAAGCATCCTGATGGTTATTTCAGCCTACTTAAAACGAGAAGGTCTTTATGATATGACAATACAGTTTGCCATTCTTTCATCTGAAGGTGGAGAAACTATTAAAGTAAAAAACGTAGTTTTCGCTTCATCATATCAAACGCTCAATATTTAATTCGATGGATATAAATCTAGCATACAAAATCAGCATCAATCTCCTCTTATTTTCTACTTTGCTTTCAAGTTTGGAGTTAATTCGAACACCAAAATTATTTCTGCATTTTGTGTATACTACAATATCAAAAGGGAATAAACATGAACGCTGGTTATTAATACAGTCATTGAAAGTATTGCTGGTTATTCTCACAGTGATTAGCTTCTCCAAATTGCCCGTATCTTTTTTCTATGGAAGTTTTATCGCTTTAACCCTTCTTGAGTTCTATTCTCAGCGTTTACGAAAAATAGGGAAAGATGGGTCGGATCAATTGCGTTTATTGTCTCTATTTGCAGTGAGTTTGTGCTTTTTTTTAGATACACACCTCTCGAAATTAGTTCCATTAATTTTTATTGGTATGCAAGTTCTTCTTGGATATTCAACTTCAGGATTGGTCAAGGTTTTTTCTACTTATTGGCGAAAAGGAGATGTGCTGTCTGGAATCTTAAGTACAAATGGGTATGGAATTCCACGATTTGCCATTACGCTTAAAAAAAGTCCTGTTCTAGAAAAGTCAATTACTTATTCAGCAATGGCGATTATGTTGTTAGTCCCCATTTGTTTTCTTCTTCCTTACCCTGAACCCATTCTAGTATCGCTATTTCTAGTTTTTAGCTTCCACATTGGTACAGCAATCATAATGGGGTTGAACGATTTCTTGTTTACATTTCCGGTAGCTTTCCCAGGTATAATAATATTACATTCAATGATCTTCAATTATTGATCAATATGAATGTAAATCATTATATAGTACAATCCGGCACTATGCAACCGTTCTCTGAAATTTATAATTAAACGATATTTGAACGCAAAATTTAAGTTTACTTCTTTACGATCGAAATCAGGTCAATTATTGCTTTCTAAATTGAATTTGCCTTTCAATAAATTTGATTCGTTTGTACTTATTAAAGAAGATAATTATTTTCTTAAATCAAATGCCGCATTAGAGATAGTGAAGGAATTCAATGTAGCTTGGAAATGGCTTTCCATTTTTAACTTTACCCCTCTTTTTATTAGAGATTACTTTTGTGATATCATTGCTAATAATCGTCACAAAATATTACGAAAACAGGATTTCTGCATATACCAACCATTGATTTGAAATAGAGATTTTTGGAATAACTAACTCCCTGCAACACGGTTTAAAATGTATTAAAACGCATAAGTAGTGTTGCTTAAACTTCACGAAGAAATTCCTTTTTTATGTTCTGGTTCTCGTTGTAGCCATAACCAGCCGGCTAAATTCCCTATGAAGGCGCGAGGTGTGCCGAGAAGTGAAAGCTCGGAAGGAAAGTTCTTTCACATGCTACGATTGAGGCGGACGGCCACCCCACGGCGCTGCCTCGGTAACGAGGCGGTATTGAGCGGTTAGGGGAAAAGGTCCGCTGGTTAGCGGATCAGGTAGGGATAGGGAAGATGAACGAAAGTGAACCAATCGAAGACGTACGGTCCGCCCTGCGGCCTAGAAAGCGTTACCTACTGTCAAAACCGAGACCTAGCTCGCGAAGGTCCAGGACAAAGTATAGCGGAGCACCTGTTTACTGGCTATACGGCAGTCGTCATTGAGATGGCATGATCCTTATTCAGGCTCAATCATGGAACTCAGGGTGCCCCAATGCTCTTTAGTTAGTGTCTCTAAGAAAAGACGAAAAACACGCTATTGACGCTTAAAACGTAGTTTTTTAGTGAAAGACTCAATCGAATCGATTTTTATCTTTTAGAATCGTTTTAGCAATTTTTCAAAAATTCATCTGACTTTTTGGATAAAGCGAAAGTGAACCTGTAGTTTTATTGCATTTTTACTAGAATCTATCAAATAGATTCGATGACTATTTGTACATCGGAATCTTAAAAAATATGCACTATAAGCTAGAAAGATCGTTTTCTTTTAAAAGATGCTGTTTTCTTAGAGACACTAGTTAAGGGTTTGTGATCAGGATAAAACGGGCGTATACATTTCTTTAGCCTTACTATTTCCGACAGAAAATCGAGCCAATGTAGAACTTTTAGGACGTATTTGTGATGTTTACCTTGTGGTGAGGTATTTTATTTGGGCGATAGGTTTTTGTATTATTCTTAGCTGTGCTTTAGCCTTCTTCTCTTACTTATTGTAGGGTGTAATCTGGGTCCTTATCTTGGTGCGGCGTAGGTCCCTGGGGAAAACCCGACCTGGTTTAATGGGGACAATTGATCTTGCAAAACGACAGATCAATCCTTGGATAATGGCGGTAACCTTATGCTCAGCGCAGGTGAACAACTCCACCAACGTCCCACGAACCAGTCGATAACCAGTTTTCCAATGGTACGTGTAGTCGTATTTGGTTTGATTGGTTTTCTCCTCTATTTCTCTTTGTGCAATCCTCCCGTGCAAAGCCACCAGGTTCATCCTAAA
>JBCDKO010000290.1:0-4922 GCA_038746525.1 Bacteroidota bacterium
GCTTTTTCAGTGCACCGAAAATGGAAGCATCTGCTCGAAAACCTTGCACCTATTGAAAAAGAAATTTACTAAACAGTATCTTTTGACCACATAAACGTGTTTTTTGAATGGAAAAAACGTTTCTCAGCAGGCCCTACTTAGAGGAAGTTTTATGTTGTTGGAAATTACATTGGTAAAAGCAATAAAAGCTTCAGCTTCTTTGATTCGCCGGCGAACGAACGAAAAGAGCAAGCGATGTAAACAAATAACAATATTTTGCACCGAAATTTTGAAGAATTGAAAAGGATCACTTAAATGTTAATTTGTCGCGATCAATTACTCATTTCAACTCAAAGGTTTCTTTTATGACTGACGCAAATTAAATCTTACCACGAAATAGCAAATCATGAAAATTACACCAGCAACAGTTACCATCGCACCAGCTATGGATCCATCTAATAAGTATGACAAATAATATCCTAAAAAGGCACTGACTATTCCAAAAAAAGTACTCAAAAGCAACATCGATTGGAGATTTCTTGTTAACAAATAAGCAGAAGTGGCAGGTACTATTAAGAATGCAACAACTAGAATTGCTCCTACAGATTCAAAAGATGCAACTGTAGTCAAGGATACCAGACCCATCAATAAATAATGCCATTTGCTTGTTGAAATACCAATAGCTTTTGCATACGCGGAGTCAAAAGTGGTAATGAAAAGTTCTTTATAGAAAAGATAGATGAAGGTGACAATAATAAGCAACACGAAAATTAAAATAATCACTGCCTCCGGACCAATTGCTGTACCTGAAGCGGTGTAGATTAAATTTATGGGCACGTATGCTATTTCACCGTACAGAATACAATCCTGATCAATATGAGCATTTCCTGCATAGAAGGTAACAAGTATCACTCCTAATGCGAATAGCCAAGTAAAAGTGACACCAATTGAGGCATCTGTTTGCAGCCTACCTTTCTGATGAAAAAACTCGATTAAAAATGTAGTAAGAACTCCTAAAATTCCTGCTCCTACCAGCATCCAAATAGATTGCATACTGCCTGCCAATAAAAAAGCAATGACAATACCGGGTAATACAGAATGCGAAATGGCATCGCCTACCATAGACATCTTTCTTAAAATTAAAAATGATCCCAACAATGAACAGCTTACTGCCACTAAAGATCCGGTTAATATAATCCAAAAGGCATCCGTCATTTTGGAATCGCTGAGCTATGAGGGTCAGTAGTAGGATAGTCAAGAAGTTTCTCCAATCTGCTTTCAAGTTCGGGAGTGATTACGTGCTCAATCGTATCGGCATCTTCATGAACATGATCAGGGGCTATCCTTAGATATTCGGTTAAATACAATTCCCATAATCTATGTAATCTGGTAATTCGTTTTCCTTTTTCGTAACCATCGTTCGTAAGATACCACTGACTCAGCGCTTTATTTATATATCCGTTTTTCTTGAGTTTTTTCAGTCCATTAGTTAATTGTTTTGGCGAGAAGTTCCTTATCAGCCCTAAGTCATTTTCATTAACTTTATTAAAATAGTTTGTACTGTTTTCACCTATCCTATAAAAGGTTTTAAGTAAATTTTCTTCCAGAAGCTGACGACGTATAGCAACCCTTCGGAGTTGCCTGATGAGGATTCCTTTCTTAGGTGCAAAAAAGAATGAAATAATTGCGATAATGGATAGAATCATCACCATCCAGGGGCCTGTAGGCATCGAAGGAGCACTATAGGAAATAAAAGCTCCTGACACTCCGGAGAATGCCCCAAAGAGCGCCGCTAGTAAAATCATTTTCGATAATTGATTAGTCCAGAATCTAGCAGCTGCGGCCGGAGTAATTAACATTGCAGCCATCAGAACTACTCCAACCGCTTGTACTCCTGTGACCACTGCCAAAACTGTTACAGAAGTCAGAAGGATTTCCATTTTTTTTATAGGTAAACCTATAGCTTTGGCAAAATTCGGGTCAAAGCTTATTAGTTTAAATTCTTTGAAAAACAAGAAGACGATCAGTAGTACAATGATTGCAATGATGCTGAAGGCGACTAAGTCCTCACCAATAAGCGCTGCAGCCTTACCAAACAAAAAGGTATCAAGACCACTCTGGTTAGCATTACCTGAATGTTGTATGTGAGTCATTAAGAGTATACCTACACCAAAGAAGACAGAGAGTGCCAGACCTGTTGCCGCATCTTCCTTAATCTTGGTATTTCTTGTAATTGCATCCATTACCAATATAGATGTCCAACCAGTGATAAATGCTCCAACGATAAGAAAAAATGGGTCTTTACTATCTGAAATAATAAAGGCAATGCATATTCCAGGAAGTATCGCATGGGAGACAACGTCCCCAACTAGTGATTTTTTTTTGACAAATGTAAAACAGCCCACAATGGATGAGCTGATAGAAAGAAGTACTGTACCAAATACTACATATCCAATATTGATATATTTAAAAGAAAAAAACTCAACGAGCGTTTCCATTATTGCTTTTCTCGTGCTTTAAATTCTCCTTTTTTCACCAAGTCACCCACTTCGCTCAGTAATGTTAATTTACCCCCATAGGCTTCCTCCAGTAATGAGGGAGTAAATACTTCACTGATTGGTCCGCATGATACAAGTCTCAGATTCAAAAGAAGGACCCAATCAAAATAATTTTCAACCGATTGAAGATCATGATGTACAGCAATGATGGTTTTTCCCTGGGAAGCAAGATTTTTTAATATTTCTACAATGGATTTTTCCGTTGCCGCGTCCACGCCAGCAAATGGCTCATCCAGTAAGTATATCTCTGCTTCTTGTACCAGTGCTCTTGCAAGAAAAACTCGTTGTTGCTGTCCGCCAGAAAGTTGGGAAATCTGTCGTTTAGAAAACATATCCATTCCTACCATTTCAAGTGCTTTCATAGCAGCATCTTTATCTGCTTTTCTTGGTTTTTTGAAAAGTCCTAGACGAGAATACCTCCCCATGAGTGCCACATCTATAACAGAAGCAGGGAAATCCCAATCTACAGATTCTCTCTGAGGTACGTAACTTACTTGTTTTCTTATTGAATCAAGTTCTTTGTTAAAAATCTTTACATATCCTGAGTTGATATCCACTAGTTTCATAATGGCCTTAATGAGTGTAGATTTTCCAGCTCCATTAGGACCAATTATTCCACAAAGTGCTCCTTTAGGAATAGTAAAGTCTATTCCCCACAGTACTGGCTTTTTTTCGTAACTGACCGTTAAGTCGTGGACCTCCAAAGCCGGATTTTCTGCAGGTATAATGGTATGATTAGCCATTCTATTTAAGTGCATCTACGATAGTATCAACATTCTTTTTGAACATCCCGATGTATGTACCCTCTTCAGTTCCCACCTCGCCCATAGCGTCAGAATAAAGCGATCCTCCAATTTTTACATTGTGTCCTTTTTCTTGACAACCTTTTATGACAGCATTTATAGATTTTTCTGACACACTTGTTTCTACAAAAATTGCTTTGATTTGATTCTCAATGATCAGGTCTATCAAATTAGCTATGTCCCTAAGACCAAAATCTGAAACAGTAGAGATGCCTTGTAAAGCTTCTACTCTTATTTGATAGGCTTCACCAAAATATCCAAAAGCATCGTGGGCTGTTATGAGCACTCTTTGTGAAGATGATAATTCACTTAATCTATCCTTAACATATTTGTCCAGAGAATCTAATTTTGCGAGGTATTTGGACGTGTTTTCTTTGTAATATTTCGCATTCCCAGTATCCAGAGACACAATAGCGTTGCCTATTTCGCTCACCACATATTTCCACCTTTTTACATCAAACCAAACATGAGGATCATAGGAGTCTTCATAGTTGACAGAAGGTAACAATAAACTATCTGGGATGCTTTCTGCCGCGGCTAAAGTTGGTTTTCTTTCGCCTAGTTTTTTCAGAATATCGCTCATTTTTCCCTCCAGAAAAATGCCATTGTAAACAACAAGTTGTCCATTTTTAAGTCTAGTCAGGTCTCCCTGTGTAGCTTTATATAAATGAGGATCTACTCCAGGACCCATGATGGCCTCGCAAGTCATTTTATCTCCTGTAATATTTAGCACGGCATCGTAGAGCATTCCAGTGGTGGTAACTACATGCAGTTTTTTGCTACTTTCCTTATTTCCACTCGTTGCGCAAGAGATAAGGAAGATGAAGGTAAGTGGTAAAATCAGTTTTTTCGTCATAAGATCGCTGTTATCATTAAATTATCTGCAATAGGTTTGGAAATGAATTGAGTTTCTTGCTCGTCTACTTTTACCGAAACAGATCCATCAAACTTCATCCGATCTACGATGGTGATTTTGACTCCTAATTTTATTCCAATGTTATCCAGATGTTTTAGGAGTATTGAATCGTCGTTATTAACTGAAACAATAATTCCCTTTGTTCCTACAGCCAAAGCAGATGCTGAAGCTTTTACCGTCTCTTTCATTTCTCCTTTCTCATTGGGTATTGGGTCACCATGAGGGTCTACCGTAGGATATCCAAGGAATTTATCTAATCGGCTGATTAAAAGTGGAGAGTGAATATGTTCTAACTGCTCTGCGATCTCATGAACTTCGTCCCATTTAAACGATAATTTTTCCACCAAAAAAACTTCCCAAAGTCGATGCTTTCTAATGATTCTGAGCGCCATTTCTTCACCCTTCGTAAGTAGCGTTGCTCCTTTATACTTCTGATGTACAATTAATTTTTTTTGCGACAGTCTTTTTACCATATCATTTGCTGATGCAGGTGAAGTGTTCATACTTTCCGCTAAAGAATTGGTGTTGACACACACATTACCACCTTCTGATAAATGGTAGATTGCCTTAAGATAATTTTCTTCTGTAAAACTTAATTGCATAATTCCTTCTTACAAAACTAATAATTTAGATTAATCTAAATATTATTTTAGATAAATTATTTTA
>JBCDKO010000291.1:0-4825 GCA_038746525.1 Bacteroidota bacterium
AACCTAAAAATCAAAACACCTTATGAAGAAGTTGCTCAATCTTTATCCAAATCGGCGATGGATCAAGTTGATGAAGGAGCAGATTTATTTAGAATAGGTACTTTTGGTAAGAGTAATACAGTTGAAGCACAATTTTGGTCATTAGAGAATCCAGCTAGCATTACAAATATTGATGACTTTGCTAAGAAGTATGGGATACCAGCAGAGAATTTAAGAGAAGGAAAGTTCTTCGTGCAGCAAGGCCAGATTAAACCAGGGGCAAATTTTGTAACTAGAGAAGCTCCCGGTATAGGATCAAATACTGGTGGAGCAATAGAAGTTGTAACTGATCCTAATTCGGTAAAAATTGAAACGTTTAATATGTTAGATTTTAACTAATGGACTTCCTTGAAAAAATAGAAGCGATAAAAAAGAAGCTCCGAGAGATCAGCAGAGAAGATTTAGCAGAGCAGCTATTAGACCTGCAATTATCCGGTGGTACTGGTGGAGAGGTACTGACTTCCGTATGTGCAAGACTATTAAAATTTGAACTTGCAGAATCGGATGTTTACAAAGAAATAAAAGGTGAAGCTTCTGAACTTATTGGCTATGCTAACTCTATTGGCTATCGCCCACATCCATATTGATGAATAATCAAAGACCATTGAACAAAAAAAGAAAAATAATGGTCACTCGCTATAAGCGAGCGACTGGTTGGTGCATTTGACCAATAATTTTTTATGACCTAAATCTATTGCGCTGATTATGATAAAAAACCATGAGAATAAAAACTATTTAAAAAACATTAAAATTGAATGGTCTAAGCCATCGCTAATGGACCATTCCTAAGATTTTAAATCCTTACCAAAGTTTCCCGAAATGCTGGAAGTCACCACCTGTATGAGTGGAAAGCACTGAAAAATCAGTAGTTGATTCTTGGCGTAATATTACGCTTACTGCAGTGTTTGATGTCGGACCTTCATCTGTATAACCTGCTCCAAAATAGTTTTTGCCCTCCACATTGCTCATCAGGAATGTATATTCATATTCACTTAGTACCTCAAAGGGAGAGGCTTCTTTCGTATCCATGTTCACAATCATGGTTTTGAATTCCCCGTCTCCATAAATTCCCCATCTATTGTTAAACTCAGAAGCAAATTCATACGTGCTGTCCACATATGTTATCACAATTTCATTACCGAAAACAAAGGAGGGAGCAGAATAAAATGCAGCTTCACCTATAGCCTCTGATAGATCAAATGAAAAATTTTGATCGTATGTACCATCCGTATTGAATTTTAGAATGGTGTGACGCGAAGGCAAAGTTGAAGCATCGATAGCAAAATAAGGTTCTACCCAACTTTGCCTGCGGTTTGGATATAAATACATATTACCATTTTCATCTGCTACAAAACTAGCACCGCCCGAACGTAAACGATCATCTCGCGTGTATTCAATACTGCTAGTAATGGGATCGAAAACGGCTACCATAGCACCCTCTCCTGGCGAGTAATAATCACAACATGATGTGGGCACACTAAATGTAACTGGCATAAATATCATTCCATTAGATTCGTATTTATCCCATTCTGTATACCAGTTTAATGGTCCTCCAGGGTCTGGTAAAGGATCTACATTATGTATTTTTATTATTTCCATGGTGCTAGGACTCCACTCTACAATGACACCTTCCTCAAGATTAGAGTGAAAAGCTTGAGTTTCAGAAAGAAAAATAGGAGGTCCAACATTACCGGATATACCTGTACTAGCAAAACTGACTGCTCCGTTTATCGATAGCTCTAGTGTAGTTTTATCTACATTCCATTTGGTAATAGTGGCAGCATCGCCATTCCAAGTATAAGGATATTCTTTATAAGAATATATTCGGTTGTTTAATCCTAATTCAACCGCTTCCGAAATATTACTTTCGGAAGGAATCTCTTCATGCGCACTCATGTAATACACCCTTCCTTGCGGGGTTTCGTTACGGTATGCATAGATCCATGCCGATTCTGCTTCTACACCATCATGATTTAGGTCACTATCTGAGTCACTACATGAGAAAATCCCGACCGAGATTGCTCCGATAAGTAGCATGATTGCCCATGCTCGTCTTTTGTTTATTCGATTTATTGGATTGTAAAATTTCATTTTTCTTATTTTGTATTTAGCAATTGTTTAATTGCCCTCCTTCGCAATACATCGGAGGACAGGTTCGCGCAAGTTCCACTTGAGTGAACTGGCCCACTCTAAATGGAAATATGTCGTGCGATGACATATTTCCCAGTGGGTTTCTACCTTTCGGTAAACTATTTTCATTTCATTATTTTTTCTTCATAATGGTTTTTGTTAAAGGGTTCAATTTAACAGAGGTGAAACCTTCCTCTGGTGAAGGGAATTTCTTTTTGTTTTATTATTTGCCATGCTTATAAATTTCATTTTAAAATTGAATAGTTGATTTGATGTAAAAGGCCTTGCCGGGTCGCTGCAAGCCAAAGCTGTCAAAGACTTTTGAGTTGGTCAGGTTTTGTATTTCCAGGGTTAAGGCGTTTTGTAATTTTTTAATGTTCATCCGGTGCATGAGCCCGACAGTACTTTTTTCGAGGATAATGGAGCGGATCAACTCGTCACCTTGTTTGAAGGTTAGTTGGAACTCCTGCTTTTCAAAACCTACTCCTGATACTTCAATGGTGTAGATTCCTGATTGGATAGCAGGAATAGAGAATCTCTCCAGGCCATCGGCAATCGCACTTTGCCGGATCCCTCTTAAGAGGACGGTGATCCCTGGTATGGGCTCATCTTGCTCTCGCGTAACGCTGCCGGAAAGGGAGGCAAGGGCTTGGGCGAAGGTTACATTCATTGATAGGAGTAGTATGATAACACCCCCCCAGCCCAAGAAACGCCTGCCACTCTTTAGAGAAGAGCCATAATTAGATAACATGGTTAGTAAGTAGTTGATGATAGGGTTGTTTGGATTGTGCATAGTATGCCTAGGTTAGGGATAAAACGCCTTTCATTTAGTCTAAATCGTACTCTGATTATTTATCGATCCTGAGAATGGAGAAGTCCCCTTTTAAAGCCTGTTCAGAAATGTGGTTCGGTAAAATTTCACTGCTCAACAAAGTTGGGCTGATTGTTGAGCCACTCAGATAGTAGGTGCCATAAGAACCAAGTGTAAATGTTTTATCGCCTACATTGATCTTTTTCTCCATCAATGATCGGTTAAAAAGCTTTACCTGTCCATCAAACTTTATCTTATATTTCTGACCTGGGACGTATGCTTCTGCTCCATTACCTCCATAGATATAAAGCATGTCTTTCGGACTTTTGTCTACAATTTCGGTAGCGTTTGCAGAACTAGCGGAAAATCGTCCACCAAAAAAGGTTATTAGAAGAATACTGACTGCAGCCGCGTACCTCACAACGCTACGGTACAGGGGGATGATGTTGTGAGTGCCGGATTGGGTTCCCATCAATGGTAAATCCTGCAATACTCTAGACCAAATTCTTTCTTTATTTACCTCCTTACCGGTAAATATCCTGAGTCCCGTCTCGGATGTCTCATCCATTTCAAACCATGCTTCAACAGCTGTTCTCTCGTCTTTGGTGCATAACCCCTTGCTGTGTTTATTTAAAAGTTCTTTTGTTATTTTCATCAGTATTGTCTCTTTTTTATCCGTCATATTCGGTTTCCAGGAAAAATTCTCATTAAAAATTCAACTGTTCAAGTCAGCTCAAGTGATGTAAAAACCACGACAATTTTTAATGCTCATTTCAAAATCAATGCTATCTTTATTTAGATCTAAGCAATGTACATTGTGTTTTCAGCTCTCTATTAATACCGTCGGATAACTCCCCTGTTGGTGTACTTCTGTAAGTGAAAAAAATTTAGAAGAGGGTTTCTTTCGATGTTTAAAATGGTTCTACTGAGTTCTGTGTGGGTTTAGATGAAGTCCGCCAAGAAAAAGAGGATAGCACTTTTGAACTTTTGAAGGTTCTGTATTCACGGGCAGTCATTTTTATCCCTTTTAATTTCCCATTGAGTCTCTCGGCCATTGAAGCGTATTCAAATGGCGTTATCTTCAAATAGGGCAATAGTCATGAATTACCATTTTTATAAGCTTTATGACCTTTACCTTGATAGGACAAACCCACAACAACTTCCTCTTTTTATGATTGAAATCAATAGATGAAACTTTCTAATTCTCATCTCATTCCAGTAGGATTTTATAATGATCTGATACTTCCAAATGTTTTCAACCAAATTTCGCAAATGCACACAAAATCTAGTAGAACCAAAATATTCTATCTGAAAAAATTTTGAAAAAAGGAGTGATGGATTGTTGTATGTTGGGAGATTAGTTCGGTAGAATTAACTAGTGTAATTAGCTCCCCCAAACTACCAAAGAAGACTACCTTTTCATTGGTTAAAAAGGATAGCAAAAAAGTCAAGAAAATTCAGAGCTCTGAAGTCTGATACCTTAAATTCTCTAAAAGTTAGGGGTGTCTCATAAATCTTTTTTGTCGTAATCCTGCATCATTTCATTGAAGTAGGCACTTAGTAAATATTTTATTTTTGATGGCGGTATCGCTTGGTTAAACTATTGTTTTTCAGTAACTTAAAGTAATATTTAACGATCAAAATCATGGAGAAAAAATACCAAAGCCTCACCCTCTTCCAGTTCCAGCAGCAATTTCCTGATGACCAGGCTTGCTATGACCACCTTGCTCAACTCAAATGGCCCGATGGTTTCGTTTGTGAAAAATGTCAACACACCCACTATTGCCAGGGAAAGCTAGGGCGGACTCGTCAGTGTACCCAATGTGGCTATCAAGCTACTCCCAC
>JBCDKO010000292.1:0-4781 GCA_038746525.1 Bacteroidota bacterium
AGATGCGAGTAGAAAACCGAAGGGATATCGTGCGGAGAACTTTAGTATTATCAATAAAATGGCGCTCACATTGATCGAAAGAAACACCGACAAAATACCCAAGTCACAGAAAATTCAGCGAGCAGCTTACAATAGTCAATATAGAGAAAAACTACTCAATTTTTAAATGCGATTGCCCTGCCTATAGCTGCTTCAGCTTCCATAATACTGGATCAATTAAAGAGAAATCTTTTAAGATTATAACAAATATTCGCTTCATTTTCATATAAAATCAAACAGTACTAAAAGTCAATCCTGTCACTTAAGATGTAACGCTAATTCCTCTTAAAACCCAAACTACTCCACCTTCTTCAGCGCTATTGCGTTCATACAATATCTTAAACCACTGGGTCTTGGGCCATCAGGAAATACGTGTCCTAAGTGCGCATCGCATGTATTACATACGGTTTCTATTCTGGTCATTCCAAAAGATTGATCCTGGATATATGCAATCGCATTTTCCCTAACTGGCTGGGTAAATGAAGGCCATCCGGTCCCACTTTCGAATTTCTCGTTGGCATCGAAAAGTAAGTTTCCACAACAAATGCATTCATAGTTTCCCGGATCAAACTTGCTACACATCTCAGAACTAAACGCTCGCTCTGTCCCCTTTCTTCGAGTAACCTGAAATTCTTCCTTAGAAAGTTGTTCCTGCCATTCTGCCTCAGTTTTTTCTACTTTTCGGTCTGGTTTAGGATTTCCTTTATAAGCAAATTCTAATACTTCTTTCCAATCTAGCATGTTGTTTTCTTTTGGGGTTAGCAACTATATCTTTTGCAAGAAGTTTAACTTCATTGAAGCGTGTCACCTGGTTTTATTGATGCTTACTTCTTGGTTAGATAAAATAAGGCTGACAATACCATTAAAACCACTTCCTACATCGTTGATTGCGTTCAAAATTGAGGGTTTCCGTCGGAATCAGCAGCGATTTCAAGCCGCTTTTGTCTTCAATCGATCTTTATGAAGATTCTTCAATTTTTCAATCTTCGGACTGATGACAAAACTGCAATAACCTTGATCCTTATGTTGGTTGTAGTAATTATGGTGCTCCTCTTCTGCTTCATAAAATGCTTCCAGCTTGGTGATCTCAGTTACGATTGGATCATCATATGTTTCTTTTAGTTCCTCTAGGACTTGCTCAGCCACTTTCTTCTGTTCCTCACTGTGCCACAAAATAATAGAACGATATTGGGTTCCTACATCCGCGCCCTGCCTGTTAAGTGTAGTAGGATCGTGGGTGGTCATAAATACGATCAATAAATCTTTGTAAGAAATCTCTGTCGCATCATAAGTGACCTGTACTACTTCAGCATGACCAGTACTTCCACTACAAACTTCCCGGTAGCTTGGGTTAGCCACTTTACCCCCAGAGTAACCAGAGATCACTGCCTCAACTCCTTTTAGTCTTTGCACCACTGCCTCCACACACCAGAAACAGCCCCCACCAAATGTCGCTTTTTGTATATTCTTTTGCATCCGTTTCTAATTAGAAATTTGAAAATAAACACTCTTCATACTCAAAGAATTCGTCTATCTCTTAATCATTTAAAGTCTTTTCTATTAGAAACTCTTTTCAAAACTTCCTGGTTGCCTTTGTTTCTTTCATTTGCCAGTGTAACGTACATGTGAGAAACACTTGAGATATAAAAAAGCTATGCTTTAGAATTCTAAAAATAAGCCGAATTAGGATTAAGAGTTACGTATAATTTCTAACCCTAATAGGTTACAGGTATTACTGCTTTCTATCGGAAATCAACACAAGAAAACCTTGGTAGAAACTATATAACCTATCAGGTAAATGACGAAATATCTTTTATGAATAAATATAAGGGTAGAGCTAATTTTTCCGATTGGTTTTCACTTAATTATTCAATTTTTAAATCTGATAACAGGTTAAAAAGATCCTCTATTTTTAACGATCCACATTACATCGGTCTATACTTACATTCTTTCATAATGAATTCTCCAGCTAAGATTCCACGTCTTTCCTCCATCTCTGGAAAGCTCCCAGTCCCAGGTGAACGAATCATTTTTGATATCATAAAAAACCATCCTTTGAACAATTTTCTGGTTATTTATCTCTCTTGGATGTGTTTTAAATATTCTCTTATCTCCATCAAAATCACCGATAAAATCATAGTACCCCCCCTGATTATCCGCCCAGGCCTGCCTCCAGGTTCGGGTCTGAGGTTGAAAGACAGAAAGAGATCCACCCATAAATCCTTTGGATTGTCCTTTCAATATCCGGAAGTTCTCCTGAAGCACTTTCCTTCCCATTATCCATGTTAGCTCATTGATGCCTTTCCCAAGCGTATCACCCTCTTCCCATGTAGCAGACCACATACCTTCCCAGAAGTCAAAATATTCGGATGAATCAAGTTCAGATAGTTTTAAACTTTGGCCGGTAGAACCGAACGCGATAAAAATAAATAATAGGATCAGGAATCTTGGCATGAGGTTAGCTGTTTTGTTAGTAAACAGTTAATCGTTCAAGTCCCCTATTTTTAATTATTTAATGGAGAGGACTAACTTCATAAAAATTACAGGGTATGAAAATCATTCAAATTTTACTCTTCTCTATCATAGCGCTAGCTTTGGTACAATGTAAAAGTGTTCCTTTAAGTGGAAGGTCTCAGTTAAGTCTTGTTGGCAACAATAAAATATTCCCGGCGAGTTTCCAGCAATATGAGCAGGTAAAAAAAGAAAGTGAGATTATCACTGGAACAGACGAAGCAAGAATGATCAAACGAGTGGGATCAAGGATTCAAAGAGCTGTGGAGCAATATTTTGAAAGTGAGGGAAAGTCCAGTTATTTAAAAGATTATCAATGGGAATTTATCTTGATAAAAGATGATGAAACGGTAAATGCATGGTGCATGTCAGGTGGTAAAGTAGCCTTCTACACAGGTATTCTTCCTATCTGCAAAGACGAATTAGGTGTAGCCGTGGTAATGGGCCACGAGATTGCACATGCTATTGCAAATCATGGGAGAGAGAGAGTCAGTCAGCAATATGCAGCACAGTACGGATTAACAGCCGTAAGTGTAGCTCTTACCGGTGGAGGTGCAGCTACGCTATCGTCTGACTTGATCATGCAGGCTGCGGGAGCAGGTACCTCCTTAGGAATTTTGGCTTTCTCCAGGAAACATGAATCAGAGGCGGACAAATTAGGGCTTTACTTCATGGCAATGGCCGGATACGACCCACAGGAAGCCCCTAAATTTTGGGAACGTATGTCCACACAAAGTGGCAGTAAAGAACAATCAGAATTCTTGTCAACACACCCTTCTCATGACACTCGAATCTCAGACTTACAAAAAAATATGCCTGAAGCGCTTGAGTATTACCGGCAGCGTAAGTGAATGGATCACAACCCTTTTTCAAATTCCTTAAGCGCTTAAAACAGCTTTTAGGTAGAAGAGGAGAAGTAATAAGCGATCTTAATCCCACCAAAAATTCCTTTTCTTTCAAATCCAACCTTGGACGATGGTTCAAAGAACTTTTCTTTCTCACATTTGGTGTACTATCCGCAGGGTTTGGGTTGCATGGTTTCTTGTTGCCAAATGATTTCATAGACGGCGGCGTAACGGGTATCTCTCTTTTGACAAGGGTCGTTACCGGTTATCCACTTCCTATTTTGATTGTGGTAATCAATATCCCATTTATTATTCTCGGTTATTTTCAAATAGGTAAATCTTTTGTTATCAAAAGCTTGATCGCAATCGTAGGTCTGGCTTTAGCATTAAACTTTATCCACTACCCTACAATCACTTCTGATAAATTACTTATATCCGTTTTTGGGGGATTTTTTCTTGGAGCAGGGATTGGACTATCAGTAAGGGGAGGTGGTGTACTCGATGGAACCGAGGTATTAGCTATCTATCTAAGTCGTAAGACGGGACTGACAATTGGAGACCTGATCTTGCTTTTCAACATTCTCATTTTCACTACAGCAGCATATTTGTTGTCTATTGAGATCGCACTGTATTCCATTCTTACCTATTTAGCCGCTTCCAAAACGGTAGATTTTGTTATTGAAGGGGTGGAAGAGTATATAGGTATCATCATCATTTCTAAAAATAGTGAGGCCATCCGTTTGATGATTACCGAAAAGATGGGAAGAGGTGTAACCATCTATCAAGGGAAAAGTGGTTTTGGACCAAGAGAAGATCTAAAGGAATCAGAGATCCTCTACTCCGTCATTACCCGACTGGAAATTGGACGTGTGCAAAACGAGATCAAATCCATTGACTCACAAGCGTTTATTGTAATGAACAGTGTAAAAGATCTCAAAGGAGGAATGATCAAAAAACGTCAGTTCAAGGAACACTAATGGATCTATCATCAGTTAGTATATTTATGTGTTGATTGTACCAGCTAACTTTAAGGTAAGTCAACCCAACACTTGGCGTTAAATAAGTAATAAGATTACCTAACTTCATGAAAAGCACCAGTCATCCTGTATTGAATCTCTGAGAGCAGCCTTGACTGTTGAAATCTGGCAAAGAATTACCAACGTCATGGACGAGTACTATCCATTGGAGATAAAAAATGAAGTAGTCTATGGGATAAATACTGGATTTGGACCAACAGCACCTAGATAGGGCTTGCTGAGAAAGTCACAGGTGTATCAGATACTAGGCAGCAAGGTGAAGATGTATGCTTATACTTCGATCCGCAGCGAACGACATAGCTGATGTACCTGTGACTAGTTGAAAAATCTCGAAATCGAGCTTTTTCAG
>JBCDKO010000293.1:0-4659 GCA_038746525.1 Bacteroidota bacterium
AGCTTTTTCAGTGCACCGAAAATGGAAGCATCTGCTCGAAAACCTTGCACCAATTGAAAAAGAAATTTACTAAACAGTATCTTTTGACCACATAAACGTGTTTTTTGAATTGAAAAAACGTTTCTCAGCAGGCCCTAAATAACTCCGAAGGTGTATTTTAAAACGCTTAATAGATGATAACATAGATTTTTAGATAAAAACAGAACCTTACGAAGTAAGACTAGTGTGAAGATTACTAAATAATAAATTAACCAATTTTCCGACTAAAATCTTAGATTAAAGCCTGTTACCACAGATTTTTTAAATATGCTAACTAATAAATCAATACACTAGTCTTTTCTACCCATCATAAGTAGTTCATTCAAATTAATTTCAGTAACATATTTTTTAATTCCATCCTTTTCATACGTTCGATTAATCAGTCGACCTTCTAATGCAATCTCACTTCCTTTTTTTAGATGATTTTCTACAATATCTACTTTTTTTCCCCACACTACAATGTTGTGCCACTGGGTATCTGTTACCTTCTCTCCTTCAGTGTTATAAAGTATCTCGTTCGTAGCCAAAGAAAAAGAAGCCATTTTCTTTCCACTGTCAAAGGTTCTGATTTCGGGTTCATTACCCAATCTACCAATTAGTTGTACGCTGTTTTTTAAATTTGTCATGATGATAAAACTTTTAATTTGTTAATAATTCACCTTCTCAACAGATGAATTTGCCTTTTTGACAATTGCAAAGGTTGGAGAAGGGCCAAAAAAGATTCGGTTTTTAAGTGATTATAGTCATTTATATACGATTACAGTCGTTTGTAAATTGTTTTTATATCTGATAATCAATACCTTAGGTAAATGAAGGAAAAAGTGTGCCTGGAATGTGAAAATCCAGTATTTGGTCGAGTAGACAAAAAGTTTTGCTCTGATGCTTGCCGCAATGCTTATAATAACCGAGCTAATTCGTCTACGACCAAATTAATGCGCCAGATAAATAAGACTTTGGTTAAAAATCGCAGGATATTGATGGAGTTAAATCCTAATGGAAAGAAAAAAACACACCGGGATAGACTTTTGAAGAAAGGTTTTGACTTTGACTTCTTTACCAACTCTTATACAACAAAAGCAGGGGATACCTATCATTTCTGCTATGAGCAAGGATACCTGGAACTGGACGAAGGTTACGTGCTTTTAGTAGAGAGGAATGAAAGTTCCTCTACCAAGTGACGCTTTGTGATCATTTAAGAAACTAATTTTAATAAGTCTAATGTTTGCTGTACGAAGATTTTAAATAAGAGCATTTTGAGCAAAAAAATAGTATCAACCGTGGGTTTATTCTTTGTTTTGAGTGGCTTACTTCAATCCCAAATTTTTGATCCAGTAAAATGGGAATTTTCTTCGGAGTATGTTGATAAAAGTGAGTACATACTTCATTTTACAGCAGAAATCGAACCTGGCTGGTCTGTTTATTCTCAGTACCTGGATAGAGATGACGGTCCCATAGCAACTGCTCTCATTTTCGATAAGAATGATTATTTTCAGCTTGTTGGAAAGGCCAAAGAAGATCCAAAGAACAAGAAAGAGGGATTTGATCCAGTCTTCGAAATGAATCTGGCTAAGTATAATAAATCCATGAAGATCTCACAAAGGGTAAAAGTATTGAACCCTTCAAAGCCTATTACCGGCTACTTGACCTACATGACCTGTGATTCTACTAGATGCCTTCCTCCGACAGATGTTGATTTTAACCTGCAACTAAGCAAAGCTTTCACCAGAAAGGATACTCCTGATGGTACTGAGAAATCAAAGCAAGATGTTTTTAAAGAATCCATGAGTGAGGCTGATGTATATCAAAAACTTTATGGAGTAACCGCAATCAAAAATGTTTCTCAAAAATGTGGGAATTATGAAGGTCTTTCAGATAGTAGTAATCAAAGTTATTTAATGATTTTCATTTTAGGTTCATTAGGCGGATTCCTGGCGCTACTTACACCTTGTGTTTTTCCGTTGATTCCGCTTACGGTAAGTTTTTTTACTAAGACATCAAGTGGCAAAAAGAAAGGATTCAGAAATGCTCTGCTCTATGGGATTTTCATTTTTGGCGTTTACGTCTTGCTCAGTATACCATTTCATTTGTTAGATTCCTTAAATCCTGACATCCTTAATGAGATTTCTACTAACGTTTGGTTGAATCTTATTTTTTTTATTGTATTCCTCATTTTTGCTTTTTCGTTTTTTGGCTATTATGAGATCAATATACCCAACTCTTTAACTAATAAGATTAGCGCAGCTGAAAATATAGGTGGAGTGTTGGGAGTATTCTTCATGGCATTGACGCTTTCGTTAGTTTCTTTTTCGTGCACCGGCCCCATTCTTGGGTCGCTGTTAGCCGGGGCGCTCTCTTCGGATGGAGGAGCTTGGCAATTAACAGCAGGCATGAGTGGATTTGGTTTTGCTTTGGCCTTGCCTTTTGCTCTATTCGCGATGTTTCCCGGTTGGATGGCCAAACTACCTAAATCAGGTGGGTGGTTAAACACTGTGAAGGTAATACTTGGCTTCGTCGAGTTGGCCTTGGCGTTGAAATTTTTATCTAATGCTGATTTGGTAATGCATTGGGGATTTTTGACCTATGAACTTTTCATAATACTTTGGATCCTAATCGGTTTAGGCTCCATCCTATATCTTTTTCGTATCATCAAGTTTCCTCTTGATGATAAAAAGGTAAACTTTTCAAGCACAAGGATAGGCTTAGGTATAGTTTTCATCGCTTTTACATGTTATCTTGGATATGGTCTTTTTTATAATAATGAGGCAAAAACCTTTCAATCGTTGAAACTACTCAGTGGTCTGGCTCCTCCTACTGGTTATAGTTGGATTTATCCAAATGAATGTCCCAACGGGGTTAATTGTTTTCGAAACCTTGAAGCCGGAATGGAATATGCGCAGAGTCAACAAAAACCAATCCTTTTAGATTTCACAGGATATGCATGCGTAAACTGTCGCAAAATGGAAGAACATGTGTGGTCAGACCCACGGATTTTTGACTTGATCAACGAGAAATACGTATTAGTCTCTCTTTATGTAGACGATAAAAAAGAACTACCTCACATAGAGCAAATCGAAGTAAACAGAGTTCAGGGAGGAACACGTAAACTCAGAAATTATGGGCATAAATGGGCACATTTTCAAACAAAATTTTTCTACAATAATTCGCAACCATATTATGTAGCTATATCCTCGGACGGTTCTCAGATATTGAACAAACCTGTAGGATATACACCTGAAATAGCAGAATATGAGGACTTCTTGAAGTGTGGATTATATGCCTACAGTCAGCAAATCGTAAGCTTTAATTAAATAGATGAAATTGAAAATACCACCTGCCGTTGTTTTTATTATTTGCCTGGTATCGATGTTTGGTATTTATTCCATTTCAAAGGAGCTATCATTTCAATTCGCCTATAGAACCGCTTTATCCAGGATATTTCTGATCACAGGTTTTTTTTCTGGCTTGTTGGGGGTTTTAGCTTTCCGTTTGAAGAATACCACAGTGGATCCCGCTAACCCACAAAAAGCAACAAGCCTTGTGACCCATGGCGTGTATCAATACACACGGAATCCCATGTATTTAGGGATGGCCTTAGTATTAGTAGGAGGCGCCATAAGGATTGGAAACCCTTTTTGTTTGTTAACCATTGTATTATTCGTCTGGTACATCACGACTTTCCAAATCAAGCCTGAAGAGGAAGCTTTGAGTAAGATATTTGGGCAGGATTATGAAGGTTATAAAAAAGAAGTCAGAAGGTGGATCTGATTTTCACTAAAAACAGTAAGCAGATGTCGTTTTGTATTTATATCCATTACCAGTAAGGAAAAGAATCCTTTTTAATTTCTATTGAAATACCACTTGTCTCATCCTAAGAACTTTATCAAAGTAAATAATAAGGTCGTCTGAGCAATCAACATATCTGCCATCCATCTAATTTGAACAATCATTTTATCAGAAATTTTCACCTCTAGCAGTTCGTTCTTTAAATATTGTTACAATAAATTTATTGAGTATCTTTAATTACATTTAAAGACACGTACTACGAAGAAACCGAAATTAGTTGTTAGTCCTTCAGATTTGGAGAAACTCCTCGCATTTTCCAAGAGTCAAACTGCCCCAAATAGAGAATGGATTCGTGGGAACATTTTATTGCGGTATATGAAGGGGGAAACCATTAGTGGCATGGCGAGAACGTTGAATACTACCCGACCACTGGCTACTTGCTGTATAGACAAAGCCATTGCCTATGGAGTGCTGGACTGAATACGATTTTATCTCAGGGGAATGCTAAACCTCATAAGATCAGCTATGATCTGGAGAAACGTGATCCTGAGTTTGAGGTTAAAATGGCCACTGTTTTAGAGGTATACAAATAGATTGCTGCTCAATGAACGCTCCGTCGATGAAAAAAGACCGTCAACGACTATTTCCTATGATGAAAAACCGGGTATTCAAGCCATAAAAAATATCGCCCCACAATTACAACCGGAGATGAATCAGCAGGCTATGATCAAGGGTTTGAGAGGGGGAATGTGGCCATGTACTTGCCAGATGACAATAAGAAGAGAGAGAGATGCGATCGCAAACCGCAGCAGAGGTGGGCCGTGTTGGGGCTCGGCC
>JBCDKO010000294.1:0-4612 GCA_038746525.1 Bacteroidota bacterium
AAAATCTCGAAATCGAGATTTTTCAACTAGTCACAGGTACATCAGCTACGTCGTTCGCTGCGGATCGAAGTATAAGCATACATCTTCACCTTGCTGCCTAGTATCTGATACACCTGTGACTTTCTCAGCAAGCCCTAATTAAGGATGATTGTTTTCATTTTCCTCCGTTCCAGACCCTGCGAATTTCCGTTTTTTCTCTTTAATGCTTTCCACAGCCTCTTCCAGGTTGAGCCTCGCTTTGAGTCGGTTAAGTATGCCTTTGCCTATAGAAAACGCCCGATCTCCAAAAGACATATCTTCCTCCTTTGAATATGAAGTAATACTTCCTTCGTCGTTTACTTGTGGTTTTTTAATTAGGTATTTACTCGTTGAGGAGGTATCAATAACGATATTCTGAGCATTTGCCTTGAAATAAACAAGAATTAAGAACAGAAAGGATGTGATAAATTTACGAGCCAAGGCAACGATTCAGATTCGGCATTCATCAATGATAATACAAAGTGTGTAGTTATTGGAAAAGAATTGTAAAAATTGTGAGACAATATTACCCGAAGAATATGGCTTTTGTCCAAAATGTGGGCAAGAGCATAAAGAAAAGATCGTTACGTTCAAGCAGTTTATTCTTGACTTTCTTGGTGATTACTTCACATTTGATTCGCTGATCCTCCGCAGTTTCCGTCCGCTTTTGATCAATCCAGGATTCTTAACCACTGAGTTTTTAGCGGGGAGAAGAGTCAGATACATTCCTCCTCTTCGCATGTTTATTTTTATAAGTATTATCTTTTTCCTGATTCTTGGACCCGTTGACAACACCGTGGAATTGGAACGAACAGAAGAGGCAGAATTTTTAGATAACTTCTTTAATGAATGGTTTCCTCGCTTGTTTTTCCTGTTACTCCCGCTTTTTGCGTTCTTTCTTTTTCTGCTTTTCAGAAAGCAGGGTCGCTTTTATCTCATGCATTTTATTTTCAGCATACATTATCACGCTTTCACGTTCGTCCTGCTTTCCATCATGGTCATTCTCATTGACTATATATTTCCCACAAGCATCTTCTTGAGTCAATGGTCCTTGTTTATAACCATCGTGGTTTTACAAGGGTATCTTTTGATTGCACTGAAAAAAGTCTATGATCAAAAATGGTTGATTGTTTTTCTCAAATTATTGGCGTTAAACATGATGTATGTTATTTCTGTCATGATCATTTTTAGCGGCGTTGGGGCTTTGATCTTTTATCTCTGATGATTTGTTCAGTAATATTATTCATTGGTTTATGATTCCGTGTTTAAAAATTGAGTTTTATGTTAGCGCCACGTCATGAAATCAAACCAAAGAAATTACCTGTTTACCTTCTTAGGGGTAATGGCTGTTATTATGCTCAATTATGTGCTCATCCTACTTGAACGTCAGGTAGAAGGCGCTTCCATTTTATCATTTTCAGACGCCTTATGGTACATGATCGTAACATTAACAACCGTAGGTTATGGCGATATGTACCCTATTTCCTCAGGAGGAAAAGTGATTGGGTATATGTATGTATTTGCAAGCCTTGGTATTTTAGGCTTTTTGTTCAGCACAATCTCGAATAAAATTTACTCCATGTTAGAAGAAAAAAAATTAGGTTTTCAAGGCACTAAATTTGAAAATCATATTGTCTTTATTGGTTGGAATGACTTTAGCCGTATGGTAGCCGATGAAATCATTCATACAAAAAAGAAACTGGCTATTCTTACGGATAGAAAGGACGATGTGGATTTAATCTATGATCAATATGGTAAAGAACATTTCTTTGTCCTTTTCTCAGATTTTCAAAACCCAGAGGTTTTAGAGAAGCTAAATGCGAAAAGATCGAGTGTTATTTTCGTAACCATGCAGGATGATGCAGAAGCATTAATGATGATTGTAAACATTAAAAACAAATGTCCTTTGCCTGAAATTGTGGTTTCACTTCAAAAATCTAAGTTGAAAGAGACCTTTAGGGCAGCTGGGGTTACGCATTTGATAGCCAGGAATGAAATTGCATCTAAGTTAGTGGCTAGTTACATTTTTGAGCCTGATGTTGCCACACTAAATATAGATCTGTTGGCAAGTGCCAAAAAAGACTCTGACTACGATGTTCAAGAATTTAAAGTCATCAGCTCCAATCCTTTTTTGGGTAAGAACGGGAAAGAAGCATTTCATGAGATGAAAGATATCTATGATGGAATTCTGCTAGGCATTACAAAGATAGAGGACTCAAAAGCACAATTAAAAACCAATCCGGATGACTCTGTACAGATCGAAGAAGGAGACTATTTGTTGATCATGGCTAATGGTGTTGCTAAAAGAAAAATGAAAAAAAAATTTGGAGTAGAAGAAGGTAGATTACAAGTAAATAAACAACATTAAACAGGTTTTGATTTATCCGACATCTCTAACTAAAAGAGAGAACGTCGCTGATGAAAGAAGAAGTAAAGTTTTTGGTGTTTAAACTAGACAGTGGAGGGGAAGGGATTTTTAAGTCCTTCGAGAATTAATAAAAATCATCTAAATTTGCGCACTTTTAATAGGTCGGTAGGGAGTTTCAAAAATTAGAAAATAACATGTCGGTAAAAATTAGATTAGCGCGTAGAGGGCGCAAAAAAAATGCTATATACGACGTAGTAGTAGCAGACAGTAGAGCGCCGCGTGATGGTCGTTTTATTGAAAAAATTGGTACATACAATCCTAACACGGATCCAGCCTCAATACAACTTAATAATAGCAAAGCTTTTGATTGGGTCATGAAGGGAGCTCAACCTACAGACACAGTGAGAGCTATGCTTTCTTATAGAGGAGTGATGTATAAGAAACATCTTCAGATTGGAGTAAACAAAGGAGCAATCACACAAGAAGAAGCAGACAGCAAACTTGAAGTTTGGTTACAAGATAAGGAGTCCAAAATTCGAGGTAAAGTAGATCGGCTTGCCAAAGCGGAATTAGACAAGAGAAAAGCAGCGCTGGAAGCTGAAGCTAAGGTGAAGGAGGCTAGAGCCGAATTATTGAAGAAGAAGGCCGCCGAAGCAGAAGCGGCACTAGTTGAGGAAATCAAAGAAGGTGCTACTGAAAACGACGAGGATGTGCAAGAAAATGTTTCAGAAGTTGAGCAAGCGCAGTCTGCTAAAGAATCTAGTGCCAAAAAAGAAAAATAAAGAAGCTTCATTCCGTAAATGAAAATCGATGATTGCTACCAGCTAGGTAAAGTAGTCAAAACCCATGGTCTTAAAGGAGAAGTTAGCATTGTACTAGATGTCGATTATCCTGAAGAATACCAGGAACTGGAATCGATTTTCCTTCTTCAAAATGGAAAGCTAGTCCCTTATTTTATTGAAACCCTTCAAATCAAAGGCAAAAAGACCTTGATAAAATTTGAAGATATTGATTCCATTGAGGATTCTACAAAACTTGTAAAAACCGAAATCTACCTTCCTCTTTCATTTCTTCCTAAATTGTCTAGTGGTGGTTATTATTTCCATGATTTAGTGGGGTGTGAAGTAAGAGAAGGCCATAAGATCCTGGGGACAGTCAACGAAATCATTGACTATAATGGCAATGAGCTTCTTTCAGTAGGCAATAAGAAAATCCTCATCCCTATAAAAGATAAGATCATGTTGAACGTAGATACTGAGGAAAAAACTATTAATGTGAAACTTCCGGATGGCCTGTTAGATATATATTCATAACATGCGGATTGATATTATCACATCCTTGCCCAATCTTTTTCAAGGGCCACTTACACAAAGCATTGTGAAGAGGTCCATAGATAAAGGCTTGGTGGAACTTGAAATTCACAATCTTCGAGACTATTCTGAAAATAAGCACAAAAATGTTGATGATTATGCATTTGGTGGTGGCGCAGGCATGGTGCTGATGATTAAACCCATAGATCTATGTATTACCCGACTCAAAACCCAAAGGAACTATGATGAAATCGTTTACTTAACTCCGGATGGAGATACTTATAATCAGCCTCTTGCCAATCAATTGTCATTAAAAAAGAATTTTATTTTCCTTTGTGGTCATTATAAAGGTGTGGATCAAAGAGTGAGAGATCACCTCATAACCAAAGAAATCAGCATTGGTGATTATGTGCTTTCCGGGGGAGAATTAGCAGCGATGGTCTTGGTTGATTCCTTAATCCGGCTTATACCAGGTGTTCTTAATGATGAAACCTCCGCGCTCTCAGACTCTTTTCAAGATAACCTTCTAGCTCCGCCGGTATACACACGTCCTGCAGAATACAAAGGGTGGAAAATCCCCGATATATTAACATCTGGTCATAAAGCTAATATTGAAGCGTGGAGAAACGAGCAGGCATTGAAACATACAAAAGAAAAAAGGCCAGATTTGCTAGGGAATTGATTGCAAACCTGCGAGAGTATTTCACCATCCGTAAGAGTGGCATAAATTGACGAAAAAAATAGCTCCTCACCATACTATATCACTACAATAGGACCTGCTGAGAAACGTTTTTTCAATTCAAAAAACACGTTTATGTGGTCAAAAGATACTGTTTAGTAAATTTCTTTTTCAATAGGTGCAAGGTTTTCGAGCAGATGCTTCCATTTTCGGTGCACTGAAAAAGCTCGATTTCGA
>JBCDKO010000295.1:0-4538 GCA_038746525.1 Bacteroidota bacterium
GCCAAGGATATGGTCCTCTTAAGTGATGATGCCGGACAGTTCACTATCCTTACCCATGCTTTATGTTGGATACATGTAGAAAGAACCCTGCAAAAGATCCATACCTATACCCCCTCCCAGCGGCAAACGCTCGATCAGCTACTCACGGCTTTTCTGGAAACTTTATCAACCACTCCAAACCTACTCAAAACAACCCCGCCCTACCACCCGAAAGCGCATCGAAGCCGATTTTGATCACCTCTGCAATGGGCAAACCGAATGGATCGCCCTGAAAAAAGGGACTGGACAAACTCAAAACGTACAAAGAAGAACTGCTTATCTGCCTTGACTATCCAGCCACTCCCCTACACAATAACCAGAGCGAAAGGGATATCAGAGAGTAGGTGAAAAAAGAAAAATCAGTGGTTCTACCAGAAGCCCCAATGGAAGAAAGGCCAGGGACACCTTTGCTTCCCTGAAAAAAACATGTAGAAAGTTGGGCGTCTCTTTTTGGGATTTTCTCTATGACCGACTGACGGGAAGTATTAAAATTGGCTATCTGAAATTTTTTGCTTTTTTAGTAAATATTTTCCTGTGGTCACTGATTCGCTTAGTTTTTTACCAAAGATGATCTTCCAGGACCCATAGACTAAATCTTTATCATCTGTCTTTTGCTCAAATCCGTAAATAAGATTAAGATCTCGTTTCGTAGAATCATTATCATCTGTCTTTTACTTAGAGTCTTCACCCTCTCTTTGGATTACTTCTTTTCTTTGTAGGGTAGAAATAGGGCTCACTTCCATAGGGCTTTCAACTTGTAGATATATGGTATTTTCCACATGCATTGCCCTTGCTCCTATCGCATCTGCCTCACTCTTCCTTGCTTTTGCCTAACCATGTGCCAAGCTTCGTGCGGTAAATGTTTTTCCTGTTCCGGCCCCAGATGAATATCAGTGCCCTGTGCATAAGAGCGTGTCTGGAATTGGGCAGGCTTCTTAGAGTTATAGTACACCTTATCTCGTCTAACGAGATGCTGGAAGAGGAGCTCCAGCCCGGTCTTGAGGGTGTCTGACATGCCCTTGTTATTCACTAATGGGGGAGGTGGGGCTGCAGCTTCTTTTTCTTTCTTTTGGATGGGAACACGTGGTCTACTTACCCGTAGGGGTTTCAATGATTTTTTTCATATCTTCCTTGGAGTATTCAGAAAGGCTTTTTATTCCTGTTTTGAGGTTGTGAGGGAGTCCGGTGGGTCAGGTTTTTTCTGTATAGATAATTCTTGTTCAGCCGGGTGTCCGTTTACCATGTTTTGGAGTTGGGCAAGCCGTTGGTTTCTAGGACTGTTGTTAGCCAGTTCTTGCCGCCGTTTAATTCGTGCGGCCTGTGGCCGGTGATCTTCAAACCGGTCAGGTGCAACGTTTTGCTTTTCTTTTTTTCTAGTGTTTACTGCGGATAGTTGGTTTCTCTGGTTTTCCTGATTTTTATCTGCGTGTGTTTGCATGGCTCATTCTTTTTAGGTTACGGCTTTCAGTGTTGGTTTTAATTATGCTTTTTTCGTTCGGCTATATTATCTAGAGTAGACTAAATCTAAAAAAATAAAGCCAATAGTTTCAACGTAGATTACATGTAAAAATTAGCAATTCCAATTTTATGAGGTATGCTCTGGTCTATCTAATAGCACTTACTCGAGCGAGCTTATAGAACGTGTCCAAATACAATATTTAATATGTGAGCAGAACGTATAAATGCTACCGTAAAGAAGGTCTTTACTTCATCGTAATACTGCCTTTCTTTACAGGTATTTGTAAGTTATTTAAATATAATTGCTCTGTGGTTGAAAGTCTCAGAATCCTTTGAAAAACCCGCCTTTTGGCCCAACTCTTCGTTACTCAAAATTTCAAAAGCCTCATTTACGACTGGTAAACTGCGTTTTTGAAATTCCGAAAGCCTCGATTTGAACGAAAAATCCAGTTTTGCAAAGGATTCTCTCATTCAATAGGAAGTGGAGCCCTCTTGAGAAAGAGATAGGATTTATAGGGATTAAAACGCATTGCTAGCTATGCCTAAACTAGGAACCAGTGGAACGATTGGATACCTGATAATCAGTCAAATTATCTCGAAGGACTTTAAGTGCTTTGGTGATATGTTTATTCACAGCGTTAATCGATATGGAGAGTTTCTCTGAAATTTCTTTATAAGATAATCCCTGTTCTCTACTCAATTGATAAACTTCTCTGCACTTCAGGGGCAAAAGGTCAACCACCATATTCACTTGCTTGGATAGTTCTCCATACTGCAATTCCTGCTCAGTAGTGTTTTCAAAAGAAGTGACTTCATAGATTACCTTAGATAGATATTCCTTGGATACTTCCCGGCTCCTTAGATAGTCGAAAATTTTGTGCTTTGCAGCTTTTGATAAATAGCGTTTCCATGAATCAGTTTTCCAATCATCTTTGTGTAGCACATTTCTTCGCTCCCATATCGAGGTGAATATTTCAGAAGTGATATTTTGACTTGTCGATTCTTCTCCTAGATATCGAAAACAAATATCAAAAACAAAGTCTACATATGTTTTGTATAATAATGTGTAACCTTCTTCCGTGCGTATATCGGATTTTTTATTCTCTCGCTTTCTTTTAGATAAAAACATACATCAGGCTGGTGATCCATCACAGTCGCACTTTTAGGAATATTCCTCTTTCAACTATTCAGAATCATTCTAAAAAGTAAACCTATGTTCAAGATCAATTCGAAGCAAACAAAATGGATGTTAAATAGCTTTTACAGGTTTCTGTTGAGCTTTAGTTTGACGTTGGAGATAGTAAAGTTAAACAAACGCAAGCCTTAGGTTTACGCTTCCAAAGAGGTGAACGAGTTATCAGGTTATTATTTATAGTGCACTATACTTTTACTTCCTACTTTCACATCTCTTTTTGAGATTGGAAATTAGAGGTGCCCTCAAATTTACATCTTCATTTCATTCGGATGCTTATTCATATATTTTGTCTGTGGTTCTAAGACACACAAACCATAACAATGAATCAGAATTCTTTAAGGAAGAATTTCCGTACGGTTTTTTGCAGTTCTCTGGATTTTGCGGTTTTTATAGCTTTTAGGATGATGCGGTGCTTTGCATTTGGGTTATTTTCGATTTCTTGTTTTAGGTGGTTGAGGAAGATGTTATGATCTTGAGTGTCTGTTTTTTGGTACGGTTGGTCATTGCGGTATTTGATGTTAGATTCTTGCATCAGAAATTTTATCTATGGTTTGTGACATACTCACCATATGTCGGAATGATGTATCGATGAATAGATACTGCATCTAAATCATTCGTGATAAGTATGCGGGAAAATAAAATCAGTATAGCCATTTTCATAAAATACAGCGAAAAATCAATAGCATGTAGTACACTTTCATCAAACTCTTTGTCCACTGGTTCTATTTTACGATATAACGATTAGTTTCTTGTATTTATTCTTTTTTTAATAAATGTTTCCAGTTCTTGATAGCCTTTGTTCAGAAATACGCTTCATCTGCCCTGTATATTGATCAAATTCGAGGCTGATATCATCAATACGGTCTTCAAATTCAACACAAGCATTTTAACCCGAATTCGGGTGTTATTCATTGAGATGAGGTAAAACGCTGAATATGAGGTAATTAATTTCGAATGAGACGACAAAATCGTTCCCCAAATTTGAGGAATCAAAAAATCATTAAATCATTCAGTATGAATATTAAACTAACGTAAATCAATTACTTGAATCAACCCGCCACTATTTGCGGTGAATAATGCTGGTTAAAGTCTTAGTAGAAAGGGCATCAATTTTATGTCTTTATTTGGTGGGTTATCGCCGCCGAAACTAAGTTTTTATTTTAAAAGCTCCTGTGTTTGAAGTTTATTTGAACTGCAGTGATAAAAATGGGAAGAATGTTTTTTTGGTTTACTTTCATTATTCTAATGAATTAGTAGAACCCTATTAAATTCCAAACTAAGTTTGATATGACATCACAAGAGAGGTTGTTTTATTACTAAATTAACATAAACATAATAGAATCTATGCCAATCTAGTTTCTAATTGCTTAAATTATCTATATTATTTTTAAGTTGACTTCCTTTCACTTCCCGTTTTCTCCAGATGAACGGCTTATGGTTTTGATTATATGCCTCGATGTGTTTTCGAAGGTGTTCTTTGCTACTAAAACTTGCACCTAAGAGCGATTTCCTGGAAAAGATACCAAACCAAATTTCCACCATATTTAACCAACTTACTGAAGTGGGCGTGAAATGAAAATGAACCAAAGGATGAGCCGCCAACCAATCTTCATTTTTCTTGTGAGTAGAGTAATTATCTAGAATGACATGAATCTCCTGATCAGGATAGTCGACGATGATGCTATCCATGACGGCAATAAAGTCCAGTCCTCCCGCGTTTTTCTTTCCGTCACAGAAGTGATTACTTCTCCGGTAGCAACTTTCAATGCAGCAAACAAGTTGAGCGTCCCATGTCGTTTGTAGGTGCTCTTGTAGGCGCTCATCACCTTTCCTCTGTGCGTCTGGA
>JBCDKO010000296.1:0-4518 GCA_038746525.1 Bacteroidota bacterium
TTCTGGTTTCAAGAGTCATTTCACGTGTCTCTTTCGTGAGTGCTTTAAGTTCCAGTATTTCTTGATTGATTGCTTCTAGCCATCCTTCTTTCATTTCTTCAAAAGTTATTCCATAAAAGTAATGGATTTATTTTCATGAACTCGCTACAAATCAATGGTTGGCTTATCTATATTGGTTTTAGCCTCTGCCACTTCAAATTGTTAATTTATAGTTAAAACGAGCCGGAATTATAAAAGAAGAGATCTATCAAGATTGTACGTTTTATGTTTTGCAAGTGGTTTATTGGATAGATGTTTTCCTAAGGCTACGCTATAAAGCACAGATCAGCATGGTGTATACGCCAAACTAGTGGAAGGAGAAGTGCTATACAAAGTCTAATAACGCTAACTATCTCAACTCTTCCTACCGTTCATTCCATCCTTTGCCTCCAAGTATCTTCGGAATGTTCTTTTCAATTCTTGATATTCGTGTTTTAGATTGTTTAGGTTGTGAAAAATGGATGATATACCCTCTTTGCCTTCCAGGTGTCAATGCTTCAAAAGCTGATTTGAATATCAAGGTCTTCATGTAACCTCTGTTTTAGTTCGTCAGGTATCGGTTCGAGATTCTTCTTAAATTCTACTTTTTTCTTTCCACTTGCTTCAATCTCAATCACCTCTAAGACATATGATTTCAAAATGTCTTTCAATTTTATGATTTCGCCTGCGGTGGTAAACTTTACTATTCTATCTGACTGTAAGTTTCCCCGTTACTGAAGGATTTTACGCTCGTCGGTCAAGAGCACGCCTTTGAAGAAGCCAATATTGGCTGAGTCTTTTAGTGCACTTACTGTCACTATATTTTTGCCATTATTTGTGTAAACAGGGCACTTCCGCGCGCATCGTATTTGGTGACCGCATAGGGTTTGCTGTCGCCGGTGACATTGGCGGGGTGGGTCTTTTCGTAAAAGTCCTGGGCTTCGGCTACCGCATCGACAAACTGGCCGGGCTTGGCATACGTCTTGGCGTAGCCCAGATAGGTACGGTCCGGCCTGCCGGTGGCCGGATGGTAATAGTGGGGTTGCACCACATCTTTCGTGGTTGGGTCCGGCCTGGACGGCGGTGGTCATCACCGTTCTGCCAAAGGCATCGAAGTAATGATAGGTGGTGGCTTTCTCCTCTGCCGAAAGCAGGGTTAACTCCTTCTCGCTGCTGACTGGTACCCTGGGCCGCCCCACCCTCACGAAGTTTTGGTGCGGCGAGGGAGGCGGTTGCGCCGGAGCACGGATACCGATGAGGAGAAACAGAAGCAAAAGGAAACGAGGTATGGCTATAGATGAGGTATTGTTCATAGTGTCAGGTTTAAAAGTGATGTGTTTAAGCTGAGGTTAATTTTGAGGCCTATGGGATCTGCCAGCCCACTCTTACTTGACCAATATTCCGCTAACGGACAAGTGCTGGATGAAATCTCAAAAGCAGCGCATTCCTGGTTGGCAGGAGTCCATTTCGAAGAAAAAGACAGGGAATGGAGCAATAAATACAGGTATTCTCTTCATATAAGGTTGATTTCAACAGGGCAATCGCATTTAAATAACTCACAAATACCTGTATAGAAGCATCTATGGATTTAGAGGTTCTAATGTAGATTACATAGTTAATTTCTCCTCTCACTTTCCAGACTCGAAAACCATCAAACTTTCCTTAAATTATCGCAGCGCCGAACACATTGTGAGCGCGAGTAACGAAGTAATTAAGAATAATAAATTCAAGGTTGAGAAGCACATAGAATCCTTCAAAAGATCTGACAGTAAAATCTTTATTTACACAGGAAAAAATGAGGATGAAAACATTGGCTTTGCCATTGATCAAATTAAAAAACTGCAGAAAGAAAAAGGCTATACCAAAGAAGATATACTTTTCCTCTACCGAAGAAGTAAAATGTATAGCCCTTATTTTGAACGTTTTAAACAAGAGCGAATTTTTGTTTCCGGCAAAACAATTCACGCGTCTAAAGGACTTGAAGCTAAAGCGGTATTTATTATTGGCCTTTCTGAAGGTACTGGCGGGTTTCCGGATATCTGGATGGAAGACAGAATCTATCAAATCATTAAAGAATCAAACCACGATGTTTTGTTGGAAGAAGAGAGAAGGCTTTTCTACGTGGCCATTACAAGGGCTAAAGATGAACTCTTCCTACTTACTGAAAAAGGCAATGAATCAAGTTTTTTGAGGGAAATTCCAGAGCATTTTACGCATAAAACAAGTATTACTTTTAAACCGGTTGTTGAAAGAATACTATCATGCAATACGTGCAACAGTGCCATCGATCACGATTCAAAGTTTTGTAAATACTGTGGAACAAAAACTGACAACTACCCTGAAGGCAAGAAATGCTAAAAGGAATATACGAACTGAGTATTGAAAGGTATCTGTAAACACTAAAATTTCTATAATATAGCTTTTAAAGCACCTACTCATTTTAGCTAAACGTCAGAGCAAATAAGTGAGAACTTGCTGACTTTCACAAATGGAATATAATTGCCGAGGGCGCGATGTACCAAACGAAGAAAAGCTTCATTCTAACTTGATTTTGTTTCTCTTCATCGAAAGATAAAAAATGCGATGGACGAATTTATCTAGTTTCACGAGCGGAAACTTTGGTGGTGGCGCATTTGCTATCAGGAATATCGTATTCAATTTACCCTTAACAAAATCGAAGAATAAATGAAAAAAATGCTCTTACTATCTTCTATTTTAATTATTTCAGCAACTATCAATGCTCAATTAATTGATACTGGTTCTGATGTTGGAATTGGAACCTCACAACCTCAGGACCGCCTTCATATTTTTAAAAAAGGTCTAACAAACGGAAATATTCATGATGTACTCAGAATTCAAGCTAACACAAATAGCAAAATTCAAACTGGATTCGGAGCTAGGATTAATTTTTCATTGGGAAAATACAGCAATATCGCAACAGGTACATCTTCAACTTTAGGGTCTATAAGTGTATACGATGCCAGCGACGAAAGTAGCTTTGGAACAATGGCATTTGCAACCAAAGAAAAATTTGACAAGGATTTAACCAACAAAATGTGGTTAGATCGATTTGGAAATTTAGGAATAGGGGTAAACCATCCATCTGGTCAATTACACGTTCACTCTTCTAATCCAGGTGACAATGAGTTGAAGTCAATAGGAGTGTTTTCACATTATAACCTTAGTTCTAATTATAGCTCTGGCGTAGCTTTAGAATTTGCCAGATTATGTATTTGAGCCAGATTATGAACTTCGATCTCTTCAGGAAACCAAAGAATACATCTCAGAATACAAGCACCTTCCGGAAATCCCCTCTGCTAAAGAGATGGAAGCAAATGGAGTAGATCTGGGTGATATGAACATGCGGCTCTTGAAGAAAATAGAAGAATTAACGCTGCATCAGATTGAACTGCTGGAACGACTTGAGAAACAGCAGGAACAAATAAACGAACTTAAAAAAAGTAAACTGAATACGACAGTACCAAGGTGAATCTGCCTAAGTGCGCCCCGTAAGTTAAGATGGTCGAAGATTCTGAATGACTATTTCCAAAGGTTGGCATTTTGTCTCACTATTTCCATTTCTTACAAAAGACCTGTTTTATGGTCAGCTTAGTTCTCCATCCTTGGAAGTGCTTAAAAACTCCCTCGCATCCTGCAATAGATGCCTCTCAAATATAAATTTCATTTGAGGTCAAAGTCACTCATAGGCTATCGATCCTATTTCCCTGTATTCCGCAGTTATTCTTTGGCTTTCATCGCTGCGTAAAGGTCAATGCAAATTAGGAAAAGTCAGCATACCGAAGGTAAAATAGATCAGACGAAGAAAAGTTTCATTCTAACTTGATTTTATTTCTCTTCATCGAAAGATAAAAAATGCGATGGACGAATTTCGCTAGTTTCATGAGCGGAAACTTTGGCGGTGGTACAAAAGGTATCAAGAGTGATATGATCAGCTTTTACACCCTTTAATTTAAACTCAAATGAAAAAAAATATTTTTATAGTAATTGTAATATTAGGTGTTAAAATATCAAATGCTCAAGACACGGAAGTATTCGTTCCTGGTGGAACTTTAAGAGGATCTGGCAACTCAAATGTTGGAGTCGGAATTCAATTTCCCGGCAAAGAATTTGGAGTTTTTGGCGATATAGCTTTGGAAAAAGACAATAGCTTTTTAAACGGGAAAAATTCGATAGGAACTTATCAACCACTAATTGGTATTTCCGGATTAAACACTGTAATCAAAGGAAGAGATAATCATGAGATAAAAATAGCAACGGGTGGAGATGGTGAAGTTCACATAATTGGGAATAGAATTGGGTTAGGAACGAACAATCCAGAAAAAGAACTTGGTGTTGTAGGCAATTCCCCAGATTTGGATCCGAAATCGCAAGACTGAAAGATAGCAATTTCGACTTTTCCAAATTGATTTCAGAAGCTAACGTTTGAAGCCCGGAACTGATTTTATCTTCGCCGTGCTCTCTTGTAAGGTCGCGTTACAA
>JBCDKO010000297.1:0-4488 GCA_038746525.1 Bacteroidota bacterium
ATGATACCCTCATCAGAGGCATCATGGGGGTGTTACCGAGTGACCTTAGCAGAGGCAAGGAGTACAGCTATCAAAACACCTATGACCATATCGCCTTACTGGATGAGGGGTTGCTTCAAGAGCTCAATGAGGTCATGGTGGAAATGGGGCATGAAGGTCTTCCAAAAAAAGAAAAAACCGCAGAGGGGGAAGTGGCCTTGCCTTGCAAGACCGATAGTTTTGTGGTAAAAACAGCCACTCATTTCCTACCGATTACAACCGGCTGTGGGACAGTGCACATAAGTGCGTTGATCTATGTGAGCAGATTTACTGATGATAGATTTTTTAACTCATTTATTATCAAATAGTTGCAATTCAAGTCATCGCCGTTTTGTGATCCTGATTTACAAGGATTTAATTCTCAGAAAAACAACCCCTTGCCGGCTGGCGTAAAGCCAGGGACTGGCGTCGCTGCCTCAAAAGGCAAGGTAGCTCAGGTGGTTCATTTAAGAATTAAAACTATTGAACAGAAAGAATAGCTACATACAATAACTTAGGTTTCGTGTGGTCTGTAAGGCTCAACATGAAGTCTCAGTTGAACAAAGAGGAGTAGTATGTATGGGGATTGTGAGACGTGATGTTACATGAAAGGTTGGAAGCGCCGGCAGACTTCGCTATTTTGCCGTCATTGTCCAAGCGTGAGCATAACGTCTCATACATGGACATTACATACATAGACATATTATGGGATTTATAGCACCTTAGAAATTCAGTCACCCTAAGACACTGCTAATGTTTTTTGCCAAACCAGAAATTTTCATCACGAAACATGTGGCTCAAAAGTTACCAGAATAGTTTTCTAAAAGTTGTAAGTAAGCTATGAACATTACCACAAAAAGATATCATGAGATTGATGCATTAAGAGTGATCGCATTGATGCTCCTTATATTCTACCATGCATTTGTCAGTTATCAACCTTTTGCTGATTATATCGCATTTATTCAATATGATCAACTTTTAGAAGAATGCTGGTTTGTTGGGGAATTATTAAATATTTGGCGTATACCTGTTCTTTTTGTCATTTCAGGAATGGCTATAGGGTTTATGATCCAAAGAAGAACCACAAAAGAACTTATTAAGAACAGGCTCATACAGCTAGCACCACCCCTCGTATTTGGTTCACTTTTTATCTCTCCAATCACTTTCTGGTTCTATACGAAGTATCAAGGTGAAACACCCGATTACTTCCCATATCCAGCCCATCTTTGGTTTTTGGTAAACCTAATTTGCTATACTTTCATTCTCTACCCTCTATTTAGTTATGTAAAGAAAAATCCGGAGAACAAATTGATACTTGGAATGCGCAAAGTCTTCCCCCTAGGTCTCCTGATCATAATGCCTCTACCATTGATATTGGAATCTATAATAAATCAGCCGGAATATTTTTCCAATTGGTTAGGCAGATTTTGGTACGGCTTAATCTGTTATGGACTCGGTTTTCTATTTCTCAGTGTAGGAGAAAAGTTTTGGTCATCAATGAGGAAGATTTGCCACGCAGCCTTACCAATTGCACTTCTTTTTTATCTAGCTAGGGTCAATATTATAATGGTGGGTTTCCTAAGCCCAAACCAAGTATCGTTGAGTATTGAATCCGGAATGTGGATATTGGCTTTTTTGGGCTATGGTTCTTTGTTGCTGAATAAACCTTTTAAAATATTCGGCTATCTAAACAAAGCTGTATTTCCAATATATATCATTCATCTTCCTGTCCAACAAATTGTTGCTTATTATATTTTCCCTTGGGGTTTATCACCAATAGCTACTTTAATCATACATATTTCATTAACATTTACATTATGTTTTCTTCTCTATGAGTTCGTCTTTCGAAGAATAAAATTTCTTTATCCCGTAATAGGTTTAAAAGCTCGCGAAGAGACAGACACCTCTATTACTGAAGAAAAGATAGAAAAAGGCAGAATCGGGTCTAAAATGGGTACTGTTTTCACCTATTACCTCCTTACCCCTACCATTCTGCTATATCAGATTTCTGTACTCGGACCCAGTGTCTTAGGTATGCTGTATTCATCGGAAGTTGGTATTGCTCCTAATCCAAATAGAGTTGATTTACCCACAGAACCCATGGAATTTAATGGTCATTACTACCAGGTTTTCGAAAAAGATGATGGTATTCTTTGGTCAGAAGCGAAAAATCAGTGTGAAACCTTGGGAGCACATCTTGTGATAATCAATAGTCTTGAAGAGAATGAATTTCTTTCCACAATTGGAACCGGAAATGGCTTTTATCATTTAGGGGCAACTGATAATGAGAATGAAGGTGAATGGAAATGGATAGATGGAACCACATTGGACTATTCAAATTGGTCACTGGATGAACCAAATAATTATGGTGGAGATGAAGACTATCTCAATGCATACTACGAACTATGGCCCCAATGGAATGATGCTGGTGAATCTGCCATTGGTTACGTTTGTGAATGGGATGAGAAGCTATCTGAAGACATTGATTAATGTCACCGTCGGGGAATGGGAGAAATCCTTCGCCTTTAGGCGAAAATTTTAAGTAGTTGAGATATTTCGTTAGGCAAAACGATGATTTTTTTGATTGGACGATATTGATTTAGCCGATTGTAAAATGTATAGTAGTAGGATTGTTTAATGTGTATAAAAGGTTTCAAGAAATATTGCTTTATAGGTTAGCTTACTATTTAATTTAAAAATTTAATTGAATAATCTTCATACCAGAATTCCGCTCTTAAGAAGAGCTTTTTCCCGAATTTATTGCATCTGTAACTTTTTCTCCTTCCTGGAAAGGTCATACCTTCTTTCTTAATAACAGATAAATTTTCTATTAAAGCATAGGTTGGTTCGTGATAAACCATTGAGCTTAAAAAAGCTCCATTATTTTTGTCGAAATGATACCACCACTCGTCTTTAGTAGAATGATTTAGGTGCTTTTGGGGTTCATAAGTAGCTTTAATGGTGTGTACAGTGTCAATAACGTTTAGAAATTTTAGTCCTTCATAGGTGAGGACTGTACCTTTGTCTAAAAGTTTGAAAGGCATTCCTACAACATAAAGTGATCCGTTAACAACTGATTTTACGTTATCACCTTGCTCGATGATGCTATTGTTTTTGAATTTTTGAGAAGTGAAATCATTATGTATAATTAAAAAGGTATCCTTATTAACGACCCATGATATTTTTATGCTTTTATTAGGTCTTAATACATAGTGGTGACGTTGAGTTACTTCAGACTCGATTTGGCCATTCTCTAAAAGCAATCTTGTTTTTTTCGTATATTCTAAGGAAGCTATGTTTTTCCATTTTTCAATTGTTCCAGCTGAATTTATTGCGTTTTTTACTACTTTTAGAGCTGTAGTTTTTTTTGAATTATCATCAATTTTTTCCTTTTCTTTTAAAAAATTACAAGAGATAAACACGTAACCAGAGATGCCGATGATAAGTAATAATTGAGTAGTTTTTTTTATGAAAAATAATGATAGTAACGGGTAAGTGATTATTTTTTTCATAAAGGATTAATCTTGAATTGGTATCAGTTATATTGCAATGTATGCCAACGCTCTCGACTATGAAATAGAGCTAGTCTTAGTTTTCTTAAAGTTACCTATAACTAGTAACCAATTTGGAGGATTGGCTTGCTTATTTCTTTGGCTGCGAACTAAGCTGTAAGAGGGCAGGACTGTATATCATCATACCCTCTCAATTTACCCACTGAACTACTCCGATTTATAGCGTGTGGATGGCATTAGTTTCTCTTTGATTAACTATTGTTTCCTAATAGGCGTGATTAATCCTATAGTATTTCCAGCTATATCTTCAAACCAAGCGAATTCTCTCCCATCCGGAAGCTTTACAGGATTTACAAGTGTCTTGCCACCATTGGACTCAATTGCTTTTAAATCTAAACTAATAGAATCAGTCTCAATATAGATGGTAACATACTTTTGAGGTTCGTTAGGTCCTAATCTGTTAATATGTCCAGTTAGAACACCTTCTTTTCCTGTATCAATTACGGCAGAGTTCCCTTGCGGCTTTAAATTCCAGTCAAAGACGGTTTTATAAAATTCGGATGTTTTATCAATATCGCTACAGCCTATTTCAAAATGTACAACTGTTTTTTTCATAAAATTCAAATTCTGACTAACATAAGCTAAGTATCTGATTATCAGGCATCATTTTTTTGGCGATTTCATCACGCTTAGCTCTTGAGAGTCCAAGATCATCGGGATTGAGGCCAAGTTCTTTGATTTGTTTTCTCATCTTGCTTACGATCCGTCTTTTCTGATCTAAAAATAGATAATTATTCTTAAGAGTGTAAGGTTGCTTCTTAGTGACCATGTTCCAGATGATCACGGCAAGCTTTCTGGCGGTGGCATTGATAGCTGCTGTTCTTCCTTTTCGGAAGGCGATCCGACGAAAGAACTTCGCCAGGTCTGAATCTTGGAGATTGCCGATGGCATGGCAGCG
>JBCDKO010000298.1:0-4483 GCA_038746525.1 Bacteroidota bacterium
AAAGTTCTTTTATGATGTGTGGCGAAGATTTAAAATCTGGCTCGTTATATGATAAATTTAATGGAGTTTCCAAAAGATTATTTCCTTTGCAGGGGTAATACCAGAATATTTTCTCAAAAATACAAATGGCTGAATAGTAACTTTATAGCTTAGCAGTGGTCTAAGAGGCTCTAGACCAAGCTACTCCAACTCAACGTATTCATATAAAAAATGATATTGATTACCTGTTTGTAGCAACAGTAAGATATTCATCACTATGCTAGTCACAGTACTCATTACTTCAATCACAATTAGGAAGCCTGACTTATAACTATTACGTACACTAAATCAGATATTGGTTAAATTATCTTAAAGTAAAATGGTATTATCTCTATTTAGTGTCTCTAAGAAAAGACGAAAAACACGCTAGTGACACCTACAGCATAGTTTTTTAGTAAAAAGAATGAATCGAATCTATTTTACACTTTAGAATCAATTTCTTAATTTCTCAAAAATTCATCTGAATTTTGAACGAATTGAAGGTAACCCTATGGTTTTATTGCGTTTTCATTAAAAGAATCCTTTACAAATCTGGATTTTGGTTCAAATCGAGGCTTTCAGAATTTCAAAAACGTAGTTTACCTATCGTAAATGAGGCTTTTGAAATTTTGAGTAACGAAGAGTTGGGCCAAAAGGCGGGTTTTTCAAAGGATTCTAAAATCCCCAAAATAGATTCAATGACTATTTGTTATCGAAATCTCAAAAAAACACGCTCTACGAGCTAGAGATATCGTTTTCTTTCAAAAAACACTGTTTTTTTAGAGACACTATTTATCTTCAGACTTTTCAGGCATTGTAAACAGCATTACTGGCAATCATTGGATAGCACTTTGGAACTCTGCATGAAGTAAATGGTGAAGTATCACTACCAAATAGAGGACGTGTTAACGTTATGTACTCATTTTCAAAATTACAGTTTATTTCGTAGAGGTTTTGCACTCAAAAAAATCCTAAAATTCATTCAACATCTTAATTTTACCTAAACGTCAAGTCATACAAAACATCGACACACCAACTTCATATGAATCTTAGTAAAGCCTGTATTTTCGATCTTGATGGGGTAATAGTCGATACAGTTTCTGCCCATTACACTTCCTGGAAAACCATCGCAGATGAATTAAACATCCACTTTACAGAAGAAGAAAATGAGCGACTCAAAGGAGTAAGTAGGGTAGAGTCAATGCAGATAATACTAGATATAGGAGGAATAATACTACCTGACTATAGAAAAGAAAGATTGATCGCCAAAAAGAACGAGAGATATGTCTCTATTGTATCAAATATGACAAAAGAAGATATTCTACCCGGGGTATTGGAATCGTTAGCACTTTTAAAAAAATATAATATTCCATGTGCGATTGGGTCTTCTAGCAAGAACGCTACCAGAATTCTTGAAGCCATAGGTTTGACTGAGAAGTTTTATGCAATAGTAGATGGCAAGGATATAAAGAACTCTAAACCAGATCCGGAGGTATTCCTTCTTGCCGCAAAAAAATTGAATGTTTCTCCAAATGAATGTGTGGTCATTGAAGATGCTTATTCTGGTGTAAAAGCAGCTAAGAGAGGCGGAATGTACTGCATCGGAATTGGCAAACAAGAGGTATTGAAAGAGGCTGATGTGGTTATTTCTAGTATGAAAGAATTTAGCTTATCACATTTAAACATTCCTGATGAAAAATTTCGTTAAGTACGACGCATGGTCAATCATTGAAGAAGGTTTTGATCCATCTTTAAACAAAGTATCTGAAAGCATTTTCAGTATCGGCAATGGTATTTTTGGTCAGCGGGCTAATTTTGAGGAAAAGTATACTGGTGAAACTTTACAGGGAAACTACTTAGCTGGAGTATACTATGAGGATAAAACACGAGTAGGTTGGTGGAAGAATGGTTATCCTGAATACTTTGCCAAAGTACTAAATGCGGCAAATTGGATCGGGCTTAAGATTTCATTTGATGGAGAAGAATTAGATCTCAACGAGTGTAATGTTAACTTTTTCAAAAGGGAGCTTAACATGAGGGAAGGTTGGCTTTCGCGTTCTTTTCAAGCTGTGCTCCTGAGCGGGAAAGTCATTGAGGTTAAGACGAAGAGGTTTTGCAGTCTAACTCACTCCAAGGTTGGAGCTTTGTCATATGAATTGACACCCATAAATTTTTCAGGAGAAATATCCATTGGATTGTATATCGATTTCAATGTCAAAAATGAGGACTCTAACTATGATGAGAAGTTCTGGAATGAACAAGAACAGCACGCATCTCTGGATTTTGCACATGTTCTTGCGAATACCAAAAAGACAGATTTCTGGGTAGCGACCGGCATGACCTATGAAATTGAAGGCATGTTTGTAAGCGAAAGAAAGACCACACATACTGGAGAAAAATACTCAGAGGTAATTGAGGAAGGGAAGGTTTCAGAAGGCGAAAGCATAAAAATCAAAAAATATGCTGCCAATGTTTCCTCATTTTACCTGCCGAAAGATGACTTAATAAATGAGTGTAGGATTCAGGTTGAAAACGCTAAATCTATTGGATTTGAGAAGCTGTTGGATGAACAAAAAGAAGCTTGGCAGGAAAAATGGCATAAAAGCGACATTAAAATAGAAGGAGATGTAGCCGCTCAGCAGGGTATCCGATTTAATATTTTTCAATTGAACCAAACATACACTGGGGAGGATGAACGATTGAACATCGGTCCAAAAGGGTTCACCGGAGAGAAATATGGAGGAAGTACTTATTGGGATACTGAAGCATATTGTCTTCCGTTCTATCTCGCCACTTCAGATCAACAAGTATCTCGAAACTTACTCCTTTACAGGTATAAACATCTCTCAAAAGCAATTGAAAATGCAGAAAAATTAGGATTCAACCAAGGTGCTGCGCTTTATCCAATGGTTACAATGAATGGAGAAGAGTGTCACAATGAATGGGAAATTACATTTGAAGAAATTCACAGAAATGGAGCGATTGCCTATGCCATTAATGATTATGTAAACTACCATGGCGATGAAGAGTATTTGATTGACTACGGATTAGAGGTACTTATCGCTATTTCAAGGTTTTGGGCACAGCGTGTAAATTGGTCAGAGGAGAAACAGAAGTATGTAATGCTGGGAGTGACGGGACCAAACGAATATGAAAATAACGTAAACAATAATTGGTACACCAATAAAATTGCCTGCTGGACACTGAAGTATACGCTTGAAGGACTTGAAAAATTTCAAAATGATCAAAAGCTTGAAAAGCTTTACAGAAAAGTGAATTTCGATTCTTCTAAGGAACCTAAAAAATGGAATGATATCATTGATAAAATGTATTATGCATACAATGAATCTAGAGGAGTCTTTTTGCAACAAGATGGTTTTCTAGATAAAGAACTTATTCCCGTATCCGAACTCGATCATAAACATCGTCCAATTCATCAAAATTGGTCATGGGACCGGATATTAAGGTCATGCTATATCAAGCAAGCGGACACTTTACAGGGTATTTATTTGTTTGAAGATGAATTTGACATTGAAACCATCAAACGAAATTTTGACTTCTATGAATCTATGACGGTTCATGAATCTTCTCTTTCGCCTTGTGTCCATGCTATTTTAGCGAGTAAAATCGGGAGGAGAGAAAAAGCTTATGAAATGTATCTACGCACCGCAAGATTAGACCTTGACAATTATAACAATGATACAGAGGACGGATGTCATATTACCTCAATGGGAGGAACCTGGACCTCGTTTGCTAAAGGCTTCGCGGGTATGCGGGTGAAAAATGAGAAATTGCATTTTAGCCCCTTTCTGCCTGATCAATGGGAAGGATACTTATTCAGCGTAAAGTTTAGGAACCGAAACTTAACCATCAAAGTGGATAAGGATATCATACTTATTACCAATGAATCGAATAAATCATTGAACCTGTATTTATATGGACAATCACATATTTTGGAAGCTAATGGTGTTTTAAAGACGTCTACAGTCTCATCTATTGTTTGAAAAGGGTTTTTGTATTTTTTCTTTTGCACGTTAGCGGGGCTTTGCTGTATTTCCTTGCGAGGGTATTCTCCAGTAAATAAATCACTATTTCTTTTAAAGGTGAATACTTTTTAGAAACTAAATAAAATCTAGCATCATTGTAGAAATGGTACAAATAAAGCTTTATAAATATTAGTTGTTGCTTTAAAAAGCAGGAAGATTTGGATTCTAATGAAATCTAATCAGATCCCTATCGTAGAACATTCGCCAAGATATTTGTATCGCGTCTACTCAGCATTTTTATTGCTTATGGTGGATTTTTTAACTCATTTACTATCAAATATTTAGGGCCTGCTGAGAAACGTTTTTTCAATTCAAAAAACACGTTTATGTGGTCAAAAGATACTGTTTAGTAAATTTCTTTTTCAATACGTGCAAGGTTTTCGAGCAGATGCTTCCATTTTCGGTGCACTGAAAAAGCT
>JBCDKO010000299.1:0-4407 GCA_038746525.1 Bacteroidota bacterium
AATAGCTCTCACAAGCTACAAACAAAGAAAATGGATCATTCAGATAAAGCAAACACTACGAATCAGTAGATTTCTAAATCCAGACATGCTCATATGCATGCTAAACCTCATTCTTCATATTTACTAAGTGCCTACTTCAATCGTCGTATTTTCAATCAATCCTTCGCTATGATGACTTATATCAAGGTTTTTCAGAAGGCATTAGCTTCATCCAGAGTCACAATGAAACAAAAGGAAGTCGGTATAATTACACGGCCCTAGAGCAAGACATTGTCTTAGAGAGATCATCAATACTTATCGAACAGGGAGTTGATTCTAATACGTTATTTCCCTACGAAGTATCGACCTACATTCATCAAATAGTTTAGGAGATGAATTACCTGTAATTGTGATACTCGACTCAGATTTCAATTATACCGAACTATTATATGCATACCAGCAATTGATGAACGAAGGCAGTATTCCTTCATGTATCTTAGTCGGGATTGGATACGGTACATCCATTCTGAAAAGAGGCAATTATCGAAATAGAGATTTTTTACCAAATGAAATTAAAAATCTGGAATCAGGGAATGCGGACAACTTTGCCGTTTTTCTAAACGGACAATTCATTGACCACTGGTCCAAATACCCGGTTGATAAGAATAAAACAACTCTTCAAGCCCACAGTTATGGTGGCCTGTTTTTAACTTATCTCTTAACAAAAGATAACCTTGCATATCAAAATTTGATTATATCGAGTTCGGCTATTTGGCAGGATAAATCCGTTTTTAAAAACTAAAAAATCTGAATGCATGATAGCCATCTAACCGTAATTTCATTAGCTTTTAAGGATGCATTGATTTACCTGAACGAATAGTAAAACGGATAACAGATGCCCCAGCCCTATAGGCCAACAGAGCTATTTGCAAATAGTAGGTGCTAAAAAATACTTTTATAGATTTTTTGAAAGATTAAGCCTACGGTCCTTAGCTGAACGCTACCTGTCAGTAGAGCCTTGATAACAAATATTGGAACTTTTTCGTGACTTTGATTATGAAAGCGAACATGAACTCGTCTTTCTCACAGATACTTGAACTGGTAAAGAATCTGCCTTGTGAGCAGAAAATCAAGATTCCCAAGAACTTGGGAAAGAAACTAATGGCTCCAAGCTAACCGAAATCTTGACTGCTTTCCGAACTGACTAAATCTCCATGGACGATATGACATTGGGAGTTGAGCATGTCAGACAAGACCTTACAATAAGCGAACAGCGAACTAAAGTCATTTTTGACACTAATATCTGGATTAGCTATCTCATTGGTCATCAACTTGATGGATTAACGATCTTTTAATTTCTCAGAAAATTGAGATGGTCTTATCTGAACAACTCCAAACGGAGATGATCGAAATAACACAGAAAAAGAAATTCCGAAAATATTTCAGCCAACTAAAAGTAAACGAACTTTCGGGTGTCATTCATTGAGATAATGTGACATATTCATAGGAGGTAATTGATTTCGAATGAGATGACAACACCTTCCCCAAATTTGAGGAATCAAAAATCATTCAGTATGAATATTAAACTACGGTAATCAATTACCCGAATCAACCCGCCACTATTTGTGGTGAATAACGCGGGATAAGCTACTTTTATCTTTATTAAAAAAGCTCGGAGGCCATAGCGCCATATCTGGGCGTTAGCGGCAAGCTGAAAAACCGAATACGAAGAAATGGAAAGCAAGAAAGAACATATAAATCCAATCGGACTTTTTAGCAATACTGCCTTCTCACAAGTTGTTTCAACCCAAGGGAATGGGAAAACAATATACATTGGTGGACAAAATGGCGTTGACAAAAACGCTTAAATAGTTGGAAAAAATGACATTGTTTCTCAAACTGAACAGGCTTTGAAGAACTTAGAAATGGCGTTGAAATCTTGTGGAGCCGATTATGAGAACTTGGTCAAATTGAACATATATATAGTTCGAGGTCAAAATTTAAGAAAGAGCTTTGAGGCTTCAAGAAAACTTTTGGCCAATGTTTCAAAACAACCAATCGTTACTGTTCTGTTTGTAGCTGGACTTGTTAATCCCGATTATCTTATCGAAATAGATGCAACTGCATTCATTCCCGAAAAAACAAAAGAATAAAAATGGAAGGACAAGTAGGAAAAACAAAAGACGTCGGTTATGAATTCGGACTTCAAAAAACATTTTCGATTTCAGAAAAACAAGCGTGGGATTTTATGTTTTCGGACAGTGGATTGAAAATTTGGTTGGGAGATTTGGAAACAGACTTTTCACTAAAGGAAAACTACAAAACCAAAAGCGGTATTGAGGGATTTGTTCGTGTTTTCGAACTGTATTCACATATTCGAATGAATTGGAAGAAAAAGGATTGGAATAATATGTCGACCGTTCAAGTTCGGGTAATTGGAAAGAACAACGATAAAACGTTAATTAGTTTTCACCAAGAGAAACTATTGGATTCCGATCAACGCGCTGAAATGAAAGAATATTGGAATAAAAAAATGGAGAACATAACGGAAGAAATTAAAAAGCAAGCCGCTAGCAGCAGCATGTATAAGTGGTAACGGCAAAAGTGATAAAATGAAAATATAAACATAAAACAAAGGTCAGTGCAAACTCGAAAGGTTTGTGATTAGAAATCCGTGACTACTCATATACTAAAACGGTGTAATGCATTATGAATGATATTACACATTTCAACTATGACTGAAGTCGAAAACTTAATTTATCAGTTTGATAATCCACAAAAGGAAATAATGCTCTTCTTTCATAAGATGCTTATTGAAGAGCATTCATTGACTGACAAAATCACTTTTAAAAACCCGTGTTATTACGGAAAGAGTTGGATTTGTTATCTAAAGGCACTGAAAAACAACCAAGTTGAACTCGCATTTATGAGAGGAAACGAATTATCGAATAATCAAAGAATTCTAAAACATAAAAACAGGAAACAACTTAGAAGTCTTAATATTTCTAACTTAAAATTAATTCCGTTAAATGCCATTAAACAAATCATACACGAGGCAATTTTATTGGATGAAACCAACCCTTATGAATCTAAAAGAAAGCGGAAGTAAAGTCTTAAAAAGAGCATTAAAACCAAGCGAATCCAATTTTTGGCAGGCATGCTTTACGAAGCGATTTTCGGCCCAGAAGGGCATAACCCTTTGTCAAAAGAAGTAGTTAAGGACAACTCCGAAATACCTTAAGTTTAATACTCAAAAACGTTGTGAAGCATATCAGTCTGTGGCCAATTTTATTTCCTCATTGTAAGATTATATTCAAATGAATACGTTTGTTCTTGTTTTTTACTTATAAAGATGGAAGTATTTGACAGGTGGTTAAAAAAAACTGAAAGATCATCGAGCGAAGGCTAAAGTTCTCTTTAGAATTTAAGAGAATTCTAGAGCGTGGAAACTTTGGTGATTGTGAACCTGTCAGACAGGGAATTAGCGAACTAAGAATTCATACTATGCCAAAGGATACCGAGTCTATTTGAGAGAGCATAGTGGCACAATTGTTCTTCTACTGAACGGCGGACTCAAGCCGTTTTAACAAAAGGACATAGAAAAAGCAAAGGAATTATAGTCTAACTGTAAGTCGAGATGAAAACTAAAGAAAGTAACAAAATTTGATATTGCTGAATATTTGAACACTGTCATGAAGGATGGTGATACTAAGGATATCATAGCAGCTCGTGGACATGTTGCTAAAGCTCGTGGAATGACTAAAATTGCAGAAGAAACTGGAATGAGTTGGCCCAACCTATAAAAAGCACTATCTCATGGCTTAAAACCACAATTTGAAACAATTTTGAAGTCTTAAAAGCAGTCAGGGGTAACCTGAAAATCAAAACAGTGTGAGCACACGTCTCATACATGGGAGTTAGCTACAATTCCCCAGATTTGGATCCGAAATAGATAGCAATTTCGACTTTTCCAAATTGATTTCAGAAGCTAACGTTTGAAGCCCGGAACTGATTTTATCTTCGCCGTGCTCTCTTGTAAGGCCGATCGACAACTGGTATCTCTGCCCGACTTATCGGGCCAAGTCCATGTGTAATTATGGTCGGAGTGTAAAAAAGCCCCTAACTCGTACTTCGGGACTCGTTGATAAATTTCACTGGTGGTCCCGATTTATCGAGAACCCCGTTCAGAATAATTTTCGATCATAAAGACACTGATAAATGAAAAAGAAAAAAATCTCTATGAACGTGATCAACCCCAATGCGGTAGGTATTGATATTGGTAGCCGCTCACATTATGTAGCAATCGGACAGGGAGAAAAAGATGTCAAAGAGTTTGGAGTCTATGCCGAAGATCTTACGGCAATTGTCCATTGGCTTCTGAAAAACAATAGCACTACTGTTGCTATGGAATCTAGGGGTACCTACTGG
>JBCDKO010000300.1:0-4387 GCA_038746525.1 Bacteroidota bacterium
CCACTTTCAATTTTTGAGATGCTCTTTTTTCCAGATACTTCGTTATCAAATTACTTATTTAACCAGAAAATTCGGATGTTATTCATTGAGATGATGTAACACGTGGAATATGAGGTAATTAATTTTGAATGAGAGGACAACATCGTTCCCCAAATTTGAGGAATCAAAAATCATTCATTATGAATATTAGACTGCTGTAAATCAATTACTTGAATCAACTCGCCATTATTTGTGGTGAATAATGCGGGTTAACGCTGTTAAACTCCGTTTTTGACGTCTTGTCTCAGAAAAAAACGCTACCTCAAATTCTTGAACTGAGTTTTTAGAAGTGCCATTATATAAAACCACACATATTTGCCTTTCCACTATCCTAAGCATCTGCGTGTTGAAAAGATGGATGTGGTCCGGAAAGGTTTGATGGCCTTTCCCTTCAAAAACTATAAGAATCCTTCGCAAAACTGGATTTTTGATTCAAATCGAGACTTTGTAAATTTCAAAAACATCGTTTACTGGTTGTAAATGAGGCTTTTTGAAATTTTGAGTAACAAAGCGCCAGGCCAAAGGCGGGTTTTCGAAGGATTCTACAATGGTATGTTTAAAATCTATCAGTTCCTCCTATGCAGACAGAATAAAAGCTTCAACCTCTAGTCGAGAATTATTTTTTCATCTCCGCGAGGGATTATCAAAATCCTTGCATCTAAAGGAAAAAAGTATAATTATGAGATCAATATTTTTAATATTCATCACTCTTTCGATGCTATGGGTATCTTCTTGTGGAAGTAACGATGATGAAGTAGTACCTGTTGATGATGCGATAGGTACGGTAGTAGAGGTAGACCCCTTGCTCTTTTTAGATGGTACCACAGTTACTACAGTTTCTTGTACACTTTCAGACGGCACACAGACAACCTGTTACCAAATTCAAACCACAACGCCGTCAGATCATCAGATGGGTCCATGGTGTCCTGATAACATTTCGGAGAATGCAGATGCAGGCGGTATTTGGTTAGACGGCGGACAAGTATATGATGTAGACGGAGCATTCGTCGAAAACCTGGCGAGCTTTTACAGCGACAATACCTGGATGATGTACGATTCAAATGGTGATATTTATACCACTGATACAGAGGAAGATTGCGGAAATGCAGCTAATCCTAATGTTGGTGAAGAATACCAAAATTTCTGTGTAGAATGTCTCCCTTCCTATGTGGCAGACCTTACTCAGACCTATTTGATCCCGGCAACTCCGGTAAAGTTAACCAGCGCTGTTTCATTTGGTGGGGATGGTCCTCAAAGCACGGGGCCTACTATGCGTGGCTTAGCCTTTAATGGAATTAAATACGAAGCACCAGCTCCTATAGATGCTATTTTGAGAGCCTATACGATTGCACCTTTTGACGATGCAGGTGGACATATTAACCTTTTTGTTGGGTATCACTACCATGCTGCTACTGGCGTTTCAACTAAAGTCTTGCAAGATGATGGGCATGCAGCAATGATTGGTTATGCAATAGATGGTCATGGAATCTACGAACTGTTGGATGAAGATAGCATCGAATCCACAGATTTGGATGCCTGTAGAGGCCACTATGACGATACACGTGGATATCATTATCATGTTGACGAAGCAGGTTCAAATAATTTCATCGATTGCCTTTTCGGAGCATACGCAAACTAATGGTAGCATGAGACAGCTAATTAAATGGTTAATGGCAATGGTTGTTTGGATATCTGCAACACTGTCTAAGGCTCATTCACCTGAAATTTCTTTACTTACCATGGTTGAAAAAGAATCCGGTAATTGGACACTGCAACTAAATGCCTCTTTGGCTGCATATAGATATGAAGTAAGGAATGCCTATGGTGAGAATAGTTACCAATCCATAGTGGAGTTCAATAAATTGCTTTTGCAACATCTCCAATCACACCTTACAATTAAAATAAATAGTGAGGAGATGCCATTGGAGAACGGTGCTGTAAAGTTGGGACATGCTACTGCAGTTGCATTTGAGATCGCTAATATTCCAGCGGCTATAAATGACCTTTTGATTATCAACAAAGGATTTGAAAACATCCATCATAGTCGAGTCATGTGTAAAGTGGTGAGTGAAGAAATAGTTGGTAAAGCACATATACTGGATAAAGGAAACAATTTTCAGGTCTACTTGGCCAAAAAAGAGCATCAATTGGCCTTAGCAGAAAAACCTGAAGATGAAAAATCATTCACGATGGCACTTTTAGGGATCATTACTGCGCTTCTATTCATGTTCTGGTTCCTTAGAATTTGGATAAAAGATAAGTCTGAATATGCTTTCAGTCAGCTCAAATGCTTTTAGAAAGAACGATAAACCAAAAACCAATAGAATCCTTTGAAAAACCTGCCTTTTAACTCAACTCTTCGTTACTCAAAATTTCAAAAGCCTCATTTACGACCAGTAGACGATGTTTTTGAAATTCCGAAAGCCTCGATTTGAACCAAAATCCAGTTTTTTCAAAAAATTCAAAAATTCAATTATAAAATTAAAAATTAATGAAAATGAGATTAAGTATTATTTTAATTACACTGTCAGCATTGCTTTGTTATGCATGTAATAATGATGATGAAGAAACAAATACCAGTACAGATATTCCTCAAGATGGAATTATTCAGGAGTCCTATTTTAATAGCAGCCTGGTATCCATGGAAATTGTTTCAGCAGAACTGGAAGATGGAACAATTGCAGACTGCTACCAAATAGTATTTACCGGAGATGGTATAGATGGAGACCAGGGTCCCTATTGCCCGGAAACCATCAATGACATTGGAGGCCTTGCGGTATACGACGGTGAAACCAATCCTGGCTTAAGAAACATCGCATCAGCTTTGCTAAATGATATGGAGACGGATGGATGGGACATAGTAGATGAAAATGGAAATGTTAATGTAGATGACTTTAGTGGAGCTGCTGACAGAACTGTTTCAAACTGTTTAGCGGCACCTTATGATCCTACCTTAACTTTCACCTATTTAATACCGGTAACACCTAAGCTAGCTACTTCAAATGACGAGATCACAGAAATTGAGATGATTGGCTTAACGTTAAATGGTTCGCAAATGACAGGTGATCCACCTTCCGCAGTAAATGGTCCGGCTATGTTCGGTGGAATGAACACTAGTGATGAAATAAGCTTCCCTTCTCTAGACCCATGCGGTGGACATCCGGATCCAGCAGGATATTACCACGCGCATTTCATAGGCGAGGTGATGAATCAGGTATTGGCAGCAAATAACATTTCAGAGGTTACCTGTACACTTTATTTACAGACTTCCGGTACTACTCTCGTGGGTTTTGCCAAGGATGGATATCCTATATATGCCTATGCAGATATGCCTGCCGATTTGGATGAATGCCAGGGTAGAATGGCCACTACTCCGGAGTACCCGGACGGAATTTACCATTACGTTGCCAGCACCACAGAAGCGCCGAACATGCCTCCATGTCTTAAGGGGATAGCTGCCCGCAATAATTTTCAAATACAATAATTTATGACACGGCATAAAACATTGATCGCAGGTCTGGTATGGATGTTAAGTACATCCATACTTTTGGCACATAATCCTCTTACAGCCCGATTTGAATTAAAAGCTTCGCTGAAAGAAGGAGCATTGCTTCATGTTTACCTTACCCAGTTAGGAGTTCATAATGCGTTGGTAAAACAACACCCTGATGTAGATTTCAAGTCTTTGGAACTAAATGCCTATAAAAAGCTGGTTGTAAGCTACATCAGGAAGCACGTTTGCCTAAAGGCAGATGAAGTGAATTTAGAACTAGGATATGGAGCCGTAAAGCTGGGAAATCATCAAACAGATTTAAGGTTTTATGTGAAAAACTATCCTGAAAAAGTCAAAAGTCTAGCGGTGGAAATAGATGCTTTCAAAGAAAATGGAAACCAACAAACGGTTTTTTGGTGGTACACAACAGAAGAAGCAACGAAGGTGATTCTCTCTTCGGAGAATGATTTTAAGGGATATTTTAATACTAAAGAAAAACAAAAGCCCTTAGAAGAATTTTCTTCTCAGCAAGCCGGCATTACTGCTAAACCAACATTGATGTTAACAATCATCGGAGTATTGATTGGAATTATCATTTGTGCATTTAGCTTAACCCGGATTTCAAGACATAGCACCACTTAGGTAGTGATGTAACATAAAATGGCTAACTAAAGTGCCTTGTAAATTTTTGATTTTCCAATAGTGGCATTTTAGTTAGGGCCTGCTGAGAAACGTTTTTTCAATTCAAAAAACACGTTTATGTGGTCAAAAGATACTGTTTAGTAAATTTCTTTTTCAATAGGTGCAAGGTTTTCGAGCAGATGCTTCCATTTTCGGTGCACTGAAAAATCTCGA
>JBCDKO010000301.1:0-4274 GCA_038746525.1 Bacteroidota bacterium
AAGCATTCGATAGCATGGTTTATCACACCAGAGAAATTATACGCCCCGACCGATCGAATCCCAGGCTACACAAACCCAAAAGATCTTATTATCAAAATTATAAACCACTATGAAAATAAATGCTTAACTAAACGACATTGATACCTGATCCATTAATAACTCAACAGTACCAATGTTCAGCATGGCATTGATCAGGCTTACCTTCTTAAAAGCACTCAAATCAGCAATGCTGATGGGCACTTCTTTTATTTTGTTTTCTGCCAGTAATTGCTGCCTTCTTACACCATTCAAGAGAGGCGTATCAGGAGTAATCCATTTATTTCCGTCCCAGAAAACCAGGTTAAAATAGGAGCCATCGGTTACTTTTTCATCTATTGTAATAATGATATCATCCGCATATGATTTAGCAACCATTTCATTAATCTTTGATCGATCTTCAAACTTGAAGGAGTAATCAAACGAAGATGATTCCATTACCTGAAGCGACCGAATTGTTCTAGGTATGTATTCAGAAAACTCAAGATCGTAGTTTACATCTTCCTGGTCTACATTGTAAACTAATCTAACTTTATAAGTACCTTTTAGTACCGATTTTGGTAAGATCTTTAACAGATCCTGTGATTCAATTCCTGGCATGAATCGATTGAAAGTTCTATTTATCCTTTCTTGATGCAAAGATAGATTGTGATAAGCACCGTCTCTGTAAAGTATACTTTCTATGAATCTCATGATTTTCCTGTTTCCGTAAAATTCTTATTTTAACCTTAATTATTCGAGATCCTAGTCAACATGCTTCGTTTCTTTATTTTGACTGGTTTTTATTGGACGTTTCTATGGTTCCACCTACTCAAATAAGGGCACCTCTAAAATCCACTTTTAATTTTTGAGATGATCTTTTTTCCTGATACTTCGTTATCAAAATACTTATTTAATGCTGTTAAACTCCGTTTTTGACGTCTTGCCTCAGAAAAAAACGCTACCTCAAATTCTTGAACTGGGTTTTTTAGAGGTGCCCTAATTTCCATAGCAAACGATAAACTGAATCCACCTGCTTTAACCGCCTTCTTTTGATTTGCCTATTCTGTTTCCAAAAAATTTTTGACTTGAGGCAACCGATCTCTTCGTATTTTCATTCTACTGAAAAATGGAGATCAAATACTTAATCGATAAAAGTAAAAAAGGTAGCAGGAAAGCTCAGCAACAGCTTTATCAACGGTTGACCATTCCAATGATGGGCGTTTGCCTTAGGTATATGAAGAATCAGGAAGATGCAGAAGATGTGCTCGTAGAAGGATTTTACAAAGTCTTCAAGAATCTGGAACAATTTTCATATGAGAGTGAGATTGCCTTTTTTGGTTGGGTGAAGCGAATCATGATTAATGAATCGTTGATGAAACTGAGAAAAAACAAGGACATCCAAATGCTTGCAATCAATGAGGATCTTGATGAGGAAGTGGACATTTCCCCATTAGAAGATCTAAGTGCAGCTTATCTACTGAAGCTGATTCAAACGATACCCATTGGTTATCGGACCGTCTTTAACCTTTATGAAGTAGAGGGTTACTCTCATGAGGAAATTGCCGGGAAATTGGGCATTTCTAAAGGGACCTCAAAGTCTCAGCTTTTTAAAGCCAAGCGGTTACTAAGAGAAAAATTAATAGCTAAAGATTCCGGATATGGCGCGTAAAGAACTAACAGAAAAACTAGATACTATCACTTATCAGGAACTGGGTGTTACTTTCGATGAAGGCTTGATTTGGGAGAAGCTTGAATCAAGGATGGGCAATGCTCCTGAAAAAAGGAAGTGGAACCGGTTGATGGTGGCATCACTCTTTCTTGGAGTACTATTACTTCCATTTAGGGTTTTGAAAAAGGATTCAAGTCTGAATTATGATCCGCCAGTTAATCAGAAGATCATTGATCCTACAAACCTGCATCTAATGACTACGGCGGACATCAAATTAGAAGATGATATTCAATTAATTGAAAATACTTTTACAAATCCCGGAATGATCAAAACAAGAAGTTTGGAACTAGTTGTAGCTAAAATCACAATTCCTCAGTTCAAGAAAACCGAAATATCTCAACCTAAGGCCAAAAATATTAAACCACAATTTGTGGCAGAAGATATCTCTGTTATCCAAGCTAGTCTCGGAAATGCGGCCATTAATAATCAGAGGATTGAAAAAGGTAGAAAAAGATCCATAAGAGCTCGTTGGGAAAGTTCTACCAAAAATGAAGTAACGATTGAAAGCAATCAAGTACTAAAAATCATCCTCTCGGCGTCGCGAATGAAAGGTCAGGAATAATTATTAGTTGTTACTATTCAGATGCCTGTGTAAAATATTATTTTAAATACAGACTCGATTATTATTATTATTGAAATAATCAACTTAAAAAATAATTTTCATAAAATAAAATATTGTTCAGTTTTAAGCAAATACGATTTTTTAATAAAATTTAATTTCTAAATATTTGATTATCAATCTATTAAGTAGCTGAATAGTAATCATTAGTTTAGTTTGAATACTAAAGTACTGTAAATCAATTACTTGAATCAACCCGTAACTATTTGTGGTGAATAATGCGGGTTAAAGAAGAGCTGCTCTGGTGAATCCTGGAGCAATTGAAAGAACCAAGCATGTGAAATGAGCATAAAGATTCGAAGGCGAATTGAAACGGGTCCGCGGATGCGGTTTTATTAGCGAATTCCATGCGCATCTAAAAATAAAAGATATACACATGAAAAAAATAACTATGATAATTTTTGGCCTTATAATGGTGATGGTATCAATGGCACAAGAAGCAAACCATATAGCGTTAAGAAGCAACTATCCTGACTCTTTGGTTTTGATGATGGATAACAAGAATGAGATTATTTTTCTCTTCAATAGAATGAGCAGAAAGAGTGACTATTTTTCCAGCGATTTATGGAAATCTATGCTCAGTGTAATGGAGACGGCCGTTGAGAGGTCTGAAATTCAAGAAGGCATTCAGATTCTTTACGAAGTTTCAGGAAATGAGGAAGCAAAAATCACTATTTCTGAATTAGAGCCTGTTAAAAGTATTTTTCTTATTCAAAAAGACGGTGTAAAAGAAACTCTTTTGTCGAGGATAGAATTTTTGATCGTTCAACCTCATGTAGCGGTTTCTTTTTCTATCTATAATAGTAAGGAGCTTAATAAAATTAAGGAATTGAATGTAGCATCAGTTTGGTCCGGAATCACTGATAAATCTATCCATAAAAGAAAGGAGAGCCTATACCTTGGCAAAGGAAAGGTGAAATACAATGAGGCAACTATTGACAAGATTGAAGTAAATAAACAAAAACTTGATTTTATGGAAATCTCTGCCGGAGTGGGATTAGGGTATTATCGTGACCGATTTGTTCCTGACTGGGGATCCAAATTAGCCTTTCAAATGCATGATCGCTTGGGAAATAAATGGCTGGAATTCGGATTTCTGTATACTCAACAATATTTCTTTGAAAGGGATACGGAAAATGATTATGACCTGGACCTCAATGGTTTTTTGACAGGATTCTGGAAAATACATGCTGGTGGAATGGAATATGGTATAGGCATAGGTTCAATTATTCACAGAGAGGGTGACTTTTATGAAGGGGATACATGGAAACTCACATTGCATGGGTTATATGGGCAAAAGAAAAAGAGCTTAAAGTTCACCTACACTCCGGAGTTGATTTTCACCAATGATTTTAAACAGGTCTTTCCCGCACTTAGAATTGGGCTGTCTTTCTAGAACCTGCTCCATGGACAGCTCAATGGTACCAATGCTCAGCATGGCATTGATCAAGCTCACTTTCTCAAAAGCGCTCAAATCAGCAATGCTGATGGGCGCTTCTTTTATTTTGTTTGCTGCCAGTAATTGCTGCCTTCTTACACCATTCAAGAGAGGCGCATCAGGAGTAATCCATTTATTTCCGTCCCAGAAAACCAGGTTAAAATAGGAGCCATCGGTTACTTTTTCATCTATTATAATTGTAATAATGATATCATCCGCACATGATTTAGCAACCATTTCATTGATCTTTGATCGATCTTCAAACTTGAAGGAGTAATCAAAACGAAGATGATTCCATTACCTGAAGCGACCGAATTGTTCTAGGTACGTATTCAGAAAATTCCGATAATGTTTCATTCTTAGTTGGAATTTAGAGGGTTTACTATGCTATCCTTGAATGTATGTTTTGGTTTTGTTCTACTCTTTTCATCTCCTCTATGAGCTTCTCTCTCATGGTCTGCAGGTGTCGA
>JBCDKO010000302.1:0-4251 GCA_038746525.1 Bacteroidota bacterium
GAAGCATTTGATAGAATGGTTTATCACACCAGAGAAATTATACGCCCCGACCGATCGAATCCCAGGCTGCACAAACCCAAAAGATCTTATTATCAAAATTATAAACCACTATGAAAATAAATGCTTAACTAAACGACATTGGATTAAAAGGTAGTATTTTAGAGCCCGGTTTAATGCTAAATTAAAACTGTTGGAATGCTTAAAAGCAGAGATGCAGCCTCTTTAACAATCCGCTTCCACAAACAACCAAATAGATATCAACAATCCTGCTCTAGGGAACAGTGGTATAGGTTGCTCTAACATACCTTCTTCCCTATTTAAAGACAGAAGTAACGAAAAAGGAGATTCACTCGAGCATCTAAATAGTCTACCAAACAAAACATTTTCATTTGTTGATCGTAATATTGCGATATGGGATTAAGTAAAACTACATTATTTACGAACAAGCAAAATGAATTGGCACTGATAGCCAAAGCTTTTGCTCATCCTGCTCGTATTGCAATTATTGAGCATCTGGTCAAAGCCAATCGATGCATCAATAGTGATTTAGTTGAAGATCTGGGTTTGGCACAAGCTACTATATCACAGCATTTGAAAGAGCTAAAATCAATCGGGATCATTCAGGGAACCATAGAGGGAACGGCGATGAGCTATTGCATTAACCCCTCCGTTTGGAATAGTGTAAAGGAAAGATTAATGAGGTTGTTAGATAGTTATGATCCTAACTGCTGTTAAAAAAATTTAAATCAAATAATCGTAATAATGCGATATAACAATTAACTAAATAAATTAAAATGAAAGAACAATTTAAATTCCACGTTGGCCTCAATGTTAAGGACATAGAGAAGACAACCAATTTTTATAAAAGGCTCTTTGGTGTAGATCCTGTTAAGACAAAAAAAGGATATTCCAAGTTCGAGTTGGATAATCCTGGTTTAGTCATCTCATTTATAGAATCCGAAAGCACAGGGCCACACTTTGGCCATTTAGGAATTCGTGTAAATAGTCATGAGGAATTGCTTCAGAAGAAAAGAGAAATTGAGTCATTGATCCCTATTGAATTAGAAGAAGAAAACACCTCTTGTTGCTATGCGATACAAGATAAATTTTGGGTAAAAGATCCAAATGGATATGAATGGGAGGTTTATCATTTTCTCAAAGATGATAATAGGAGAGGTGACAGATCAGAGAGCCATTCCGAAAGAGGACTTGTAGGATGTTGTTAGGTTTAGGGGCAGGATGCCCCTTTTTTACTCAAACATGATGAATGAAAAACTCAAGAATTATATCGGAAGAAATTAATAACATTCCAATAGGACAAAAAAGAATGCTGAGTGAGATGATCTCCTATCTTCAACATCAATTAAGGCCCAGACTACATTTTATCTGCACACGTAACTCCGGAAGAAGCCATCTCTCTCAGATTTGGGCTCATACATTAGCTTACTCGTACAAATTTGAAGTAGAGACATTTTCCAATGGTACAGAAGCCACCGCTTTTCATCCTAATGCTGTGGCTACCTCTCGAAAGAGCCATTTTTGAGATCAGGAAAGAAAAACCCGCAATACCACGTTTTTTGATAAAGCCAAACCTCTAATCATCGCTTATTCATAGCACTTGGAAGAATCTCCCAATCCTACTTATGGTTTTGAAGCAATTATGACCTTTTCAGAAGCTGACGCAGAATGTCCGGTTGTATCTGATGCTGATGCTTGGATCAAGCTCTTTTACGAGGATCCCAAAGCGGCAGATGGTACGCTTCAGGAAGCTCACAGGTATGATGAGCGGTGTGAGCAAATAGCTACCGATATACTGTTTGTCTTCAGCCAAATAAAAGATCAAAACTGAGAATTATTTAGAAAAGTTGGATGTTTGTTTGAAAATTACACTATGAGTATACCTAAACATCTCAAACTCACTGTACCAGATTCAGCATACCCACGAATCGTGATTATTGGAGGTGGCTTTGGAGGCTTAAAGCTTGCCAAAGCATTAAAAAATGTGAAAGCACAAGTTGTGATGCTTGATCGCAATAACTTTCACACGTTCCAGCCTTTATTGTATCAGGTCGCTACCGCCGGTTTAGAACCGGATAGTATTGCAGGGCCACTGAGAAAATCATTAGATGGGCAATACAACTATATTTTTCGAATGGTGAAAGTAACAGGAGTGGATCTTGATAGACAAAAAGTAAAAACCCGAGTTGGTGATTTGCACTACGATTATCTGGTGATTGCCAGTGGAGCTACCACTAATTATTTTGGACAAGAAAACTTAAGAGAAAATGTACTTCCATTGAAACGCATCGTTCATGCGCTGGATTTGAGAAGTCACATTTTACAAGTTTTCGAACAAGCAGAACTTACGACGGATCCGGAAATCTATCAAAGGCTGCTTAATCTGGTCATTGTTGGAGGTGGACCAACAGGTGTAGAGGTTGCCGGTGCTTTAGCAGAGCTGAAAACTAATATTCTCCCTAAAGACTACCCTGATCTGGATCTTACTCCAATGAAAATTTTTGTTTTGGAAGGGTCGGATAGACTATTGAACGGTATGAGTGAGGCTTCAGGAAAAAATGCGCTCAACTATTTGAAGAAAATGGGTGTAGATGTTAGACTCAACACCATCGTCAATGGATATGAGAAGGGAGTAATCAATATCTGTGAAGGCACTATTCCATCTGAAACTGTTATTTGGGCGGCAGGAGTAAAGGGAAGAATTATTGAGGGGATCGCTTCGGATCAAGTAATGCAAGATCGTGTTTTGGTTGACAGGTACAATCGTGTGAAAGGTTGCGAAAATGTTTTTGCAATTGGAGATGTGGCCATGATGCAATCCAACGATTATCCTAAAGGACATCCGATGTTGGCACCTGTTGCAATGCAGCAAGGAGAACACCTGGCAAAAAATTTAAAAAAGTTGTTTAACGGAAAAGAATTAAAAGAATTTTCCTATCTGGATAAAGGATCTATGGCTACGATAGGGAGAAATAAAGCCGTTGTAGATATGCCCGGGGGTTTACGTGTAAAAGGATTTATAGCCTGGCTCATCTGGATGTTTGTGCATATTCTTTACCTCATAGGGTTTAGAAATAAACTCATTACGTTTAATAATTGGTTGTGGAATTATTTTACTTATGATAAAGGTACACGGCTTATCATACGGACATTTTCAATTCCGGAACGGAAAAAAAGACTAAGTGAAAGAAAGCAGTTGACCGCGAATCCTTAGAATTATCCTTATCTTAATCCATGTCTAAGACATTGTTCCTGCTTTTACAAAGTTCACAAATGATGTTGGAAACCAGCATTCTACTAAACTGCCCGGCTACAGAGCAGAGGTATTTGTTTGTTTTAATAAACTTGTTATGCGGACGATTGATAACCAAACAAACTTGAAATCCAAGATTGAACAATATAGGTTAAGTTATAATTTATCTCCTATAGATAAAAAGCTCTTTATTTTTACTGTTGCATTTTTTCTGGTCCTCTTTGCTACAGCGCAAACCTCTCTGGATCGATTCAACCAAGAACGATTAGATCTAAATCAAAAAGGGATGCTTGTGCTTGGGTCATGGGCATTGGCCAACATCATTTCCAGTCCTATTTTCGCGGGTCGCTCTTCCGGTTCCATAAGAGCATTTCATCAAATGAATGGCTATTGGAACAGTGTGAATCTCGTCATCGCAGGTTTTGGCTACTATAATGCCTTTAAGGGAGAGGCCAATGGATTATCCTTGGCTGAAAGCATATTAGAACAGCAAAGTATTGAGAAGATCCTGCTATTCAATGCCGGTCTGGATCTAGCCTATATCACTGGTGGTTTTTATCTAAGAGAAAGAGCCAAAAGAGGAGTAAAAAATGAAAGTCGCTTAAACGGTTTTGGCAATGCTCTTCTACTTCAAGGTGGATTTTTGTTTGCCTTTGACCTGGTCTTTTATCTGGTACAGAGAGGTCATGCGTCTGTATTATTTGAACACATAGAAGGGATCACTTTTCATTCAAATGGGTTAGGCCTGATCTGGAGGATATAATGAAGACGCCAAATCAAGCTTGGTCCAATACCTGAAATTGAATAATTGAAGATCTATTGAAGTAGGCACTTAGAAAGTAGGGCTTGCTGAGAAAGTCACAGGTGTATCAGATACTAGGCAGCAAGGTGAAGATGTATGCTTATACTTCGATCCGCAGCGAACGACGTAGCTGATGTACCTGTGACTAGTTGAAAAATCTCGAAATCGAGATTTTTCA
>JBCDKO010000303.1:0-4210 GCA_038746525.1 Bacteroidota bacterium
CTGAAAAAGCTCGATTTCGAGATTTTTCAACTAGTCACAGGTACATCAGCTACGTCGTTCGCTGCGGATCGAAGTAGAAGCATACATCTTCACCTTGCTGCCTAGTATCTGATACACCTGTGACTTTCTCAGCAAGCCCTACTTAAATTGATTATCAAATACTTAGAAATTAAATCTGATTGAAATACCGGATTTACTTGAAACTGAACAATAGAATCCTTTGCAAAACTAGATTTTTGGTTCAAATCAAGGCTTTTAGCATTTCAAAAACGTAGTTTACCGATGGTAAATGAGGCTGTTGAAATTTTGAGTAACGAAGAGTCGGGCCAAAAGGCGGGTTTTTCAAAGGATTCCAATATATTATTTACAAACATTTATTTCTTAGGTTGATTATTTCGATGAAATGATATTCGAATCTATGATTAAATAATTGAAGTAGGCACTTAATAAATATTAAAAATGAGGTTTAGCATGCATATGAGCACATTTGGATTTTAAAAATCTGTTGATTTGTAGCACTTGATTTATCTAAATAATCCATTTTCTTTGTTTGCAGCTTGTCAGAGCTATTTATTAAGTGCCCATTTCAATAAAATAATGTTTTATTTAAACAGCTGAATAGTAACCTATTTACAGTGAATCCCTCAGAAGTATCCTACAATGCTATTATCTGAATCAACACTGTAGTGGCAGGGAGATAATAAGCTAAAATTTTGTATCGGGTAAAGATAGAAGCCGGGAGCCTCCAGGTTTATAAAAAAACAGAAGACCACCCTTAACCAAATTGAGAGCCACTTAACAGCAGCGGTGACACTGGGTCACAGCCTCTTCCGTGCGAATTATAACAATCCGGTGATGTTTATCGATCCCTTGGGATCATGTCCCGAATGTTCGAGGGATAAGCGGTATTATGATGCAGGGGACCACTTCATGGACTTTGACCCCACTTCGTATGTAAGTCCGAATCTGAAATTTAAAACTACAATTAGTGCTATTTTAATAGGCAAAGGTGAAACAAATGATTATTATTGTCTAATGAAAGGCACCTATTTAGGAGAGTTTGAAGAACTTGTATTATTGACCGTTGGTATTCTAAATGATGACGCATACGGGCTAGCTATCGCAGATGAACTTGAAGTAAGGACGAAAAGAAACATACTACTGAGTTCGGTGCACAAATCTTTAGTGCGACTTGAGAAGAAAGGATTTTTAACATCACACATGGGAGGTGCTTCTAAAGAAAGAGGAGGAAGAGCAAAAAAACTTTACTTACTGACTAATTCAGGGAAAAATGCCTTGCATGATTCCAAATCGCTACGCAATCGCATGTGGAATGATGTACCAAAAATCGTATGGCAGACAGGAGAGATATGAATCCATCTCCACCTGGTTGGATGACCAGGTTCCTTCGCTGGTATTGCAGAAAAGACCTTTCCGCTGGTATAGAAGGTGATTTGTATGAATTATATGTAAGAAGAGTTAAAAAATTAGGAAAAAGAAGATCAGACCTACTTTACTTTCTCAATACGCTTCTGTTCTTTCAGCCTTTTGCAATGAAGAAAATAGTATCAAATCAAAGACTAAATACCCTAGACATGTTTCAAAACTACTTAAGAATCGCTTATCGGAGTTTACTTAGAACTAAAACAGTTTCACTGATAACTATTCTTGGTCTTGCCATTGGCATATCAAGTTTTATTGTAATGATGGCTTATGTAGTTGGCGAGTTGTCTTACGATAAGTTCAATTCAAAAGCGGATAGAATTAGCCGTGTTTATTACTCCTACGAATCCAGAGGAGCCACCACAAGTGTTTGTCGCGCTGCTTTTCCATTGAAGTACCGGTTGCTTTCAAAATATCCGGAAGTTGAAAAAGTAGTAAGGTTCCACAAAGATTATAACGATGCACCTACTCTTGAGTATAAAGACAGACTTTTCACAGAGGAGAAAATATTCTTTACGGATCCAGAGGTGTTCGATGTTTTTGATTTTCCATTTTTAGTTGGCGATCCCAAGGAAGCTCTTCGTTCCACCAATAGTATTGTGATGACAGATGCAGCAGCTGAAAAATACTTTGGCGATGAGAACCCGATTGGAAAAACGATTTTGTATAAGAACAAGAATCAACTTGTGGTAACCGGTATACTTTCAAAGTCGACACATTCTCATATAGACTTTGATTTTTTGGTTCCATTGGAATTGCAGCGCCAATGTGGAATAGCAGAAAGGGGCTATGACTTCGAGAAAGATAACAAATGGTCAGGTGCCTGGATTTACGTCCTGCTTAAGGATGCATCTCTCTTGAAATCTTTTAATGTCAGATTTCATGAAGATGGAGTTGACTTATTCGGAAGAGTAAAAAAGCCTCGTGTCGATTTTCATTATTCATCCCTTCCTTTATTGGACATCCATTTAAAGTCGGATATGATTGCAGAGATGGAATCGAATGGAGACATTAATCAAGTGTATGGATTTGCAGTAATTGCCTTTTTAATTCTGATAATCGCTTGTCTCAATTTCATCAATTTAACCACGGCTCAATCCACAACCAGAGCCAAAGAAATTGGACTCAGAAAGGTAATGGGTGCTTATCAATCAAACCTAATTTGGCAATTCATTATAGAATCCATTCTTGTTACTTTTATCAGTACAGTGCTCAGTTTGTTATTACTGGAGATCACGGTTCCTGTGTTTAATGAGTTTATGGGCCAGCACATTTCAATTCCCTATTTTAAGGTCCCAATATTGATTCTTCTATTTCTAACAGGTTCAATTCTGGTTGGGGGATTAGCTGGCACTTATCCATCGTTCTATTTAAGCAGACTGAACCCCGTAAAAACCCTGAAAGGGAGGTTTCATAGAGATAAAAGTGGCTCAGGTATTAGGAGAACGATTGTAGTGGGCCAATTTATCGTTTCAAATATTCTCATCATTGCTATTTTGGTCATTCACCTACAAATGAACTTTATCAAGAACAAAAACCTTGGATTCGACAAAGAACAGACCATTGTTCTTGCACATGGATCAAAAATTGAAAAGGAGTTCGAGTTGTTTCAATCAAGGTTAAGTTCACTCCCAAAAGTTGAAAGCGTTAACCTTGGATACGTTGCCGGAAAAGAGGATTGGGTTCAATCCTATAATATTGAAGGTAAAATACGTGAAGAAGGTAAGAGCATGGGGTTGAAGATTGTAGGCTTTGACTTTTTGGATTTCTATGAACTAGAAATGGCAAGTGGAAGATATTTCTCAAGATCTTTTTCAACCGATTCTACTCAGGGGATCGTAATAAATGAAGCAGCAGCCAGAACCTTTGGGTGGACTAATGAAGAAGCCATAGGTAAAAAATTCTCTTGGAGTGGCAGAAACAGCACCAGAGAAAGCAGAGTCATAGGTGTGATGAAGGACGCCAATTTTGAATCCCTTTATAAACCAATAAAACCAAGTGTATTCCGCCTTGGTTTTTTTGGTGATGTCGCCATAAAATTAGGAGTGGACGATTCAGGCCAGCTTATTTCTGCAATAAGTGAAATAGATGATATATGGATGGAACTATTTCCACAATGGCCTTTTGAATTCACCTTTTTAGATCAGGAAATAGCAGGTCAATATGAAAAGGAAGAGCGTTTAGGGCAAATGCTTCGTTTTTTTGCACTGTTAGCAATTTTCATCTCATGTATGGGACTTTTTGGATTAGCAACATTCACGGTCAAAAAACGGACAAAGGAAATCGGAGTAAGAAAAGTGCTAGGAGCTGGAATTATAAATATCATCATCGTTATCATGAAGGGATTTCTGGTTCTTATAGGAATAAGCTTTATCTTCTCAATTCCTGCCGGTTATTATATTTCCAGTCATTGGCTCCGGGATTTCGAATATAGAATTTACTTGAGCCCACTAGTATTTCTGGGAGCCGGAATTATTTCTGTAACCATAGCTGGCCTGGCAATAATTTCACAAAGTTGGAATGCTGCAAAAACCAACCCGGTACACACCTTGAAGCATGAGTAAGTAAGGCCTGCTGAGAAACGTTTTTTGAATTGAAAAACGTTTCTCAGCAGGCCCTACATAAAGTACAAGTAGACGGAGTCAGCTTCATTGATCAAATGAGCGTTGATAATTTCAATGAGTGTACCTGCTTGAAGTCTTGTGTGAGTGAGCATGAAAAGCAGTTTGATCAATGTACCCGGCTTGGAGCAGATCGTATTGATGCC
>JBCDKO010000304.1:0-4106 GCA_038746525.1 Bacteroidota bacterium
GGCCGAATTTTGCACGGCCTCTGTAAGTTGATTCGTCGATCTCATAGTCAATATCGTTTGATAAATGTTCTCTGTATGAAGTAGTTTTAACGGAAAAATGGGAAGAAATACCCCCCTTATACCTGAGTACTAAAAGTAGTGAAAAAAATTAAAACACAGTTACTTATTACATACCCTTAACTAAACGACATTGATATATGTGTTATACAATGCCGTTGCGTTATGTCAATATATCCCTTGTTTCAGAATTTTAGATCAATAATACAAAGACGATTGTCTTTTCTTGAAGTTCAATTGCAGTCAGGCAATTTTCAATATGCGTATTGGGTTGGTTCTTCCTTTAACTGAAACCTCTAGGAAGGAATGCTCTGATTTAAGAGGTGTTTCTAATTTCTCATACACTTCTTCTGTAATAATAAGTTGAGTTTTGTAAGTCTTATTCAATTGTTCTACCCTGGCGGCTATTATAACGGGGTTACCCGTTACCGAGTATTGTTTTCTTGCCTCGTTTCCAACATTACCGGTCACTACAAATCCGGCATGTAACCCGATTCCAATACGTGTGTTTCTTATTGTGCCGGCCTGGCTTCGCACCCGTACCTGCTCTAGAATTTCATTTGCGGCCATAAATGCATTCTCACAATCATTACCGTGAGAAACTGGAGCGCCAAAAGTCGCCATAAAACCATCACCAAGAAGCTGATTGATATTCCCATTGTATTTTTGGACTATATCAATCATAAATCCAAATACCTTGTTTTGATATTCAATTAACTCTTCAGGGGTCAGTTTTTCTGCCATTGGTGTAAAATCTCTTATGTCGAGGAACATAATGCAAACGAATCGTTTTTCACCAGGCTTATCGGAGCTATTCATAAGCAGTTCTTGCGCTATGTCGCCTGAAACTTGTTGCTGTAAAAGCCGCACTATTCTCTTTTCGGCATCTTCCAATTTTCCTTTTGTATGGTTAAGGTCATGGTAGGCAACTACAAGCTTTTTATGTTCTTTACGTTTGGTAAGGTACATCTCCAGGATAAATACGGCACATGCAATAATCAATAGGGCAATAGCAATAGATGTATTTCGTAACCTGACTTGCTTTTCGGCTTCCCTTTCAATGGCTTCTACGTTGAGATCAGCGATTTGCTTTTGTTGCTTAAGCAGGAGCATTTCATCCTGTCGTTGCTTCATCTTTTCAGCTAATGCCAGGCTATCGGTTGCTATTTTCTGTGATAAGGACTGATATAGTTCATAATAGCCCAATGACTTTTTATGATTCTGCTCCAAGGCAAAACTATCTGCGAGTTCTTTCAAATATTGCTTTTCAAACTTGAAAGAATCATGCTCAATAATTTGATCAGAAACAGCAGATTCATTGGACGCAATTGGAAAATCTTCTTCTGATGAGATCAAGGCCTGTTCTTTTACGTTTATGGACATCTCAGGAGTGGTATCCATGCCTGATTCCATATCGGTGATGGCTTCACTCAAATATTTTTGAGCTGTATGATATTTACCCAAACTGTCAAGAAGTACAGCTACTTTGAGTTGTATTTCGTAGATGCTTTGGGTGTCACCTGCATTTCTTAGCAAGTTGATAGCTTTTTCATAATGTTCGATGGCAACCAGGAAATTCCGTTTCTTTTCGTTTAACCTTGCAATAGTGATCTCGCTTTTTATACTAATATCCCTGGATGTTGAACTAATGGCTTCACCTACTTTCAGGTCACCAATTGTTCGCGACAAAATGCCTTCCTTTATTTTACCTGTATCGATAAGTGTTTGTATATCAGTGAGGTAGATGTTAATTTTTTCGAGGTTTCCAGTTTCATTAAGCAGAAGGGCTATTGATCTGGAGGACTGGAGGTTTTCACGTGATTCAAAATAATTTTCACTTATATACTGCAATTCCCCTAATTGGAAATATGCCTGTAGTTGATGAATTCTATCTTTTGATGGAGTATGGAAGGCGCTAAATATATTTTCACTCAAATTAACAGCCTGTTTTGCATAGCGTAGCGCTTTGCGAGATTCTTGAGTTTGGTATTGACGGGCAAGTTCATTAAGTAATTTGAGCCTGTCTAAACCGTATGAATGCTTTAGTTGGGATTCCATTTGTTTGAGAGATAAATTCTGACTTGTGGCATTTACTCCGCTAAGCCAAAAAATGATAATAAACAGTGATAACCTATGTAATGATAAATTTAGGCTCATATCTAACCTGGATAAAACTACTTGCAGAATTCAAAGTATTTTGATTTCAAATCCTTGGAAGAGGAAGCTGACTTTATCAAATCTAATGAAAGTCGACTGGAAATTTGCTCTTCAAAACACAATTATGACTACAAACATTATATCAAATAGAATTGATTAAGTTGCCTCAAAATCTGATTTTATGTTAAATACTCGCCGCGCTCGTATTACAGCAAATCTCGATGTTTGTTATTAATAAATCAGCTTTGGGATGTGGGCGAGATCAATCGCTTTCAGGAAGAGAAGGAAAATTATACGTAAGAGGCGGGAAGGTTTGGAACACTCTTTTGCTACTTCTGCCGAGCAAGGAATCACCATGCCGAAGTGAGGGACATTAGGTTGTGTGCTGAAAAGTGGCAAATGTGTGTGGAAGAAAGGATGGACAAAGCGTTAGGGATAGAGGCTAAGTACAGAACGTCTGCCCGGCATGTACTGCCGAAAGCCCAACCCGAAGGGTAACGCCCAAATTACATTTAATTAAGTGATCGATTGTATTCCCGAATAAGCACATGGTGAGGTTTTTCCAGATCCCAATGCTTTTGTTCTTCTTCCACGAAATACACCATGATTTTAAGGCTTTTGGCGATATCAGAAAGTGTTTTGATCTTGTCCAGCTTGGAAGCAAATTCGATCCAAGTGCCTGAAGTATTGATACCACCTGCTACCAAAGTGAGGATATTCTCACATGTATCTATTCGTATGAAGACCTCATCCACTTCTTTTAAGAAACTTTCGAACGTAGGCTTAACGATCTTTATTGGATTCAATCCATTTCCCCATTCTCTCCAATGCTTCATTGATGTATTGGATGTAGTTTAGCGCAATGCTGTGTATTTGCTCATTATTCCTTTCTCCTTTGCAGACCTTCCGGATATAATCGAGTGTATATATTTTTTGATGATTTGCTTTAAGCAGGAATCTTATCTCTCGAAAGTCTGCTTCAACCAGATCGTGGATGTGCTGGAGCCTGAATGGGTTGGTCATGTGAAAAAAGTTTGCGATTCTTTCTTTTTACATATTTATGCAGAAATTTATCTTGAAAAAACGTTCGGTTGGGTAGCTTACCCATATTAAATCATAATTAACCCGATGACCCATTTTCATATGACAGATTTAGGACTTAAAATCAAGAAAATTAGAGAACTTAAAAACCATAAGCAGGAGTACATGGCGGATAAGCTAGGTATTTCTCAAAGTGCTTATAGCCGATATGAAAATATGGAAACCGAAGTAAGTGAAGATATGCTAAAACAAATTGCGGAAGTATTGGAAGTTGATCCTGAGCAGATTAAGCAGTTTGATGAGAAGATGATCTTCACCAACAATACCTTGAATGACAACTCAAACTTGATAGAGAACTATTATTCAAATGTCAATCATTACATTATTGATCCCAAGATTGAGAAGCTTTATGAAGATCAGCTCGCTGATAGAAACAAGCCATAGAAGCGTCTGCCAGGAGTGCGGCACGGATAGCCTAGCCGGGCGCCCCCCAATGTTCTTAAGTTAAGAAAAAGGTGGTCTTTTTATGAGACCACCCGGCTTCTGATTATCTTAGAAGCACAATAAAATGATATGAAAAATACAAAGCATCAATCAGAGATGAAATCCCAGATTTCATCTAAAAAAAATCTTTGCATTTTTATAGAATTCCCAGACAGTTCACCATTATAGAAAGGAAGAAAAACACTTCACCAGAAACAGGTCTCTTTCGTTTGCCTGCGTAGTGATAGGTATTCTGCATTTGTTCAAAGAGTCCGTGGAATTCAACATGCTTTCGGGGTCTTTGCAGCGTGTACTTACTACTTCGCTCACAGGTTCAGCTTTCAGCTTGGCTCGTTATAAGCTTCGCC
>JBCDKO010000305.1:0-4068 GCA_038746525.1 Bacteroidota bacterium
GAAAAAGATGTTAGGGAATTTGGTGTCTACGCTGAAGATCTGGCATCTATTGTTAAGTGGCTTCTTGAAAGCAAGATCACCACCGTAGCTATGGAGTCCACGGGAACCTATTGGCAGAACCTCTTTGTCGAGCTCATCAATGCTGGTCTGGAAGTCATCCTGACAAATGGCAAGTTCACAAAGAATATCAACCGAAAGAAGACCGATGTACCAGACTGCCAGTGGATACAAAAACTTCATTGCCTGGGGCTGTTGCCTTCCAGTTTCCTGCCTGACAACACCCCCGAAACACTCAGGACTTACTGCCGACATAGAACCAATATGATCGGCCAGAGAGCTGATCGTATCCTCAAAATGGCTACGTTTCTGAAGTTCTTCAACTTCCGACTCCATGTAGTGGTCAAAGACATTGCGGGACAAACAGGCCTGAAGATCATTGATGCTATATGTAATGGAAATCTTGATCCCCAATCTCTGGCAGAACACCGACATCACAACTGTCGAAAGTCAGAAGAGGAAATTGCCAAAGCGCTGGTATCCAACAAAAGGGAAGACTATCTCTTTGGACTAAAGCAAGAGTTTGCCAGGTATCAATTTTACACCTCTATAATTGGCGAATGTGATAAGGAGATCACTCAGTTCCTCGATCAAACCATCCAACAAAAAGAGGATGTGGTCGATGATCTCCCTGAGCCTAAGCCACACAAAAGGCAAAAAAAAACTACATCAAAGGAATCAATCTTACTATCGTCTCCTACCAGTATTTTGATGGTGTGGACTTGTTGGCAATACTCGGCGTAAGCCACTCAACCGTCCTATCCTTAATGAGTGAAAGGGGGCCAGAAGGTTTTAGTAAGTTCCCTACAGCCCAACACTTTGCCTCCTGGCTCAGACTCGCTCCCAATAACAAAATCAGCGGAGGAAAAACCCGCTCCAACCGAATACCACAAGGCAGTAACCGACTCAACATTGCCCTACGTAATGCAGCCAATGCAATCGGCAATCTCAAGGACTTTAACCTGGCCATCTTCTTTCGAAGGATTGCCTTGCGAAAAGGTCGAACTGCTGCCATCAATGCAACCGCCAGAAAGATCGCCGTGATCATCTGGAACATGGTCACCAAAAAACAACCCTACACCCCAAAGAACAAATACCTATTTTTAGATCAGAAAAGACGGATCGTAAGTAAGATGAGAAAGCAGATCAAAGACCTGGGTTTGAACCCCGACGAACTTGGCTTTGCCAGAGCCAACAGGGACGATATCGCCCGAGAAATAACATCTGATAATCAGACACTTAGCTTACGTTAGTCAGAATTAAAAAAAATGAAAAAAATCACATTTAAAGAAATTCAAGAGATTGAAGAGTTAGAAAAATGCCTGATATTGAGATATGAGCATTTCAATAATTCTCAATACAGAATTTTTTTGAATGGGAATAAGTCAGGAATTGATATTGATGAATTTGATAAGTACAGTCGTCATTGGATTTTAATAGATGAAGAAAACGAAATTATTGGATATGCTCGAATAATTCAAAAGAGAAAGAATTCTGAAATTTTTCCTCTGATTAAGCAGATACAAAGAAAATATTCATTGACGAATCATGTAAATAGCAACAAAGCAATTTCATTTCCCATAATGACATATCAAACTGATAAATCAAAAAGTTCGTTGGAATCTTTCTTGAATACAAATACAGAAAAAGAAGCCTTTGAATTAAGCAGATTCATTATAAAAAAAGGAAGTTCTTTTCGAGTTTCAAAATTCATGGTGAATGCAGGTTTGAGTATTTACAAAAATTGTTTTCAAGCCGAAATCGTGATATTGGCATGTATTAAAAGTCACGAAAAATTTTGGAGGCGATATGGTTTTACAAACATAAAGGAGGAGGAAACCTATAAATTAGACAATTGAATGCCGTAAATCTATTTTCCAAGTTCAACGGAATCAGCAAAAAAATAGATAATAGATTCAAGGAACTTTCTGACCAATACGAAAAATCAAAAAAAATTTCAATTGAAATATGAAAAAGCTCATTTCTACATTTATACTTTGTTCGATAATCTGTTGTTTACCTATAATTGGAAAGCCAGAATTATATTTAAGCAAAGAGTTTTTAACGATAGTTTTCTTTTTCTTTTTATTGTTTTTTACTCAACCAACATTTGAAGCGTCAGACATAAAGACGAATTCTGAGACAGATAAATTTAGTATGCTTTTTATTCTTATTAGCTTAATCATAGTTTTATCAGGTTCAATAATTGATTGGGCATATTTTCAAATGGGGCTTGATTCAATAAATAAAATTCCCTTTCAATATTTTGGTTTGATATTGTTACTTCTGGGCAGTTCAATAAGAATTTGGGCAATCTTACATTTAGGGAAGTATTTTTCAAATGCGGTTAGTTTCAACTCAGAGCATAAATTGATTAAGTCAGGACCATACAAATTGATAAGGCATCCGAGTTATTTAGGTGCTTATCTTGCGATTATAGGAAGTGCTTTATTTCTTAAATCAATTGTCTTTTTTCTAATTGGTTTAATAGTGATGTTATCGGCATATTTGTATCGAATAAAAGTTGAAGAAATAGGACTAATTGAATTGTTTGGAAGTGAATACCAAGAATATAAAAAGAAGTCAAAAAAAATGATACCTTTTGTTTATTAAAAAGAAACCTGAAGCGAATCGAGTAGACGGCCGTGAGCTATTATAGGCCCACGGTGCGCCTCTCACACCATCGTACGTACGGGTCGCGTATACGGCGGTTCATTGCATCTCAGTCGGACCGCCGAAGCGGTTGGGTTTTACCGTCTCATAGGAAAGCATCGACTCCTACCCCCTCCTTCTAAGTCTGGATCGTATGATAGTAGTCCTTAGGAGGGGACTTTGAGCTACCGCCCAGCCTCCCTTCCTCATCCTGCTATAGGCGTACGCCCGGTCCTTGTCCATCCCTAACCGGATGAGGTGCTTGCCCTTGCGCTCAGGGTTCTTCCAGTCCTGCCAAATGCAGTATCGCAGACCGTTCCTCAGCCCCACTCGTCAAGTGCTTTGAGTTTGGTGCTACTATTCGCCCAACGAAAATGGATCACCCTTCCCTTCCACACCTCCGATAGCTTCTGGAAGCGCTCTCTGATACTCATTGGTCTGGGCTTTCCGGAACTATCCTTCAGCTTGCGCTTTAGCCCGCATTATTCACCAAAAATAGTGGTGAGTTGATTCAAGTAATTGATTTACAGCAGTTAATGTTCATTCTGAATGATTTTTGGTTCCTCAAATTTGGGGAACGGTTTTGTCATCTCATTCGAAATCAAACCTATATTCAATGTGTTACACCATCTCAATGAATAACACCCGAATTTTTCGGGTTAGGTTCCCCCACGCTTGCTTTGATACTACTAGCTGGTGTGGTCCCTTCAACCCCTTCTTATACCCTGCGGCAAATCCATGCCCAAGTAACTCGAAGTTTAAAGGTCTGCCGATACCCGACTGCTCCCTATTGATTGGTAAACCCAACGTGTCCCGAAGAAACTTGTAAACGGCGTGGCCTCTCTCGCAGGCTTCTGCTTTTGACTTGGCATACAACATGCTAAAGTCATCGGCGTAACGGACGTATCGCCACCCTTTTCTTTCCAGCTCCTGTCCAGCTCATCCAGCAGGATGTTGGACCGCAGTGGACTCAAAGGTGAACCCTGAGGCAGCCCTCTGCGGCGTTGTTGCATCCTCCCCTTTATCCGGATTGGTGCTCTCAGCCATTTATGGATCCATCCCAAGGTAGTCGGACTTTTTTCCCGCTTGTAGATCCGTTGCAGGAGTAGGCGGTGATCTACCTCAGCAAAGAATCCCTGCACGTCTAGGTCTAACATATCCTCAGAGCCATCGTTGATGTTTTTCAGCGCTGGTAAAACGGCTTGCTGAGTATTCTTCTCCGGACGAAAACCATAGCTATGACTCTCAAAGTTCCACTCATACTTTGTCATCAGTACTTGGCTTACCGCCTGCTGTAGCCTCCGTTCTACTACCGTAGGAATCCCCAGCCTACGGGGCTTCCCTTTACCTTTCGGTATC
>JBCDKO010000306.1:0-3999 GCA_038746525.1 Bacteroidota bacterium
AAAAAACTGGACGAACTGGAAACCAGGTTTGATAAGTGGCTGTACATCCTGCGCAACCTCCACAAACTGGACCGGGTACCCGGAAAGCTAAAAGAACGGATATTTGAGCAGCTTTTTGAGACTGCCGAGATTGCCAAATTCAATCACGAGCAGTTAAATGACTATGAGGAAAGCCTAAAGTATTATCGGGACCTCCAAAACTCCTTGGATAAAGCATTTGAAGATGGAATAGAAAAGGGAATGGAGAAAGGAATAGAAAAAGTGGCAATTGCCTTAATAAAAGAGAACGTTCCCGAGGAAATGATATCATCCACTACAGGCTTGAACAAAGAACAAATAGGCCATCTCAAACAAAAAATCAACGAAGGATAACAACTTAAACTCCATCTGATGACTCAGCTTTTTGCAAATGCTTTTGCAATAAGATACTTTTAAAGATGCTTAAAAGCTGTACTTCACAGGGCTCATCTAAAGCATCGTGACTAACAAAAAAGCAAAAGCTATAAATGGAAGAGTATATACCATGCTTCTCTTGTGGAGCTAAGTCATTGAATTTTGAAGGTGATAGTCACGAATACATGCTTGCATCTGCAGGTTGTTATGAAATGTTTACTGAAGTCCTTGAAAAGGAATATTCTGATTTTAGATACTCTAAGGCTCATCATTATACGGTTGACTCATATGCTGTTCAGCATCCGGGAGAAACCTCCAATCAAAAAGCTGTAAATTCAGTCGGAATTCATTTAGTCAGTTTATACTTCTTATTTGAAGAGCACTACGACTTGGCAAAGTCCGCCAAAATAAAAATGGAATTTGCACAATTCAATAAAACTAAAGGAGTAATCCACGCAATTGAAAGACCTGAAAAATTTAAAGGCATAACCATTTTTGAGATATGGGATAACGAAAATCCTGATAACCATTTTGATTTGTGTAAACAGTGGGCATTAGACTCATGGACATCATGGAAAAATCATCATGCAACTATAGAAAAATGGGCTGATACTTTTCTTAAGATGAAGATGTAAAATCAATATCTTTAAAAATTAGATTTAACAGTTTGAAATCATTTAGCTTTATCCTAAGCCAATTGGAATATCACCTATTCAGTTTTGAAAAGAGCAAATTTCAAAGAGCAACTTAATTTCTAATCCCGGATCTTTGAGAATCCAAAATCTTAACTAAAAGCACATGAAAGTAACAATTATTAGTATACCTGTTAGAGACCAAGAAAAAGCACTAAAATTCTATACCGAAAAATTGGGATTCATTAAAAAACTTGACAAGCCCCTGACAGGAGGTAACAGATGGTTAACACTTGTTTCCAAAGAAGCGCAAGAAGGGCCAGAAATATTACTGGAACCTGCACCTATTCATTTTGAACCATCTAAAGTCTATCAAGATGCTTTGCTAGAAGCAGGAATTCCTTACACTCAGTTCGATGTTGATGACGTAGAACAAGAATATAACAGACTCATTCAACTTGGGGTCGAATTCAGTGTAAAGCCAACTCAAATGGAAAACGTAAAATTTACGGTTTTTAATGATACCTGTGGAAATAACATTCAACTTGTTCAGGAATTTAAAAACACTGCCGATGATAAATAGTAAAGTGAATCAGAATGTTTTAATTCCTTTAATTACATAAAGGAAAAACTAAATTATCAGGTTGCAAGGGCAAAAAACCTGCTTTGCAATGCGCTTTGCTTCGATATAAACCGTATCATGTACAATACAATGAGGGCTGAGGTACTGCTTAGATGATACTTCCAGGAAGAAGTCTGTCTAAGCAGATACAAAACCTTAGAAAAAGGGAGAAAAAACAAGAGAAGTAAACATTTTCAAGAAAATAATCTTTGAAAAAATTGCAAATAATCAATTTATAAAGAGTATTAAGCTTATCCAAAAAATTCTACTAGATAACTTTTTTATTTTGATCATTTTCTTGAGAAACACCCTTAGCCTTTTCCATAGGTTTTTTCGCCTTCATAATCATGAAATTAGCCGCTTTGTTTAAAAGCTCAGGATGACCTGAATAAGCGTAACCTAACGATTGAAGTTCCGCAATTATTTTACTGTATTCTTCGACTTTGGAAAGAGAAAAATTGTCACTATTCTGTAGATAAACCGCTTCAATCACACCTAAAGAATGCTTAAGCATACGAAAAAGCTTTTGGTTCTTTGTTTCTTTCTCCTCTTTAAAATGTTTTGAATATATCTCTGGTAACAACTCCTTCAAATGTTCAAAATGTTCATTAAGTGCAGGGTGTTTGTCTTTCATCATTTTGCAATCGAGTTAAGTGTTTTGAGTAGTTCAGTCGCGGTTTGATGCTCCGAGCTTGGAGCTAATTTTACATATTTATTGATGCATAGGATAGCATCTTGATATCTTTTCATCGATGTCAACACCAAACCAAGATTGTAAAAACTATTTGGATAGTCGGGCGCTATCTCAGCGGAAATTTCATAGTGGATTTTTGCTAAATCCAAATTACCTAATTCTGAATAAACGTTTCCCAAATTATAATGTGCCTCAAAGTGTCTCGGATTTCTTTTAAGACATTGTGTCAAGTAATCAATGGATCTAGTCATATCCCCTTGCCTGGATTTAAGAATTCCTAAATTGCAAAGTGCATCTTCCGGAGACTCATCATTATCTACGGCCAACAAATAAAATTTTTCAGCTTCCGTTTTTCCTTGTTCATCCATTGCCAGAGCTTCATCAAAAAAGGAATCAGACTTTGGCAAAGCTACAACGGGGGTATTGTCTTCCATCTGATCAAAAAGATTCAACTGACCAAAATCTTCAAGATTTGGCTTTTTCCTCCTTCTTACCTTTTTATGCCCAAGTTTCGCAGGGGGATTAACGGGGAATGGTATTACTCTTGCCATAGGATACTGTTTAACTTGCTTTTCTCTCTACACCTTTTTCTAGCTTTTCTTCTTTTTTGTTGGCTTTTTTCATTGGCTTTTTCTCTTGCTTTGCCTGCTCTATACTTGCTTTAAGAGCAGTCATGATATCCACTACCTCAGGCTCTTCTTCTACAAAGGTAACAATCTCGTTTCCTTTGATCTTATCATTTATCATATCCCTCAGAGCATCATTGTATTTATCTTCAAGTGTTATTTTTTTAAATTTTTTCGTCATCGATTGAATGAGCATGTTAGCAAGTTTTAACTGTTCATCATCTGCTTCTTCCTCTATTCTGACATTTGGTACATTTTTGATATTTCTTACCTCATTTGGATACCGTAATTTATAAATCATGATACCTCTATCGTGAGGTGTAAGCAAAACCACGTTCTCCCTATCCCTTAGTACCACCTTACCTACTCCCACTTTTCCTGATTCTCTTAGTGCCTGACTTAGCAATGCATAGGTTTTGCTCGCAACATCACCATCGGGTCCGGCAAAGTATGGTGAGTCATAAAGTGATGCATGAATTTCATTGGCATCCACAAAACCTTCTATCTCAATAATCTTAGTGCTTTTCAATTTTATTTTTTCAAAGTCTTGAGGCTCTATGATAACAAACTGACCTGGCTCATACTGATATCCTTTAACGAGATCTTCCTGACGTAACACATCTCCTGTAACCTTGTCTCTTTTTTCGTATTTAACAGGATTATTCGTTTCCTTAGACAGTAAATTAAATTGAACCTTCTGAGCAGTATCTATTGCATTATAGATTCTCACAGGAATCGTAACCATCGAAAACCGAATATGACCTTTCCAGATTGCTCTCATGATCTCAAGATAATGGTTAAGGAGGTAATTTAAAAAAACTCAATTATTAATAAAAGTAAAGTTACTTAACCATTTGATTATAAATAAGTTATTTTGATGGTTAAAAATCAAGTTACTATTCAGCTAGAATCAAACTGGTAGATTACATCTTGAGGAGCGGAGCATAAAGTTTGTAATCCTTCAAGGATATTAATGTCTTGTTTGTTGAGTGTTGAAATATATCCCCTGATAGAAGCAAAAGCCTTTCCAGA
>JBCDKO010000307.1:0-3971 GCA_038746525.1 Bacteroidota bacterium
AAAACAACACTTCAGTGTGTGCTTCGCCAACTAAAACGATCAAGACCCCATGCAATCATATCTACGCATCAGTGATGGCCTTTGTCAAACTCGAAGCAATTCAGGTCAAAAAAGCGGTCAATCAATATGCCTTAAAATCCAGATTGTATCCTGAGTAGTCTAAAAGCTGCTTTCCATGAACTTAACACCATTAAGTATGGAATGCAACTAGAATTAAAGTTCTAATGTGCGTAACATCAGTTACTAATAAAAAAGAGACTTAATTCATTATACGATTACCAGCAATAAACCTCAATTTGCATAGGGTTATGCATAATTATTTCAGACTCCGAACCCGACCCCCAAATGAGGTAATAGATGAAAATGGTGTGTAAATTACGTTTATCGTAATCTTGTATCATTTCAATTCAAAAACATCTTTTATTGTTCAAAAAAGAATTTTTTGTCAGTCATTAGTGGTGTGTTTGAGACAGAAAAATTTACGTCGGGTCAGGAGTTTTGGTATTTACATTATTGGTCACAATATGATGAAGCATATGACGGAAAAATATACAGAGAAAAGCAATCAGAAAACCTTTTATTGGACATCAGGTTCTAACGGCGTTTGTGTACTTGTCATACACGGTGCTACGGCTGACCATAGACTTTTTAAACATCAGTTTCATTTTTTTGAGAAGCATTTCGAAATAGTAGCAGTTGATGTTCCGGCACATGGAAAGTCAAAACCTTATGCAAATTTCAATCTGAAAATAGCAGTTGACGAAATTGTCAAGATCTTGGATCTGGAAAAGATTGAGAAGACTCATCTCATTGGCCAATCTATGGGGGGCTACATATCTCAAATTGTAGCAAGATTTTATCCAAACCGAGTTAAAAGTATTATTACAGTGGGTTCTTCACCGATTCAGCCAAAGTATTATTCAAGATTGGACAACTGGCTACTAAAAATAACACCTACTATTTTGAAAGCTTATCCTTATCATATGCTAATTAAAACAATTGCGAATCAAGTATCATCAACGAATGAAGGCAAGAAATACATGTTGGAAACCTTAAAGAGATACGCAAAAAACGAGATAGTTAACATCATGAAAGAGGTATATGTTGGTATTCAGGAATATCGAGAAAACAAAGCTCTTAATGTTCCAACACTTTTGACTTATGGAGATAATGATAGAACAGGAAAAGTACAAGCCTACAATAAGAAATGGGCAAAAAATGAAAATTTACGATTAGAAATCATTCCAAATGCTGCACATAATGCAAACATGGATAACCCTATTTACTTTAATGATTTAGCTAAAGAATTTATTGAAGGAATAGAAAATACTGTGGCTAATGAAAGTTACATGTAATGCGGATTCCAATAAATTGAAAGTAAATTAAAATTAACAAATACATGGTAGGTGAACGGGAAATTGCTCTTGAATTACGTGCTAGGCATATGCAAAACAAAGGCATGCAAAAACATCAGTGCAATAAATTGTCATTTCCTCTTTCTTTTGGATTCCTTTATTCCGTGAATACGTTTATTACCTGCTGTCCGACTAGATAGCCTACTTCCAATCCCACTTCATTGTCGGTACGGAAATGCACCCCTCCCTCAAAGCGGGATTCTGAACACTCCTTCGCGAGCTCATAAAATAACGGTTCATCTCTAGGAAACAGGAAAGACAACACCCTGGCAATGGATCCAGCGACTGTTGTATGTCCAGCAGGATAGCCCGGGAAGTTGGGGGTGTCGATCAAAATAGGTTGGAAAGAAGGATCGTACTGAAAAGGTCGGATGCCCCAATAATGATATTTCCCATCCCAGGCAGCAATGATAGCGTCGAAGCGTGCCGTGTGAAAAACCGCATTCGCAAAAGCGGCTTCCAAGGGATCCAGGTTGTATTCCAGAATCTTTCGTTCGATCAGCCGGTCCCAGACCGGCTCGCTTTTCCACTTCCAGGCTATTTCACTGGTTTGATGTTCTTCGTTAAATTGCTTGAGTTCATCCATATCGGAAGACCAGTCTGTAGGAGGAGGACCTGGCCTGAACTGATTGGGCTGAACGAGTGTAAGGGGCTTCCATTGTCTTTTCATGGGGTCCCAGGGGCCAGGATTCCCCGACCAGAGACTATCCGATTTTGGTACACTCCCTTCCCAGCGGCGGTCTGTTCGATCGCTCTTGGCATATTCAATGTATTGATGAGCTATTTTTTGTCCGATTTCCAGTCCCTTTTCAATGTCAAAGGGAAATTGTAGCCCTGTGGCCATACGGGCAGATTTAAAGGCAATAAGTTGGCTATCGAGCAATTCTTTTTGCTCCGGAAAGTAATATCCTATGACCAGATGTGCGGCTCCTGCTGCTGCACTCCATTCGCAAAGAAAAGTGGAAAAGTCTGGTTCTTGCCCAAGCTTTTTTACCCTTGGGTCATGTTGGTAAGCTGCTTTCTGAAAATGAGCCTTTTTGTGCTTCCAAACTTCTACCATGGCGTCATAAATCGAAAGGTGCATAATCGCTGCCCGGCCTCCATTTTTATGGCCCTTATGGTTTTGGCTGACTTGCATGAGAAGTTGATGCCAGCGGTATGAAGGATAAGAGCCATTCCAATACCTTACAGACCATGAATCCTTTTCCTCCATTTCCTGCTGAACAGCGGTTATTTCCGAAATTTCATCTCGAAGAAGTTTTTCATTGACAGGGGGAAAACGCTCTTGAAGTTCAAACTTAAAGGGCTTGAATGGTGAGGATGTCATTTGTCCACACCCTATGTGTGGTTTCATCAGCATAGCAGTCAAGCAGAACGTGGATAGGAATAGTGTGGTGGAAATCTTAGCTGATAAGTCCATTTACAATGTTTGAATTTGTTGAAAATTAATACAAATAGGGCAACCAATAAATACCAAAAGCTTCTGATCTTTGTATTATCTCAATTAATTTCTGACGCACTTTTTAACTGATCTTATTTAAAATAGCCAATAAAACAGGTAGTTTAAAAGATGAATGGCTACATTAATCACTTCACTGCTTTTTCACGTCCCCTAAAAATTACTATTGAAACACGAAATATTTTGTCGTAATCATCGAGATTAAAAGAATCCTTTGAAAAACCCGCCTTTTGGCCCAACTCTTCGTTACTCAAAATTTTAAAAGCCCCATTTACGCACAGTAAACTACGTTTTTGAAATTCTGAAAGCCTTGATTTGAACCAAAAATCCAGTTTTGCAAAGGATTCTTAAAAGCCATTTTGTTACTATATGCTGAATAACACCTGAATTTTTGGGTTAATATAAGAAACAAAAGCCTTTGAGAGATCGGGACTTTTTTTATGCCAGTCCGGCCTTTTTGAGCAGATCAAGGATCTGGTCTTTGGTTAGGTTCTCGAGCTGGCTTTATCGTGGATAGTGTCTCTAAGAAAATAGTATCTTTTGAAAGAAAATGATGGTTTTAGCTCATAGAGCGATTTTTTTGAAACTTCAATTACAAATGGTCATTGAATCTATTTTTGAAATTTTAATGAAAACACAATAAATCACAGGTTTACCTTCAATTCGTTCGAAATTCAGATGAATTTTTGAGTAATTGAGAAATTGATTCCAAAGTATAAAATAGATTCGATTCATTGTTTTGCTAAAAAACTACGCTGCAGGTGTTAGTAAGCGTGTTTTTTGTCTTTTCTTGGAGACACTGGATATGCACCAAGTACACTTCCAGATCATCTGTTACTAAGAAGGTGATCACCCAGGCACCGCTAGACTTACCTTTGCCTTTTGAAGAATAGCCACACATATTTTGTGAATGCCATGACCGAGATCGGTTCCGGTATTACGTTGTTCAGTCAGTGTATTTAGGGCCTGCTGAGAAACGTTTTTTCAATTCAAAAAACACGTTTATGTGGTCAAAAGATACTGTTTAGTAAATTTCTTTTTCAATTGGTGCAAGGTTTTCGAGCAGATGCTTCCATTTTCGGTGCACTGAAAAAGCT
>JBCDKO010000308.1:0-3962 GCA_038746525.1 Bacteroidota bacterium
CGGATGTATGCGCGGGTGATCAAAGATGGAAGCAGTTCATCCTTACGTCCTTTTTTCATGATCATATAGATAAGAACGCTGAAATCAAAACCGATGAATGGAAAGGATATCGTCCGCTTAAAGCCACTTTCCCTCATCTCACACAGAGCGCATCAGGTAAGAAAGGGGAGCACTTTCCCGAGATGCATCGAGCGATCATGATGTTCAAAGCCTGGCTTCGTGGCACCCATCATGCCGTGGAACATCTGCAAGCCTATCTAGACGAGTATTGTTACCGATTTAACCGCCATCTGATGAAGGATAAAATATTTGACCGTCTGATGGATAGAATGGTAGCTCATAGCCCGGTCTACTGCAAAAACTTGAATATTTATTAAGTGCCTACTTCAATAAAGTTATTGCTTTTTTAGATGAGCATTTAAAAACATAAGCTTGCAGTAAATCATATAAAGCGAATTTGCGATTTGTTCTGAAATCAACTCCTAACAGGTTAAGCAATCGATATCCATATTAGAATTGGAGTAACCCGAAAAATTCGGGTGTTATTCATTGAGAGATAACAACATCGTTACCCAAATTTGAGGAATAATAAATCATTCAAGTATGAATATTAGAATCCTTTGAAAAAATGGATTTTTGGTTTAAATCGAGGCTTTCAGAATTTCAAAAACATAGTTTACTGGTCGTAAATGAGGCTTTTGAAATTTTGAGTAACGAAGAGTTGGAACAGAAAGCGGGTTTTTTAAAGGATTCTATTCAACTACGGTAAATCAGTTACTTGAATCAACTAGCCACTATTTGTGGTGAATAATGTGGGTTAATGCTTATAACGTAATTTATTAACGATAGACTGAATCGAATCTATCCTCCGCTTTGGTATCTTTTTATCAATTTTTCAAAAATTCATCTAACTTTTAAATGAGTAGAAAGTGAACCTTGGTTTTGTTGTATTTTCAAAAGAATCTTTCAAGTATATACAATGTGAATAGATATAACAAAGATCTCAAAAAAATACAATTCATGATTAGAAACATTATTTTTAACTAGAGATGCAGTTTTTTTAGATACACTAACTAAAAACTTATTTTCACTTTATCCATAACAAAATTTGATTCGAGTCTTCCATCGCAACATTTAGTAATATTTTGTAGCCTCAATGAATAAATCAAACAGAGCGTTAAAGAAAACCCTGGGCCCATTTATGCTTTGGGGATTGGGTGTTGGATATGTTATTTCGGGAATGTACTTTGGATGGAACCTGGGATTGGCAGAAGGAGGAACACTAGGCCTTGCAGTAGCCACTTTTTTTATCATCATTATGTATTTGACTTTCACCTTCTGCTATACAGAGATGGCTTGTGCTATTCCAAAAGCAGGCGGGGCTTTTGAATATGCCAGAAAAGGGCTTGGCAAAAACTGGGGATACCTTGCTGGAATGGCACAGAGTATAGAATTTATTTTTGCTCCTCCCGCTATTGCTGCTGCTATTGGAGCTTACTTTAATATCTTTTTCCCAGAAATCAACGTAATCACGATTGCCATTGTGGCCTACTTGATTTTTACTCTCTTAAATATCATGGGAGTAAAGGCGGCGGCAACGTTTGAGCTATTAATCACCATTTTAGCTGTTGCTGAGTTACTTCTTTTTTCAGGAATGAGCTATACTTCCTTTCGGTGGGAGAATCTAACTATCAACGCATTACCTAACGGTTGGAGCGGAGCTTTTGCTGCAATTCCTTTTGCTATTTGGTTTTTCCTTGCCATAGAAGGAGTAGCGAATGTGGCAGAGGAAGCCAGGGATCCCAAGAGGGATATCATTAAAGGATTTGGTTCGGCTATCGTTACGTTAGTCATTCTTTGTATTTTAACTTTTACTTCAGCTATCGGAGTAGGCGGCTGGGAAACCATAGTATATCCGGAACCCGGAGCTGCTCCTTCTGATTCGCCATTGCCCCTCGCTTTGGCCAAGATTATTGGCGATTCTCATATCTTATACCACATGCTTATTACAGTTGGGCTATTTGGACTTATCGCTTCTTTCCATGGAATTATCCTGGCAGCGGGTCGTTCCACTTTAGAATTAGGTAGGGAAAAATACATTAACCCTTGGATCGGTAAAATTGACCCAAGAACAAAAACTCCGGTGAATGCATTAATCTTTAATACAATCATTGGAATATTCGCTCTACTTACAGGAAAGACAGGAGAAATTATCACCATCGCCTGTTTTGGAGCATTGACGTTGTATATTGTTTCTATGATTTCGTTTTTTGCTCTGAGAAAGCATCATAAAAACCTGAAACGTCCCTTTAGAACGCCCTATTTTCCCTACTTCCCATTAACTGCCTTGGTCATCGCAGTGGTTGCTCTAGTTGCGATGAGTATCTACAACGTTCGGCTCTTGTTGATTTATCTATTGATAATAATTATCGGATATATTGGATTTAGGTGGTATCAAAATGTATCTGAGAAGGTGAAGAACTAAAAGCTATATATGGAAATTAACGGTTTAGTTAGGGCCTGCTGAGAAACGTTTTTTCAATTCAAAAAACACGTTTATGTGGTCAAAAGATACTGTTTAGTAAATTTCTTTTTCAATAGGTGCAAGGTTTTCGAGCAGATGCTTCTATTTTCGGTGCACTGAAAAAGCTCGATTTCCAGATTTTTCAACTAGTCACAGGTACATCAGCTACGTCGTTCGCTGCGGATCGAAGCATAAGCATACATCTTCACCTTGCTGCCTAGTATCTGATACACCTGTGACTTTCTCAGCAAGCCCTAGTTAAAACAAATTCAGGATAAAAAAAGGGAATAGCTCAAGGATAATGTTTAACTGCTATGGACAATCGAAATTAAAAGATTTTCAGATGGAAATTCTTAATACATATATCAAAAGGATTTTCCCAATTCACCTTTATTGAACAATGTTTCGAAATCAAGAGTTTATCATGCTCTTTATAGCAATTAAGAAGCACTGCAATTTTTCCGATAGGGTCTACAATTTAATTGCATATTGCCCTAAAGATGAAAAGATGAATGGAAATAAATGAAACGAAAATTTCAGAAAGAGGCTTGATTTTCTAGCGTTTGCTTCATTGCTAGCATTTGGTCAGACGAGCAAAGACCAGTGCTTTCTAAAAAATAGTATATGTACTGACTGTATCCAGGGTCTAAATTCATGGATGAGACGGAAGAAAGATTTCTAAGAATCATATCAAGATCCTCTTCTATATGTTGACTCATCCCGAGAAATGATGGGAGATTATATTCAATTGCTAATCTGAGAAATCGTATTTCTATACTGCTAGCACTCTCTTTGATCGCTATCTCCATTTCTCTTTGGTATTTTTTTACCTGAGAGAGTTTAGAAAAGGGATTCCATAAAACCTGGGCCAACATAGCTTCAGACACCGCCCGATAAGCCCTTATCGTCGGAGATGAATTTTGAGACTTTAGCATGTAAGCATGAAAATCTCTGGAAACTTCCGGTTTTAATACAGCTTCGTGAAATGCTTTTCTCACATTTTCAATGGATTGACTATTACCCAGTAAAAACATGATCATATGACCGATAAAAAGTGTTAATCTCATGATTAATAAAACATGAGATACTTCAAACTGTTATGATAATTTTAAATTATTGAAGTAGGCACTTAATAAATATTTAATTTTTGATGGCGGTATTTTTGGTTAAATTACTGTTTTCCAGTAGCTTAAGGTAATATTTAACGATCAAAATTATGGAGAAAAATACCAAAGCCTTACCCTCTTCCAGTTCCAGCAACAATTTCCTGATGACCAGGCTTGCTATGACCACCTTGCTCAACTCAAATGGCCCGATGGGTTCATTTGTGAAAAATGTCAACACACCCACTATTGCCAGGGAAAGCTGGGGCGGACTCGTCAGTGTACCCAATGTGGCTATCAAGCTGCTCCCACCAGCAACACACTTTTTCATCAAG
>JBCDKO010000309.1:0-3957 GCA_038746525.1 Bacteroidota bacterium
TCCTCAAATTTGGGAAAGATGTTGTCCTCTCATTCAAAATCAATTACCTCAGAGCATCCTTTTGCAAAACCGGATTTTTGGTTCAAATCGAGGCTTTCGGAAGTTCAAAAACGTAGTTTACTGGTCGTAAATGAGGCTTTTGAAATTTTGAGTAACAAAGAGTTGAGCCAAAAGGTGGGTTTTTCAAAGGATTCTCCTATTCCACGTGTTACCTCATCTCAATGAATAACACCCGAATTTTTCGGGTGTTATTCAAAAACGTTGAAGAAAGCTGGAGCTTTTTATCTTGTGCATTGCTGAATACTGATCTGGGAATTTTTTCTTTATTATGGATAAAGCTTTTCATTTTCTAATAATAGCTATAAAATTACTTTTAGGTCTCTAAGCGTTCTCTGACTTATTGTTGGAGGGTGGTTTTATATATGCCTGGCAAACAATAAATAAAACCCATACTCCATAAATACCTTTTCAGAAGAAAGTTTACAGAAACTCCGTGCGTGCTATTAAGAAAACAATTTTAAAGATGAAATGAGCATAAACCTGGAATCCTTAACGTACCAACTAAGGTTAGATAAGTTTATAAAACTTCCATGCGGCCATTTAAAATAAACTATTACATACATGAAGTGAGCATAAAGATTCTAAGGCGAAGTTATACCCACTGTCGGATGAATCAGTCCGCCGCTGCAATCTATAGCGAATTCTATATGGATTATTAAAAATAAACTACAAACACATGAAAAAAGATATTGAATCCATTTTGGATGATTTGAAAATTGAACAGTTCAATAAAGGAACGGCTTATGGACATAATTGGCTGGATTCTTCAAGGTCTGCCATTCCATCTATTTCTCCGGTGGACGGAAAAAAGATGGCGAGTGTTGAGCTTACCGATGAGGGTGCTTATGAGCGAGTAGTCCAGGAGGCACAGTCAGCTTTTTCTGAGTGGCGGCTTTTACCCGCGCCACAACGCGGTGACATAGTAAGACAATTGGGCAATGAATTGCGAATGTTTAAACAACAGTTAGGTAGCCTTGTCTCTTATGAAATGGGAAAGTCATTGCAAGAAGGTTTGGGAGAGGTCCAGGAAATGATTGACATCTGCGATTTTGCGGTGGGTCTTTCAAGGCAACTTTATGGGTTGACCATGCACTCCGAACGCAGTTCTCACAGGATGTACGAACAATGGCATCCTCTTGGGATTGTAGGCATTATCTCGGCATTTAACTTTCCCGTTGCCGTGTGGTCCTGGAATGCCGCTATTGCCTGGGTTTGCGGCAACGTTTGCCTGTGGAAACCATCCGAAAAAGCTCCGCTATCGGCAATTGCTTGTCAGAAAATAGCGCAAAGAGTATTTGATTCAAACGGAATTCACCCGGGAGTCTGTGGATTAGTAATAGGGGATGCGGAAATTGGAAAAAAACTGGCAGCGGATGCTCGCATACCTTTGCTATCTGCAACTGGCTCTACTAAAATGGGTAAATCTGTAGGTGAAACAGTAGGTGCTAGACTTGGCAAAACGATCTTAGAACTTGGTGGAAATAATGCAATAATCATTTCAGGGAATGCAGACTTGAATCTTGTAATACCCGGAGCAGTTTTTGGGGCAGTAGGTACGGCTGGCCAGCGATGTACTTCTACCCGCCGATTAATCATTCACGAAAGCATTTACGAAGAAGTAAAACAGCGACTGGAAAAAGCCTATCATCAACTAAGAATAGGCAACCCACTTGATGAAAGTAACCATGTGGGACCGCTCATTGATACCGATGCGGTGAAAATGTATCAGTTAGCCATTGAAAGCATAAAAGCGGAGGGAGGCAAAACAGTGGTGGAAGGAGAAGTGCTAGCTGGCGAGGGCTACGAATCCGGATGTTACGTAAAGCCTGCAATCTATGAAGCTGAGCCACATTATGAGGTCGTTTCTAATGAAACGTTTGCTCCCATCTTGTACTTAATTAAATACGCCTCTATTGAGCAGGCGATAGACATTCAAAACGGAGTACCTCAAGGATTGTCTTCAGCCATCATGACCAATAACTTGAGAGAGTCGGAGTTGTTTCTCTCCCATGCAGGATCAGACTGTGGGATTGCGAATGTGAACATCGGAACATCCGGAGCAGAGATTGGAGGCGCATTTGGAGGAGAAAAAGAGACAGGTGGAGGTAGAGAATCGGGCTCCGATGCATGGAAAGCATACATGAGACGTCAAACCAACACCATCAATTATTCCACTGAGCTACCTCTGGCACAAGGAATTAAGTTTGAGCTCTAAGGTGGATGTAATTTGCTGCAGAAGATAATTTGCCAATCGAGTTTTACTTTTTTCTTTTAATCCCGCTCCTGTCTGAACATTTTATAAAGCTGAGCTAAAATGAGCAATTAAATGCCAGGGAGGTTTTTTGGGTATACGACAGATTTGCATTCATTGACCTGGGTTGCAAATCAGATTTTTGAACCAGGCTCTTAATAAATAGCCCTGACGAGCTAGAAACAAAGAAAATGGATCATTTAGATGAAGCAAAACATTACAAATCAGCAGATTTTTAAATCAAAAATACTACGGCACATAATTGAAAATAGCCATCTGCTTAAATGGTGCGAATAGTAGCTATAAACCAGACAGCAACATTCAAGTGGAAATGCTTGTAAAGATTCCTGCCGTTGTTCCGATCTTATATATGAAGATGTATGTACTTCCTAGTAAAAATGAAACTGATAGTAATCTAGCTAAAATAGTGTTTTTAGAAAACTGTAACATGACTCCACTTTTCTCTATTTGTACTTTTTTACTGATAGAATAAAGAGAAAAAACGGATAGGAATGATAAGAGGATAGCTATTGTATACATGACTTTAGATTTTAGAGAGCAAAGGACTAGCAGTATCAGTTCCTGGTATATTTACTGTAACACCCGGAAGTGCTTCATTAGCATCATGATTGACTATTTCACCTTTAGTCTTACCTGCAAAAGAGGGAATAAATGGTTTATGAAAAGCCGAATAGCTAATAAGTCTCATTTTTGTTGTAAATTATTTTATTCAAATAAAAACACGAATTTGATGCCTGACTATCACTATTTTTAGTGAACTTTTGTAAGCTGTTTAAAAACTTTAAATGGGTTTATTAAAAAAGGCGATCTACTCTCCACACTTTACAATTGCTTGCTTTCTTGTCAGAATAAGAAATGAATGTATAAATGAGATAGAAAAGAGAATAATCCTACAATCAAAGGTTAGATGATGATAAGATTTGATAATTAAACTAAGGTAGGAACTGAGGCGGGTTAAAAGCAGTTATATATTCAAGTTAAACTGGCGCAGTGATCTGTTAACTAGTCTACTAAAAATCTATCATCACAAGCTTTAATCCGCCATTTTAGCAGAAAATTAGTTAACTTATTTAGTAACCCTACCTACGAGCCACTATTTTACATAGGTCAAGTAAAAACTTGTTTACGGTGAATTAATTTTCATATAGGCCAAAATAGGCCAGGACTTACTTTACACTTGTTACTTATTAGTAAAATGGTTTTTCAGACACACTCGCGAATCTTGTCACTCGGTTTTCAAAAAGATCAACCTGAACTTTAGGAGAAGTTTTATTCGGGCAGCAGTATTTAATTAAAGGCACCTCTAAAAACTCAGTTCAAGAATTTGAGGTAGCGTTTTTTCTCAGACAAGAAGTCAAAACCGAAGTTTAGCGGCGTTAACCCAAAAATTCGGATGTTATTCATTGAAATGAGGTAACACGTGGAATAGGAGAATCCTTTGAAAAACCTGCCTTTTGGCCCAATTCTTTGTTACTTAAAATTTAAAAAGCCTCATTTACGACCAGTAAACTACGTTTTTGAACTTCCGAAAGCCTCGATTTGAACCAAAAATCCGGTTTTGCAAAAGGATGCTCTGAGGTAATTGATTTTGAATGAGAGGACAACATCTTTCCCAAATTTGAGGA
>JBCDKO010000310.1:0-3952 GCA_038746525.1 Bacteroidota bacterium
GCAGTATGGCACAGTAAAGAACAACTGGCCAAACAAATCATCCAATACGTGGACACCTACAACAAAGAAAGAGCTAAACCTTTTGAATGGACTTATGATGGAACAAAAAATAGTTCGATAAATAACAAATCTTCACACTAGCGACAAAAAGTGAAGTTAATTTCACCATACGATGAGATTGAAAATGAAATTTCCTAAGAAGATCTCTCCTTACTCTGAGTAGCACGTGTTACCACTGCGTATAACGCGTGCCATTAGCTTGTGTCTCTAAGAAAAGACGAAAAACACGCTCACTGACACCTGCGGTATAGTTTTAATGAAAGAATGAGTTGAATCTATTTTATACTTTGGAATCGATTGATCAATTTTTCAAAAATTCAGATGAAATTCAGATGAATTGAAGGTGAACCTGTGATTTTATTGCGTTTTCATTAAAATCTCTAAAACAGATTCAATGCCTATATGTACATCGAAATCTCAAAAAACACGCTGTATGTGCTAAACATCGTTTTCTTTCAAAAGATACCGTTTTCTTAGAGACACTAGATAGAGACCAGAGCATACCTCATAAAATCTGAATCGCTAATTTTTATATCATAATGTGATTCTATGCTGAAATATTGGCTTTATTTTTAAATCTAATTCACTCCAGATAATAATAGCCGAACGAAGAAAGCATAATCAAATCAACACTGAAAGTCGTAACCTAAAAAGCATAAGCCATGCAAACACACGCAGATAAAGATCACGAAAATCAGAGAAGCCGATCATCCGCAGCAAATACTAGAAAAAAGGAAAAGCAAAACACTGCGCCTTACCGGTTTGAAGATCACCGACCTGAAGCCATTCAGATGCAGAAGTGGCAAGAAATGGCTGATAACTATTCTGACAAAAATCCCTTGCAATTTGAAGACCACCTGCCACAGGTCGCACGAATTAAACGGCTGCAAGAACTGGCTAACAGCAGCCCCCGAAACCAACGGCTTGCCCAACTCCAAAACATAATAAATGGACACATGGCCGAGCAAGAATTACCTATCCAGAAAAAACCTGACCCTACCGGACTCCCTCACAACCTTCAAACAAGAGCAGAATCCCTTCCTGAATACTCCATTGAAGACATAAAAAAAATCATTGAAACCCCTGCAGTAAACGGACCACGTGTTCCCATCCAAAAAAAGGAAGCCGCAGCCTCACCTCCCCCATCAGCGAATAACACTGGCATGTCAGACACTCTTAAGACCGGGCTGGAGCACCTCTCCGGCATGTCATTAGACGAAATTAAGGTATACTACAACTCCAAGAAGCCTGCCCAATTCCAGGCACACGCTTATGCACAGGGCACTGATATTCATCTAGGGCCAGGAAAGGAAAAACATTTACCACACGAAGCCTGGCATGTGGTGCAGCAAAAGCAAGGAAAAGTAAAACCGACCCTAAAACTACAAGGTGTGAATATCAACGATGATGCGGTTTTGGAAAGAGAGGCAGATGTAATGGGTAAGAAAGCGATGCAGACTTCTACCTTACAAAAAAAGCCTATAGAAGGTACAACGAATTGCTACACCTGCACTTCAGATCCTGTTATGCAATATTTCACCTACACCAACCAGCGTGGCATAAGTACCAATTATGATAATGAAAGAACAGTACAGCGTCCTGATTTAAAAGGAGTAGTTGAGAGCTATGGCACTGTCATAGCAGAACTATATAATATTTTGCAAAATATAAATGAACATGAGGCAGGTAGAATGTCACTTGCTGATGTAAAAAACCATATTAATATTGTTTGGGTACACGATAAACTAAACCTGAAGTCCCTAGCTGAAATGAAAGATTGGACTACAAAGGAGCACGCTCGTCTATTAGAGAAAGCGCGATTACAAGAGATAGTTGTAGATGATAAAGGAGAATTAGATAATGCAGCATTGGATGCTCGCTTGGTAGAATACGACGAAACGTCAATAGATCAGGAAAAGACCAAGGTATCCATTGCTGGCGGTACCTTGAGGCGTAGTGCTACTCACGATACAGCTCCAAATTTACCGGTGGATACAGCAAATAGTGTCACACAACATACGGGTAAAGGTTGGGAGATCTTTGTTATGAGTCCAACTGGCGAATTGCATATGGCATCTCATAAAATTGGCAAATATCACCATTCTAGCCTATTGGGAGGAGGAGCAGTTGCTGGGGCAGGCACAATTAAAGCGAGCAATGGGACCATCACACATTTGAATGATAAAAGTGGACACTATAGACCTAAGGCCATCCAAACCAAACAAGTTCTACATATGCTGGAGAGAAAAGGAGTTAATTTAAGTGGGATTGATTTAAACTCAGGATTTGGAGCAGCAGCTTTTAGCGGTCCGGCAAATACTTTTCTGCTAACTGCGGACAAGAGTAGTATCGATGATGCAAATAGAAAAGAAGAAATAAAAGCCTCACCATCAATCAACCTTTTGGTGAATCGTAAAATTCAAATGGAAGGAATTCAATCCATATCCGAAATTGTTTCAGTGTTAAATGATTTGGGACTGGATTTGCGATACTCCACGGATGGCTATCAAGTCTTAATGGGAGATGTCCTAGTTCCTGATGCGCATATAATGGATATATTGAAGAAAAGATTGAGTAAAACAAAGAAAAAGCGGTTTAATCCAACATTAAATCAAGACACCTATTTCTAATTTTGGACTGAAAATTGATACAACGAAGTGTTTAAAGATCCTTTGATCAAGCATACTTTATGAATGAAAAATTGATCGCTTTTTTAAAAAATGGTGAATTAAATGACCTCGCTAATATTATTCAAAAAATTCCAAAGGCCTCAGAAAAAGATGAGAAGGCAATCTTACATGTACTTGAAGATGTAACAAACCTACAAGCTAGAGCTAATCTACTTATGTACCCTCAGTTGATCCCGGAAAAAGAGAGATACAAAATCCTCCTAGACGGATTAATGGAAGTAAAGCACACCTATTTTGTATTGGCAGCTCTGGTAGGTATAGAATGCATCCCGCAATCAGCTTTTTTTGAACCTTTAGGACTGAAAATTATCGACGAGATATGGCGAATATTGCATCAATACCAAGGAGTAATTGCTGAAAGGGCAAGTACCTTTATCGCAGATACCTTGTGGCACGTGGACCACACGATTGCACCTCGTGTCATGCAATTGCTCGGTCATCAGAGTAATATTGTCCAGCATAATGCTTTAGTTGCATTAATTCCTTTGTTAGGACTGGTCAATATAAAAAATGAAATAGGCGCTGCTGTAGGTAGGGGTGATTTGAACCAACAAGCGCAAATAACTGCATTAAAGAAACTAAATACCATCAAAGGGTTTAGCGATGACACGCTAGATGAAGAAACATTTGATATTGGAATACTAGGTGTTTCTTTGCTCCCTTACATTCCTAATATGGACGATTATGAGCATCCTTAGCTCCCAAATGGCCCTCTCTTACTCATGTATATACGCTACTTTTTGATCCATTACTTCAGCACTCTCATGTCTATTGATTTGTAGTGCTACTGTCCCAGCTCTTCGAGATTTGCAATCTCGAAGCATGATTGCTGAATGTATCATTCCAACACTCGGCTGAGCCAAGTAAGGAATATGAGATATGTATGATCTGAATTCATCTAACAAATTTTTTAACTCATTTACTGTCAAACAGCTACAATCTCCGTTACCACCATCTTTGATCTTGATTTACAAGGATTAAATCCCTGGAATGACGATTGAGTACTATTCAGCTACTAAAAATACTGATTATCAATTAGTTAGTGTCTCTAAGAAAAGACGAGTTACTATTCAGCTAGAATCAAACTGGTAGATTACATCTTGAGGAGCGGAGCATAAAGTTTGTAATCCTTCAAGGATATTAATGTCTTGTTTGTTGAGTGTTGAAATATATCCCCTGATAGAAGCAAAAGCCTTTCCAGA
>JBCDKO010000311.1:0-3909 GCA_038746525.1 Bacteroidota bacterium
CTTTTTCATTTATCAGTGTTTTAAAGGGTTGAAAAAAGCCCTCCAGAGAATGTATCTTTATGAGCGAAAATTATTCTGAACGGGGTTCTCGATAAATCGGACCCACCAGTGAAATTTATCAACGAGTCCCGAAGGCTATTTCGGGACTTTTTACATTCCGGTCATAATTGCGCTTGGACTTGTCCCGATATTCGGGGGCAGAGATACCAGTTGTAACGCGACCTTAAAATAGGGCCGGTGTGAAGATAAAGCCTGCCAGGTATTCAAACGTTAGCACCTGAAATCAATTTGGAAAGGAAGAAATTGGTAGCTTTCATTTTAGCAATTTCAGCCCCAAATCTGAGAAATAGTGTTCAACGTTCTAATAAAATCAACTTCTTAAAAATGCTATGGTTGATGCTCCTTAAATAATCTGTAAAAGTAAGTAGTTGTAAAGTTTACTCGAAGAAAAAATCGGAAGTTGTGAAGAGTACATATTCGTGAATATCCTTTCTTCTTCATAAAGAATCGGCGCGAACTTCTTGGTTTTTTTTGTTCAATGCAGAAACTCAGATATGAAAAAAGCAATCCCTGGGAAAATCACTTTTCCATTAAAATGTGAAATCTTAAAAACTACTGTGCTGTGAATATGAATATCCATTCCTGATCAAAAACAGTACTTTCTCGTGCAGGAGGAGCCGAGACAGTAAAAGTTAGTGTTAGTTGAGTATCAGTTAAGACCATAGCAGCGGCAGTTCCATCTTTTGTTAAAGCTGTCCTTGAGCTTACAGACCAAGTACCTTCGGTTTGAGCCCACACATCTGTTGCATCATTTCCATCAGGATCTGTCGGGGTTACATTTTGTACGTTAGTGGTATATGAACCATTAGTAGCACCATCTGCAGTTACGGTAAAATTTAGTGTAAATCCATCCCAATTGAAATCGGATATTTCATTATTAAATCTAACGTTATTATTAGAATTATTAATTATCCAAGTGTTTGCTGCTAAATCTACAGCAGCTTGTTGCGCATCTGTTAGACCTGGACCATCGTCATCATTCCGGCACGACGTAAAAACAATGAGGGAAAAAAAAGTTAAAACAGCGGATAATCTCTTCATGGTATATTCTAGTGTGAGTTAGATTCATATAATGAATCAAAAATATAAATTTTTATTTTAGAATTTCTACAACGAACCAAGCTTAGTGTAAATTATAAGGATTATGAATTTTCTTTCAAAGATTTATTAAATGGGAACTAATAGCTATTTCATTTTCTTGATTACTTGCAATTATCGTCGTTTTTCCAGATGTCAGATTAATTTCTTTTTTCCACCAGTCATATCCTTCTGCATCGAGATTAGAAGTCGGTTCATCCATAAAAATCAACTCACTTTCAAAAAAAAAGGCTATGATCAATTTAGCACGTTGTTTCATTCCAGTGGAGAAATCATCAATCCTTTTTCCCAAAGGAATGGAGGCTCTCTTTGCCATTTCTTCCAAGGGAATCAGTGGTTCTTTAAACTTGCTATGAAATCGTAAAAGCTCTATCAATGTAAATTCTTCTATAATTTCTATATATGGACCTATAAATATAGCATTAACGCCCTCGGAAGTATCATTTTCATTATAAAAAATACTCCCTTTAGAAGGTGTTAAGTATCCGCTCAATATTTGGAGTAATGTTGATTTTCCTGAACCGTTTTTTCCGGTTATTGCTACTTTCTCTCCTGACTTAATTTCAAAATCCAAATTTCTGAATATCCAGTTTCTTCCGAATTTTTTACCTATGTCTTGGGCTTTGATGTTCAACAGTGGTAGCTTGATGTTGATAACGAATCATTAAAAAACATACATTTCATTGCTAAATTATTTGTTTAAAGATTATTATTTTGGATAGTGTCTAGGAATATTTTGTAGCCTGTTGATGTTTTCGCATCTCCTTTTCTATGATAGGAAATAAATTTCTAAATGATTTCAACAGTTCGCTTCGCTTTATTTATAGTAACCGACCAAAGGATCCCACTCCACTTTTGAAAGAGTAAGAGTTCTTTTTTTAGTGGTCTCTTCTTTCTCTATTATGTAAGATAATGTGTCAAATAAAATGTTCGGATTCTATTAAAAACTTGACGATAATTATAAGAATCCTTTAAATTAAATGAGTGATAAAATCGACAAATAAATTTTACCAATCAATAAGTATTCATTTGCTTCTTTATATGAACATAGCTAAACACAATTTTCATTTCCAAATCGGTCTCTTTATAACACATGAATGAGTTTAATAATATGTAGGAAGTAGCGTATATTATTTTAACATTTTTATTTAAATAATGGTCTTAAGTGTTTTTAATTCACTAGGAGAGTGACCAAAATATTTTTTGAATGCTGTACTAAAATGTTGAGGATTTTTATACCCCACGTGTAAACTTACTTCTGTTATGTTCATGATACCTTCTGTTAATAGATTTCTTGCTTCCTGCATTTTTATTTGATTCCAGTACCCAAAAACAGTAGTACCAAACAACTCTTTAAAGCCTTTTTTCAATGTAAATTCATTAGTACCGACCTGCTGGGCTAGGCTATTAAGTGTAAGTTCTCCTGTAAGTTCTTGCGTGAGAATCTCACGCGCAGCATAAAGCTTCTCTTCATGCTGCTTATTCATTGTACAAAATACCTGACAATTATGATTACTTATCTGTTCAAGCTGCAACATTAACAATTCGATGACATGAGACTCCAAAAACATTCGTTTAAAATGTCCGGTTCGATTGCAATACATCATCTGATGGATTAGTGTCATCATTTGAGGCGTTATGTGATAGTTGTGAGGAGAAAGAACCGCACCCTCTTTCTTTTCAATACTTTCACGAAACAGGTAAAAAAGAGAGCCTTCAGGCAGGTATTTTTTGAAAAAAGAAGGCCATAAGTTGACCTCAAATACTTTTATGTCCTTTTCTGCACACCATTCAATAGCCCCTTTAAATTCATTAGCATAAATTAAATTATGTTGATTTGTTTTAAATCTTATTTCTTTTTGAAAGTTTTTTGAGTGTGCACGAGCTTGACCTTGCAGTGCAAAATGCATCTCGATTGTCTCCATATCTGTATCGAAATGTACAAGCATAGATTTGGGTAGTTTAAAATCTCCATGACCTATATGAACACCTTCAAAAAAGATTTCCTTATAAAATCCTTCTAGCATTAGATGACTGGCTTTGTACTCACGTTCCTTATAAAAGGATTGATCCGAATGGAAGGACTCAGGATATTCTATTTCAAGAGCCAACTCCTCAAGCTCAGATCCATAAATTTTCGTTCTCATTTACCCACGGCTTTTTATTTAACAAACCCAAAGACCACCGAAGCTTTGGGTTCAACTGCTTTTGGTTTACCAAAGATGTTGAATAATCAGGTAGAATTCAATCATTAATACTAGTGATCTATATCACTAAGATCAGCATCATTGATCTTCAGCTCCTATTAATTAGGCTACAAAATATTCTTCATTCTAGATGGTTAATTTCAAAATTTACAAACATGGCTCCCGTTTTTAAGGAGTTGTAGGTTCCATATCTCCATATCCTTCCAACTAATTCTATTCATGCCAGATATACCACTTTCCGGTGAAGCGATTTCATTAAGATACTACAGGCATAAATAGGGCTTGCTGAGAAAGTCACAGGTGTATCAGATACTAGGCAGCAAGGTGAAGATGTATGCTTATACTTCGATCCGCAGCGAACGACGTAGCTGATGTACCTGTGACTAGTTGAAAAATCTCGATCTCGAGATTTTTCAGTGCACCGAAAATGGAAGCATCTGCTCGAAAACCTTGCACCTATTGAAAAAGAAATTTACTAAACAGTATCTTTTGACCACATAAACGTGTTTTTTGAATTGAAAAAACGTTTCTCAGCAGGCCCTAA
>JBCDKO010000312.1:0-3901 GCA_038746525.1 Bacteroidota bacterium
AGATAGCCCCAAAGTATGGGATAGGTTGGAAAACACTGGCGACCCACAACAACATCCAGTCTCCTTACACGATCCAGCCAGGCCAGGAACTGAAACTGCCAGAAGGTGCCACCATCCCGGAAGGCGCGGCAACGTCCACTGCCAGTGAACAAAGCAACAACAAAACAACAACTGCATATGAGCGAATAGACAGCGGCACGCTGGGCAGCGAAGTGTATTTGGTGGTGGAGACAGCTAATCTGCATGGCAAGAAGGTGGACATCGAGATCTTCGACCAGGAAAAGTTGCTGGCCGAGGACGATGAAACGGCTATCAAGGTGATAAGGGATGACCAAGAGACAGATTGGATCAATGCAGTCAAGATAGACGACACGGGCAAGGCCATTGTGAAGGTGAAGCTGCGCAAGAAAAGTGACGAGGACTACAAGAAGCAGCAAGAAGCCCTCAAAGACGACAAGCAAGCCAGGCTCTTCCTCAAAGTGACCTGCCAAGGTGATGACAAGAAGCATAAGAAAGTGTTCTTGGAGGATGAGGGGTTTGTGATGGAGAAACCATGTGACTGTGGTTCTGAAGCAGGATATAAATTTTAAGTGCGTGAAGTATGGTTCTCAATATGGGCCTTTGTACTCCGGAAGTATTGATTTAGAAGATTATCAAGAGTGGGATAACCTTATCCAGAATAATGAAATTACATCTGAAGAAAAGGAAATTTTAATAGCTATGTCTTCAAATGAAGGAAATTTAGATGCAATACAATCCTATGATAGCGAAGCCTTATCAGTTGGGGCGATGCAAAAAACTGTAAACTCTCAAGGAAAGGGAGAATTCCCTATACAGGTCAAGGAATTTAAGGATGCCTATCCAGAAAAATATGAGGAGCTATTTGAAAAATGTGGGTGGACTGTTGAAACAGTCCGTGGTAAGCAGGTAATGTATTATAAGGATCCCAATGATAGTTCTGGGTCAAAGGTTACAGGTTCTCAACTAAAAGAAAAAATAAGAGAAGGATTTACTTCAAGCACTCATCTACAAAAATTAGAATGCAAGCCTTTGGAGCCAATTATTCAAGCAGCAAAGGATAGTGACTTTCAAAGCAAACAAGTAAAAGATTTTATTGATAGACTTAAGAATAAAGTTCTACCTATGAAACCTTCGGGATATAATTATAGGATTAAAGATTATCTAAAGTCCAAACTGGGTGAAGCAACCGTTTTAGATCATCATATAAATAGACCTGCCCATGTAAGATCATACTTTAGTGAGGCTTTAAATCAATTTTTCAGTAAAAAGATGAGGAAACAAATAATTACAATAATGGAAAAGAAGAAAATCAAAAAATAGATTATATCTCAAAGAATCCTAATGATTGGGGAAACAATCAATCCACTTATGAAAAGGAACTCTTGGATATATATGGTCCATTAAGAGGTCAATCTGTTGGTAATGTTGATGTAAGTAATGCTATGACGGATGCCGTATTAAGATATAATCATTTAAAAAACAAATTGTAATATAATGCCTGAATATAAGTTATTCCTAGTAATAAGTATATTCCTATGTAGTTGTGACAGGGATAAATCGCAAAGTATTCCAGAAGATAAATATGATCTAACTGAAGATAATCAGGAAGAATTTCGTATATATTCTCACAATGGAATGGATATGAAATACTCAAAAATTTTTAAAAAAAAATCAGAGGTTAATGTTTGGGGACAGCTTGATTTGATAAAGGGAGATAAAATATTCAATATCGAAAAAGGTCAAGGAGTGGCTATTACAGACTTTGGACAAGTAGGTTGGTCGAAGGATAATGTATTTATTTATAAAATTATAGTTGGAGAGATCAATGAAGATTTAGCAGATAATATATCAAAACGATATTATACAGCTCATATTCATTACGATGCTGAATTTAATTATTCAGGCATAATTTTATTTACTAGAGATCTAAACTGCTATCTATCGTCAGGAGATATTATAAGGTGCTTAGATGAGGAACAGATTAATGTTGAGGATAATAACATGGTATTGATCAGGGATTTAATTTTTAACGATATACAGAGAATCATTAATAATAAAACCGAATTGAACCATAAAAGAATTAATCGGTATTTTTCTATATATAAAGATAATTTCGATTCCGGTTCTTATCAAGTTCTTTTTAAATATCTATTTGATACATATGATAAATATTCGAAAAAAGAATCAGTATTAATAAATACATCCAACATAAATTATTCTCAGATAAAAACAATCAACTTTTTATTTTTACAGGATCAGAAAGATGCAGAATACTACAACAATTTTGCTTATTATCTAGAACAATCCGGTGCTTACCAAGAAGCGATATTCTTACTCGAAGAAGTCATTGAGAAATTTCCAAGCCGTACTGTTGCTTACATAAATTTAGGAGATGCTTATTGGGGTTTGGGAGAACAAGAAAAAGCTAGGACTGCCTATCGTATCTACACATATCAAATGCAAGAAAAAGGTAAGGCAGGCAGGATACCCGATGTGGTTTTGGAGAGAGTGAAAGAGTAGATCACCGCGGGCAGCGAGATCTAAGTGGTAGTAGAGATGACCAACCTGAGGGGCAAGAAGGTGGACATCGAGCTATATAGATTTGATAAATTCTCCTAAACTTGGAAATTTAACAATGCGCTTACTTAACCTTAGATTTTTTAGAAACTGAATTTTACAAATAAGTGTTTTATTAACATGAATCTTTAGACAAACCCAGATCTTGAATAACTATTTTTTAAAAATTCCTCTTGATTTATCTAAAATTGCTCAGGGAGAACCCGTAAGTACTTGTTCCAGGCAAGAGTCCATCGCACAATTTATTATGTTGATCATCACCAGTAAATATGGCGAACTGCCTGGTTCAGACGATTTTGGTTCAGAAATATGGGAGCTGGAATTCTTGCAACTGGCTAATGCACATAGTTGGGAGGAAAGAGTGAAAGAATCCATTGAAAAAGCAATCGTAAAATATGAAAAACGTCTTAAAGAGGTAAAAGTGACTGTAAGCCTGGACAAAGTGAAAGATATAGACATGAAATCAACTACGAAATCGTATGGAGTCCGCAAGCAGGCAAAGATTTTTGTGAACGGGATAATGAAAGGGACGGATCAGCATTTCAATTTCAATACAAAAATTTTCATTAGCCCTATTTCACAATAATCAAATAGACATATTACTTTAAATATCCCTGATAAATTCTAATGTTTTTAACAAAAGGAATAATTACTCCTTTTAAGAAAGAAAAAAGTCGATTACTTAATCAGTTAAGCAAAAGGATTATTAAAGAGTGCAACCTAACATTAACCCGAATTTCAAGACATTACACCGCTAAGGCGGTTGTGTAACATAGAATAGCTAACTAAAAAGTGACCGAGTGACCCTTATAAGTTTTTGATTTATAAATAGTTGCATTTTAATTAGATGGAAATTCGGGTGTTATTCATTAAAATGATGTAACACGTTGCATATGAGGTAATTGATTTCGAATGGGATGCTAAAATCGTTCCCCAAATTTGAGGAATCAAAAATCATTCAATATGAATAGTAGAATCCTTTGAAAACCCGCCTTTTGGCCCAACGCTTCGTTACTCAGAAATTTCAAAAACCTCATTTACAACCAGTAAACTACCTTTTAAAATTCCGAAAGCCTCGATTTGAATCAAAATCCAGTTTTGCAAAGGATGCTATTAAACTACGGTAAATCAATTACTTGAATCAACCCGCCACTATTTGTTGTGAATAAAGCAGTCATGCAAAAAAAGGGTTTTTCCCTAAAACAAAATACATTGATAAGTTTGAGTTATGGTGCAGTAGAGGCCGTTTTTAACACGGTTAGGTAAATAACCTTGATGCAGTCAGGCTCTGGCTGTCGGTGAC
>JBCDKO010000313.1:0-3841 GCA_038746525.1 Bacteroidota bacterium
AAAAGCTCGATTTCGAGATTTTTCAACTAGTCACAGGTACATCAGCTACGTCGTTCGCTGCGGATCGAAGTATAAGCATACATCTTCACCTTGCTGCCTAGTATCTGATACACCTGTGACTTTCTCAGCAAGCCCTACTTATTTAATTTCTTTTAGATCTGACGACTACACATCAATAAAGAGAGAGAAGCTTTAGAGATATTTTTTCCTAACTCTTCTATCTTCAAGGGAACCATTACATTTTTGGTCAAATACACCTATAAATTTACTGAAGTATACACATAGTAAATATAAAAAATGGGGTTTAGCATACACGTGAGCACACTTTAATTTAGAAATTTGTTGATTTGTAATGTTTGCTTTACCTAAATGATCCATTTTTTTGTTTGTAGCTTGCAAAAAGCTATTTCTTAAGAGCCTAATTCAATAGATTTATTCTGTAAAATACTTCTTCTAACTTTAGAAAAATGCTAATCTATCAGTATGTCCAAAGTAGTCATTATTGGAGCAGGTGGTGTAGGAAGAGTTACAGCTTATAAATGTGCACAAAATAAAGATGTTTTTACTGAAATCATTTTAGCGTCACGAACAAAATCTAAATGCGATGATATTGCAAGAGACATTCTGAGGCATTACGGTCAGGAAATTACAACGGAACAGGTAGACGCAGATGATGTAGATAAAGTAGTCGCTATATTTAAAAAGCATCACCCTAAAATAGTGATCAATGTAGCCTTGCCTTATCAGGATTTGACCATAATGGACGCTTGTTTAAAGACAAGGGTACACTATTTAGATACTGCAAACTATGAACCTCCGGAGGAAGCTAAATTTGAATACAAATGGCAATGGGCTTACCAGGATAAGTTCAGGGAGGCTGGTTTGCTCGCTGTGCTTGGTTGTGGGTTTGACCCTGGTGTAACGGGTGTATTTACCTCAAGAGCAGCAAAGCATCACTTTGACGAAATACATCACTTAGATATAGTGGATTGTAATGCTGGGGATCATGGCCAAGCTTTCGCCACCAACTTTAATCCTGAAATCAATATTCGAGAGATCATTCAGAATGGAAAATATTGGGAAAATGGTCGTTGGGTTGAGACCAAACCATTCGAATTTAGAAAAGACCTTGACTATCCCAATATTGGTAGGAGACCTTCTTACTTACTTTATCATGAGGAGCTTGAGTCATTAGTGAAAAACTATCCATCTCTTAAGCGCGCAAGATTTTGGATGACTTTTGGTGATGAATACCTTACCCATCTAAGAGTTATTAAAAACATAGGAATGTCTTCTATTGAACCGATCATTTACGAAGGAAAAAAAATTATTCCCCTTCAATTTCTTAAGGCTGTCCTTCCAAATCCCGGTGCACTAGGAAATAATTATAAAGGTGAAACGTCTATTGGTTGCAGGATCAAAGGAATTAAAGGTGGAAAAGAGAAAACCTATTATATCTGGAACAATTGTAGCCATAAAGCAGCTTTTGAAGAAACAGGTGCTCAAGGGGTTTCCTATACAACCGGAGTGCCGGCCATGGTGGGCGCTTATATGATGATGACCAATAAATGGTCAGGAGCAGGGGTTTTTAATGTAGAGCAGTTTGATTCTGACCCATTCCTGGAAAAGCTTGCCACTTCAGGCCTTATTTGGCAAGAAAAGCATAACATCGATTTGGAAATGGATTGAATGATGGGATTTGCAATAGATCAAGTACCAGATTTCTATCGAAACTATGTCAAACATGTAGATAAAAGGCTCGATAGTTTTTCCGGAAAGCAGTGAGGAAGAATTATATTTGACTTACAGAGAATTTTCAAAACTACAAACACTTTACAGGTATGAAAAGTATCAGTGGAGTATCAGAAATGTAATTCAGCACTTCATTGATTCAGAACGAGTGTTCACATATAGAGCTATGCGATTTGCAAGAAATGATCGTACAGTGCTTTCAAGTTTTGATCAGAATGATTATATAATTACAGCAAATGCTGATAAGTATGCTTTGTAAAATCAATTAAAATTTCTTAAAAATATTAGAGAAACAGGCGCAGACTTATTTCAAACATTTAGCGAATCCAAACTTAAAAAACCGAAAAACCCAATGATGTGGAAATGACGGTGGAGACGATAGGATATGTTACAGCAGGTCACGCGCTTCATCGTTTAAGAGTGATCATGGAGAAGTATATTGTATGAATATTCCATCTCCATGCTATGTATTGGAAGAAGAGAAATTGGTCAAAAATCTTAAGATTATTGATCGAATACAAATGGAAGCTAATGTGCAAATAATCTTGGCTTTCAAAGGGTTCTCGATGTGGAGCGTATTTCCTGTTATTCGAAAATATGTAAACGGAGCCACTGCCAGCTCATTGAATGAAGTGAAGCTATGCAGTGAAGAACTAGGCGTAAAGTCACATACTTACTGTGTTGCATATGACCCGAAAGAGTTTAACGATATCGTATCTCAATCCTCTCACATTACATTTAACTCGCGATCTCAATATGATCGTTTTGTTGATCTGGTACCACCGAATGTAAGCATAGGTCTTCGAGTAAATCCTGAATGTTCTAATGTAGAAACTGAACTTTACAATCCTGCAAGCCCCACATCCAGATTGGGAATAACCTCCCAAAACCTAATAGAGCTTCCCAAGCGGGTGGAAGGACTTCACTTTCATATGCTTTGCGAGTCTTCCTCTTTTGCGCTTGAAAAAGTGCTAAAAGCCTTTGAGGAGAAGTTTGGAAAGTTTATCCCCAAACTCAAGTGGATCAACATGGGTGGCGGCCATCTAATGACCAAAGAAGATTACGATATAATTCATTTGATATCGCTGCTTAAAACGTTTAAGAAGAAGCATCAATTAGAAGTTATTTTGGAGCCTGGAAGTGCCTTTGTGTGGAAAACTGGGGATTTATACACAACCATTCTAGATATTATTGAAACTGGGCGTAAAAAAACGGCTATTTTTAATGGGTCTTTCACTTGTCATATGCCAGACTGTTTGGAGATGCCTTACAGACCCCAACTTGGCAATGGCTCTGAATCCAAATTAGAAGGGTGGTATCCTTATCGATTAGGCGGTGTCAGTTGTTTAGCAGGAGATTTTTTAGAAGATTATTGGTTTGAAAAGCCTTTAGAAGTAGGAGGTAGCCTTGTATTTAAAGATATGATGCACTACACTATGGTAAAGACATCTACTTTCAATGGTGTTAATCATCCTTCAATAGGGATAATAAGAAGCGATAAAAATTTTGAGTTGATAAGAAGTTTTCAATATGCGGACTTTAAAAGTCGACTATCTTAACCCCCATTATTCATACAACTAGTGGCGGGTTGATTCAAGTAATTGATTTACAGTAGTTCATATTGATACTGACAGATTTTTGATTCCTCAAATTTGGAGAACGATGTTGTCCTCTCATTCGAAATCAATTACCTCCTATTCAACGTGTTGCTTCATCTCAATGAATAATACCCGAATTTTCGGGTTAATTTCCAATCTTCATCTGTTAGGACGGTCAGCAATGATAAAAACAATCACTAAAGAAGAATAGATGAGCCATGAGAAAGTAGAAAAGATAAGTTCAGGACTCAAAGGAATTTAAGTTTAGAGAATTGATATCAGCCTTTTATTTAGCGTTTGCTTTTTATCTTTATTTTCAGGAAAATTTACCTTGGCGCTTTGGTAACTTCTTAGAATCCTTTGCAAAACTGGATTTTTGGCTCAAATCGAGGCTTTCAGAATTTCAAAAACGTAGTTTACTGGTCGTAAATGAGGCTTTTGAAATTTTGAGTAACGAAGAGTTGGGCCAAAAGGCGGGTTTTTCAAAGGAT
>JBCDKO010000314.1:0-3824 GCA_038746525.1 Bacteroidota bacterium
TACTCTCTGATATCCCTTTCGCTCTGGTTATTGTGTAGGGGAGTGGCTGGATAGTCAAGGCAGATAAGCAGTTCTTCTTTATACGTTTTGAGTTTGTCCAGTCCTTTTTTCAGAGCAATCCATTCGGTTTGCCCGTTGGGGAGACCGAATGAATGAGTTAGTATTTATTGGTCAAGACATGGACAAGACAAAGATCACTTCTGATCTAGACAATTGCTTATTAACAGATATGGAGATTGTAGGGATGGAAGCTGGCAATGGATTTAATGACGATTGGCCAATATGAATCTACTCATATCCATTCCTTTTTTGAGCAACAAATCAAAAATCCCTCGACAGGTAATCAGCAACTCATGGTCTGATCGAGAACAAATCTTAAACAAGGAATGTCAATTTGTTTTGTTGGGAGCGATCGACAGAGCCTTCCATTCAACATTTCTTATCTGAAATTATTGATAGAAACCCGGAGCCCATCGACTAAGCATACATCAAAGAGATCTCCATCATCAAATAGAAAAAGTAAAGGTAAAATGGGATCAATATTCAAAACTAAAAAGTGTGCCATTTTGGCACGATATATCTCTGGTTGTTGGAGGCTTTCTAGATTTCTCAGCAAGTAAGTCTGGCACATTGCACTTGATGGCGATTGAAGATTGATGCCTGCACTAAATTTCACACAGATGGATATCCATTGAGACTGTTTACCACTTTTGTTGGAAGAGATACGGAATGGTTCCCTGAAAAGCCGTTGATCGAGCGGTCCAGGGAACAACGAATGACGAAATAGTAAAGACACATCTATAGCATGAGATTATGATCAAGAATCCTTTGAAAAACCCGCCTTTTGGCCCAACTCTTTGTTACTCAACATTTCAAAAGCCTCATTTACGACCAGTAAACTACGTTTTTGAAATTCTGAAAGCCTCGATTTGAGCCAAAAATCCAGTTTTGCAAAGGATTCATCAATTCAATTTTCATGTTATACACTCATTTCCTCCTGTTCATTCAGGAATTCGGTGATCTCTTGTACATGATTTTTATCCAAAATAGTCATGTGATCAGCAGAAATGGAATGTACTATTACCTCTTTATTTGTATATCTATTCCACCCATAGTCAAATTCACTAATATCCCTGAGAACTTTTTCTCCGTTTACTTCACGTTTCGCGTAAATTGCTTTGAATAACGTCAGATGTGTCTCTGATTTTTCTTCACTTTTGGGTCTGTATGCTCTCAATAATTGGAAATTATTAAACATTACTTTTAATCTCCCTCTCAATTCCATTTCATTGAATCTATTAGTTACTCGCTTATACATCTCGTCAATCTGCTCTTCCATGGATTTACCATCAAGCACTAAATCAGTCCAATCAAATTCTTTCCCGTAATTTTTAATGACAGATTTTAAGAAAACTGTGAAAACTTCGTCTTCGTCTTTAATTTGTGTCGCTTCTCCAGACACAATTTTTCCATCAAAAATGATTAATTCATCTACTTCAAATCCTTCCCGCTTCAATTGCAAGGCCATTTCATAGGCTACATTTGACCCAAAAGAATAACCTCCAAGTCGATAGGGACCTTGCGGATCTATTTTTTGCATTTCTAAGATGAACATAGCAGCCATTGCCTCAACAGATCCTGAAACCTCAGATTCTCCATCTAATCCCGGAGACTGAAATGCGTAAACAGGTTGATTGTCTCCTAATGATTTAGCCAATTCAAAATAGCTGGTCATTGTCCCTGAAATCTCTGGCACCAGAAATATTGGCCTTTGGTCTCCCGATTCTCGTAAGGAAACCATCGTATCAGAATCGAAAGAACTTTCAACGTGTATATGAGCTGCAAACTCAGCTAGTGTTGGATGTGCAAATAGTAAAGCAATTTTTACGTGTGCATTTAGTAGTTTATTGACTGAAGAAATTAATTTGATGATCAATAAACTATGACCCCCCAATTCGAAGAAATTATCATAAATCCCTACCTTTTCTACACCCAACAAATCCTGCCAGATCCTCGCTAATTGCACTTCTAATTCCGTTCTCGGAGCTACGTATTCTCTGGTGGTTAATGCTGAACTATCCAGGGCAGGTAAGGCCTTCCTATCAATCTTTCCGCTAGAAGTCAAACGCATTTCGTCTAACTGAATCCACAACCGAGGTACCATGTACTCCGGTAAACGCTGTTGTAATTCTTCCTGTAAGGCCTCTTTATCCAGATCGCCTTCCATCACCACATATGCTACCAAGCTGCCAGAACCAGTGGTATCTTCTTTTGCTAAAACACAAGATTGAGTTATTCCTGATATCAAGGATAAAGTGTGCTCTATCTCTCTTAGCTCAATACGGAACCCGCGTATCTTGACCTGATCATCCTTCCTGCCGATATACTCCAAGTTGCCATCGGGTAACCAACGGGCTAAATCTCCGGATTTATATAGTCGTGACGTGTTATCGCCACTAAATGGATTCAATACAAAGCGCTCATTAGTTAACGCTTCTCTATTTAAATATCCTCTAGCTAATCCACTCCCCACAATACATAATTCTCCTATAACCCCTTGTGGAACTAAATTCAAATGTTCATCTACTATGTAACAACTTAAGGTTGGAATAGCTCTACCAATAGTACTTACTGAATGATGAACATCCGAATCCGTGATTTCCTTGTAGGTGGCGTGAACTGTAGTTTCAGTAATACCATACATGTTGATTAGCTGACAGTTAGGATATGAACTCTTCCAGCTCGCCAAATAACTAGGATTTAAAGCTTCACCTCCAAAAATTACATAGCGAATCGTAGTTTCTTCTGCTATTGAAAGAAACTCTTCTTTAAGCGCATAAAAAAAACTTGGTGTTTGATTTAAAACGGTAACCCCTTCTTCAACTAATAAGTTACTCAAAGCAATAGCATCTTTGGTAATGGACTTTGGAACAATAACTAATCGACCACCAAATAATAAAGCGCCATACATCTCCCATACTGAAAAATCAAAACAGAAAGAGTGAAATAAGGTCCAAACATCATCTGACGAAAAGTCGTATAAACATGAATCATGATTAAATAAGCGAATAACATTAATATGTTCTATCAAAACTCCCTTAGGCTTACCTGTACTACCCGAAGTATATATCACATAAGCCAAATGCTCGGGAGAAGCAACCCTCTTTAGATTCCTGATAGAGTGCTTCCCGATCCTCTTCTTCCAGTCGCTATCTAGTAAAACGACATCCAGATGGTCGGTAGCTGAAAAAGTGGCTACACAATCACTGGAACTCAGAACAACCCTGACACCTGAATCTTCCAACATATAATCAATGCGGGACTGTGGATACTCCGGATCTATGGGAACATAAGCCCCTCCTGACTTCAGGATCCCTAAAATACCCACCAACATCTCCAGGCTACGATTGAGGCAAATACCCACCAGAACATCGGAGCTTATGCCTTTACTCACTAAATAGTGTGCCAGTTGATTCGACCGTTCATTCAGCTCCTGATAACTTAAGCTTTCCTTTTCGTAAACAACAGCTACTGCGTCGGGTGTTTTGGCCGCTTGCGCTTCGAACAAATCAACTATCGTCTTATCTGCAGGATAACTAACTGCCGTATCATTGAATACTTCCAATAACTGATGCCTCTCTTCTTTGGATACAATGGACAATTCATCAATATTGGTCGCAGGGACGCCGGTTGTTGATCCTCTGTCAACATGTTTCAGCAATATCCTCAAGGATTCTTCTATGTAGGACACGACAGCAGAAGGATCAATACCTATGTCAGATAGCTTCACGGTTAATCCAAAATCATTCCCGTAATCATCGACA
>JBCDKO010000315.1:0-3802 GCA_038746525.1 Bacteroidota bacterium
ACGACGTAGCTGATGTACCTGTGACTAGTTGAAAAATCTCGATTTCGAGATTTTTCAGTGCACCGAAAATGGAAGCATCTGCTCGAAAACCTTGCACCTATTGAAAAAGAAATTTACTAAACAGTATCTTTTGACCACATAAACGTGTTTTTTGAATCGAAAAAACGTTTCTCAGCAGGCCCTAAGTAAGATTCGGGTTCTTCAGCTTGGCTGTTCTATCAAATTTAAAGCAGATCCATTAGGCCACTGATGATAACAAAGAACAAGAAATAATTAATTCTTTTTGAAGTAGACACTTAATGAATATGGAAATGGGGTTTAGTATATATCAGCACATTTGGATTTAGAAATCTGCGGATTTGTAGTGCTTGATTTATCTGAATAATCCCATTTTCTTTGTTTGTAGCTTGCTAGAGCTATTTGTTAAGTGCCTACTTCAATAATTCTTTTTAGTATAATGCGTTATTTTCAGTTGCACAGATGGAATGCGCTATAAATCGCATCAGAGAACCGATTCATCACGCCTCTGAATTATTATACTCATTTCGAGGATTAAATCTTTGTAAATCAGGATCAAAAAACTGCTATGATTAAAATTGTAACTATTTGATAATAAATATGTTAAAAATCTATCATGAGCAATATCTACTTGTTAAAACTAACCAAATTAAAATGATGAACTACCCTCCTCAAACACTTTATCAACTTTTAATCGAGATGATTCTGCTGCCCGAACTGCAAGTTGATCGCATCGCTCATTCTCCAGATGGCCAGCATGCCCTTTTACCCATTGAAAGGAAACATCATGTTTAGCAGAAGCTTTTAGATAACGTTCCCAAAGATCACGATTTTTCTTTTCCTTAAAATCCTTTTTTACCCACTTACTGAGCCATCCTTTAGTAATCGCATCAATGACATATTTACTGTCAGATATCACTTTCACTCTCCAGCCTGGCTTCTTTATCGCCTCTAACCCAACGATTACGGCTAAAAGCTCCATCCGATTATTTGTTGTTTTTCTAAAACCCTCCGAAAGCTCTTTTTCTTTGTTCCCGTATCTAAGAATAGTTCCATACCCACCAGGTCCAGGATTTCCTTTCGCTGCTCCGTCCGTATAGATAATGATCATAGAGAATGATAATATCAAAGAAGAACAATTCCAAAGACCTTTACTAAAATATTAAACCTGCCTTCTCAACTTTCTGCTCTAACCAAACCACAGGCCTTTTAAGTATTAAGTAAATAAAAAGTAAATCAACAAGTGCACCAACTAAATTAGTAAACATGGGATACTCCTCTTCTTAGCGAGATCAAGGGGAGAACCACTTTATAAGCGCACCTGCTATTAAAGGAGCTGGCAGAAGAATAAAAGTACTCTTTTGATTCATCCAGTTCCTTTTTAAAAACTGAAGTAGTAGTATTCCCCTTCACTGAATTAAAAAGAACAATAGCTGGCTTGCAAAAGAATTAATATCATTGCTAGGGTATAATAATGCTCTTAATTTAAATACTATGATTAAAAACATTTATACGAATCTTACTTTCGTGAACTGAACATACCCGGGTTTTTTCTCTCATGGATTACTCTTGGAAACTTTCCAAATTATACAGCGATTGAAAATAGAATGAGAGGAATGCTTATAATTTCTTTCAAATTGAACATTACAATGTCATTTTAGTATTTATTAAAATAAAACTAATGAAAGTCTGATGCGTAAATGCATTAATATTTTTTCATTTTGTGGAAACATAAACACGATATACACAAACATAACATCATAACGACTTTATAAAATTGACGTTCGTCATTTTAAAAATCAAAAAGTTTAATGGACATGTACAAATTGATAAATAGTGCTTTCATGGTATTGTTTTCAGTGGTTTTACTGGCTCAGCCAGGCTGGAACTGGCCTGAGGATGAAAACCTCAAGTCACAGGCGATGGAGAAACAAGCCTATTATAAGCTTTTAATGGCTCAGAGTAAGTTTAACGAAGCCATGAAACCCCTAAATTGGCTTTATGAAAATAATCCTCAACTCAACACATCCATTTATATAGACGGAGAGAAATGCCTGAAAGACATAGTAGGGAAAACAGAGGAAAAGGTTAGAGAAGAGAGGCTTCAAGATTCCATTCTTTGGTTATATGATCAGCGTTTAGTGTATTTCGATAATGATGCGACTACTCTCGACAGAAAAGTTTACCAAGCTTTTCAGATGTATTACAAAGAACCATCTAAGTATCCTATGCTCGTGGATTTGTATGAAAAGGCATACGAAATGAATGGGCCTGAAATCTCAGAATTCAATTTAAGCACCTATATGTTCCTAGCAAAACTGTACTACTCGCGAGATTCAAACAGTATGACTGCGGAAAAAGTACTAGATATTCATACCAGGATCTCTGAAATTATTGAAATAAAAAGCAAAAATGGTGGTAATAAAGAACGTTTAAAAAAAGAACAAGATAAAACAGACGCTTATCTAAGCTCCATAGAAGGGATTCTTACTTGCGAGTTTATAGCATCTAAACTAGTACCTAAGTTCAGAGCCAATCCAACAAATCTTTCTAATGCGAAAAAGATCTTTAAATATTCTCTTAAAGCGAAGTGCACGGATCAGCCTTATTTTCTAGAAGCGAGTGAGCCGGTATTTAATGAACAACCTTCCTTTACTTTGGCAAATGCGATTGGAAGTAAATACCTGGCAAGTGGTGAACTAAACAAAGCACAGGAATACTATTCAGAAGCATCTCGAATGGCTTCAGATGCAGATGAGAAATTTATAGTTTTAATGGGACTAGCCTCTGTGAACAGCAAAAAAGGGAATAAAACAAAAGCAAGATCCTTGACTTATGAAGCACTCAGTGCAAAACCTGGAAGTCCTGAAGCATATAATATGATTGGTAATCTTTATTTTACTAGTTTTGAGGATTGCGCTGGCGGAAAAAGTAAGGTTTTGGACAGAGCGGTATTCATTGCTGCGTATGAAATGTATTCAAAAGCCAAAAATTCGGCTCAGATGCAAGCGTCTAAGGACCAATTTCCTTCCATACAGGAAATTTTTAGTGAAAACTTTGAGGAAGGTCAAGACGTAACTATAGGATGCTGGATCAATGAATCAGTGTTGCTTAGAAGAAGAGATCAATAATTTATCAACCAACCTATACAAAAGCCCATCCAAAATAGGATGGGCTTTCCAATTTACTAACTAACCTTAAAATATTAACAACTACTTACAATAATTGTTATACATTCATAACAAATGTCTTCATCGAAATTTTATAAAATTGAACTAGGAATTAAGTAACAGGTGTCACTTAGAAAAGACAAAAAATACCCCCTGAAACCTGACGTATAGTTTTTTAGCAAAAGAATGAATAGAATCTATTTTTCAATTTTTTAAAAATTCATTTGAACTTTGGGCAAATTCGAGATAATCTGTGATTTTATTGTATTTTCACTAAAAACAGATTCAATGCTTATTTGTACATCGAAATTTCGAGAAAACGAGCTTGATGAGCTAAAAACATAGTTTTCTTTTAAAAGATACTGTTTTCTTAAAGACACCAGTATAATGATTTTGTATTTCATTTACTTTCACCATTGTACGTCCACTCAAAAGGTTTAGCTCTGGTTTTGTTGTAGGTATCTACATATTGTATAAGTTGTTCGACAAGTTGTTGTTTGGAGTGCCAAATGCCCCCTTTAAGGACATCTTTACTCAAAATATTAAACCATATTTCTATTTGATTGAGCCATGAAGAATAGGTTGGAGTAAAATGCAGCGTGAGTCGTTTTTTG
>JBCDKO010000316.1:0-3788 GCA_038746525.1 Bacteroidota bacterium
GCAAGGTGGGTACAGATGTAGGGAACGCGGTAGCTTCCACATCTGGGAGAATGGGTCAAGGGATATTTGCTAATGCAGCAAGCAGGGGATTTACCATAGAGGTAGGCGAGCTACAAAGAGCAGGGACCATCTATGATCGTGAGCATCTTGAGTTTTTAAGGAATGAATACAACCGGGAAGTACTCGGGCGGGGAGTGCTGACCAGCGAAGAGTTGATTGCCCGAATCCATCAAGCGCAAAAAGATTTTGATGATTTTACGGGTTTAAGCACCATTGTCACGCTTCCGGGAGGCGGGATGGTCATGAAAGGCGGGTTGAAGCTCGCAGCAAGGGTCTTACAAATTAGGAGAGTGGCGAGGGGAGTAACTCAAAGTTTCAAATCGTTCTCAGCCTTCAAAAGGGCGATGGGGCCTGCAGGACCTGGAAAAGCTTGGCATCACATTGTAGAGCAAAACCCTGCCAACATAGCCAAGTTTGGTGCTGAAGCAATACACACTATGGATAATATGATAAAACTCCCACATGGAGCGGGGTCAATACATGCAAGAATCTCTGGGTTTTATTCTTCAAAACAAGCATTTACAGGAGGTCAAACCGTAAGACAATGGTTAAGCACCCAAAGCTATCAAGCACAATATGATTTTGGTATTAAGACATTAAAACAATTTGGTTGGACACCATGAAAAAGATAAAAGACATTGATACGGCTTTAGCAATTTTTGAAGAAGCTGCAATTAAACAAGCGGAAGCGACAGAAACAGGGGATTACAAAACAGGTAATAAGCATTATGATGAAATCACTAAAGCTGTAGCTTTTATAAAAAATGAAAATGCAGTTGAAAGTTTAAAGCCGTTTTTATCTCATTCCTCAATAGGAGTGCGTTTATGGGCAGCTTGTTATTTACTGCCAGTTGATGAAAAACAAGGTGTAAAAACCCTTGAAGAAATTGCGAAAAGTTCAGGAATACACTCACTCACAGCGGATACGACATTGAGTGAGTGGAAAAAAGGTAATCTGAAATTTTAGAAAGAAGCATTGAATTAATCGGAGCTTTTTACTTATTAATGAGTCGAAAAAGTTGGAAGCTTCCTCACTCAGATGTGGAAGAATGGAAGGCTTTATAATATTGAAGTTTTATACAATAAAGCATCAAATACAATTATGCACTTTAAGTACACTCAAAAAGGTTTAGGGCCATTACAAGCAATTCCGAAATAATATGTTTGAGAGAGACGATAAGAAAAGATTGTATTGGTTGATGGATAACTATCTGTCAGATGAAATTACGGCTAAGACTTTTTGTGATGAGTTTTACTACTGTTATGATTTAGAGTTAGACAGTGAATTACTGACAAAGTTGGAAGAGCACGTTTTTTCTGAGTTAGGAACTGTTACAGGTAGGTTTTCTGAATTTGAGGAAGATATCAAGCAGTATCCGGGAACGTATTTTACAGAGAAACAACTAAGACAAAAAGTACTGGAAACACAAAAGAAATTAAAAGCAGAAAGCTCAATTTAGTATAAAATAAAAACTTTTGTTCTTCCAGTTTTGCAAACTGGAAGCTTTATCATAGGATGTATCATCCGAATCTTTTGCTTTTAGATGATGGATTCAAATATCGAATGAAGGATAAGGTAGATGATATTTTGCAATGTTTACCGTACGTAAGTGGGTAGATGTATCTACAAGAAAAATTGTAGCAGAAAAAGAGGAAAGAGTATTATTGAGTAGTGCTGGTGATTTTTTATGGAGTTCCGAAAACAAGTAGTAGCATGATCAGAATGGTACATTTAGTGATCATGCTTTGAGATTACAAATCTCGAAGAGCTGGGCTCAATCTCAAATTTTGAATCAGGGCCGTACGCTGATGCAACAATATGGCATTCCTGTCGGCTTTTAACTGGTATAAGATGGATATAAAAGACTTTTATTTGTTCGGAAGTAAACTTGTTTCATCGACGGTACAAGTTCATGCGGTTGGATTGAAGGAATTTTCCCCAATTGATCCAGATAAGACATATTCGTATGATCAAAACAAATTAATACAGGGAGATTATATAGATATTTCATTTCCTGTTGTGTTTAAACAGGAATACGGTAAGAAACTACAAGATATATTAGATACAGGTTGGCCAAGTTTATACCTTATATCTAATAAGATAAAAGCTGTTTTAGAGGATAATAACTTCACTGGCTGGCAAAATTTTGCCATAAATGTTTTGGACAAACAGGGTCAGGAAATAAAAGGCTATCATGGCTTGTCAATCACAGGCAGATGTGGCCCAGTAGATTATAGTAAATTCTCTGAGATCATCGAAAAGCGGCTTGTTCCTAATGGCCCGCTGGTTAAGTACGGTAAAGGTTTATACGTGGGCTTAGATAAATGGAATGGTGGCGACTTTTTTGTACCCGAAAAAAGTGGGGGAATAGTAGTAACTAAAAGGACGGCAGAAGCATTGAAAAAAAATAAGCTTACTAATGTAAAGCTGCAAAACCTTGCAGAGATCGAAATAGATCAATCCATGTAAATTGCTTTTGTAAAGCAGAATAAGTGAGAGCCTCTCGCTGATGCACCGGTTCCAAAGATTGGAATCATACAGCATGGAGCTAAATTGTTAAGGTTTAGTGCTAAGACTAGAGGAATAAAGTCGCTAGGAGCAGCAAAGAGGGGGTTTAGTAAAAAGGGAGGTCTTGAGAGAATGGGTAAGATTAAAGGAAACACTCCAAAAAGTAACATAGCTCAAAATGAACAGGTTAGATCATTGGCTAAGAAATATGGACTTAGTAAACCTGCCCAAAAGAGACTTCATAGAAGAATATCAAATCAAGGTCTTAGTTTTAAAGAAATTGAAGAAATAATTAAACATGGCGACTTTTAAAGTTGAATCATTATTTGATAACCGAAAATCCGAAATCACAGAGGAAGTCATAGCTGGTGGAAGTAACGGGGCCATAATTGTGATCAACATTGGAGGAAAAATTGACGTCTTTATTTCTTGTGCTTGGAGGCTTTTTCGAAATGATACGCAAATAACTGGCTGGCATGAAGAATCAGTTGAGAAAACCAGTCCGTTGGTTAGCGGAATTAAAAAACTCGAAGGATTGAAATTCGTTTCATGTTCTTTTCATTCAGAATTTGATTTTGACCTATGCTTTGAAGGCGGGTTTACTCTGTCAGTATTTGCAGATAATACAGCAAAAAGTCGAATTGATGAGAATTGGGCAGTATGCGATATTTCGAGTAATAAATGCTACACATTAAGTAATGAATACGCTCTCAGTGAAGATGTTTATGATGATCCTCAACAGTTGCTTGGGGATCCCAAATGATCTGTCTCTCTTCCAGTTCTATAAACTGGAAGGCTTTATATCCGAATCTTCTGCTTTTGGATGTCGGATTAGAATATCGAATGATGATGAAGGTGGATGATATTTTGTAAAATTTACCCGTACGTGAGTGGGTAGATGTATCTACCAGAAAAATTGTAGCAGAAAAGGAGGAAAGAGTATTATTGAGTAGTGCCGGTGATTTTTATGGAGTTTTAAAGAAGTATTCGCATGATCAGAATGGCACATTTAGCGATCACGCTTCGAGAGCTCAAGGTTTATTCGGTCATACCATTGGAAATGGGCAATACGGTGCAGATTTTGGGTTGCAAGGAGGGAATGTTTCTTTTGGCCAACAGTTCAGAGGTAATATTGAACGATTATTTGGTCACAGTGGCTTTATAGACGGCATTCCCTGGAATAACGGTACTTTACTCACGAGTTCAGGATGGTTGCCAA
>JBCDKO010000317.1:0-3774 GCA_038746525.1 Bacteroidota bacterium
TACTGTGGAGCGTTCGCTTAGTGCTTCCAGCACTACTTTCGTCTTGAATTTTGAGGTAAACTTTCTTCTTTTCATTTCAGTAAATTTATAGGGTTTAATAATCCTTAACTTACTGTCCGATTTTTGGGGAGTAATTCATACCATTGATGGAACTGCCATAACCTATCATTCATCTTGGTGGCTTTCAGAAATAGAAACACCCTTGGGCGAGTCGTTGGATTTTGAGTATGAAGAGTCTGATCTTTACACAAGAAATGAACTTTGGACACAAAAGAACGAAACCCTCATCTCATGTAACAAAGTACGGTATCCTTCAATTACAGATTTTCAAACAAATGAAAAACGGTTAAAAAGTATTAAAGGAGAAAACATTGACATTCAGTTTGGCAGCAACTTAACCCGTCAAGATCGTTACGGTTTAGATGATGCCAAAGCAATTACCTCAATTACTGTAAAATCTAAGTTTCAAGGAAACCTCAATCAATTAAAAAAATATGAATTTGAATATGACTATTTTGAAAGTTCTGAACAACATCTCGTGGCAGGACAACCCAGTAAATATTCTGATAATGCACGCAAAAGGCTCCGTTTAAAATCGCTATAACAGTTCGGAAATTCTAATACACAATCTATTCCTAAATATCAGTTTGAATATAACTACTACGACCAAGGTTTAGATTACGAAAATTATATGGAATTCCCCAACCGATTCACACATAACTTAGATCTATGGGGATACGCAAATGGTGCATCGAATGATCACCCATTACCATCTTATCATGTTTATCCTGATCATTATCCTAAAGGTGATTTGCGCATGTTCAGTATTTACGAAAAAACTAATTATTCGGGGAGACACTTTTTTATTGAAGGAGCAAATAGAAGCCCAAATGCACAATATATGGATATCGGGGTTCTTACTAAAGTCACCTATCCTACAGGCGGATATACATCTTATTCCTACGAGCCACATAGATTTATGATAGATGGAGAGGAATTCATTGGCGGAGGACTAAGGATTAAAAATATAACCAAATCTGACGGACAAAGTACGATCAATTATCATTACCAATATACAACGAACGATCAAAGCCAGATATCATCTGGTAAGGTTATTTCAGTACCTATGTTAGTAAACTTGCCTACATCGGTGTGTTTATCAGGCCCGAGCCCTTCAAGAGGTGAATGTCCCAACAAACTTTCTAGCGAAGAGGATTTTTTCAAATGCGAAAGCGGAGTCTTTTCCTACTCGATAGCAGAACTTGGAAGAACTGCGGGTTCCAATGTAGGTTATACAAATGTTATAGAATTTATCTCCAACTCTGAAAATTCTTATGAAAATGGCAGAACTGAATATAAGTATTCATTTCCTGCTGAGTTTGGAGCAGCAAATGATCTGATTGGAGGAGATTGTACAGTAGAAGAGCATGGGATATGTGATGATTTATACGACAATACAGAAGTTCATAATTTTTTTATGCATGGTGATGATAGGGCTGATGCATATCTTGATTATTATACAGAAAACGCTTTAGGTCATTTATTACCCCCCAATCCCAATTACGATTGGAATAGAGGACTTCTATTAAGCAAGAAATACTATGACTCAAGCAATGATCTCTTGCGGGAAGAAACTAACCAGTATGCAAATTACTTCCCATTTGGTGCCTCTGAGCCTGTGAATGTTTTTGGAATTAAGATGATAGATTTTGATGCGGTTACGGATTTCGAGGAGAATATTGGGTATCTCAGGAATTATGCGTTCAGAGTAGCTAAGTATAAAATATTAACTGATGTAGCTAAAGTTCTTAGCTCCACCACCATTACCGATTATGAGATTGGAACAAGTAAACCTGCTGTAAAAACAATAGATTATAGCTATGAGGATATAAAATATAAAAATCTCACAAGGACTGCTGAGGAAACCAGTACCTCTGACAAGCTGGTTACCAAGTACCACTATCCATTCGATTACGACCTTGACCTAAACCCTGAGGGAGTCTCTGCACTGAAGCAATTTAATATTTCTTCTGTACCAATTGAAGTTTCCAAATACGTAAAAAGGAACGGTGAATTATTGTTGATGGAATCAGAATTAACAACATATAAACTAAGCGAAGACTCAAAGCCAGTGGTTGCGCGCAGATATAGGATAGAGACTAAAGATTTGATGACCGATTATGCACCTTCGGAACAAGTAATTCCTATGGGTCCATTTTTCGGACAGGCCATAACCACTTTCAATCCGGATGACAGGCATGTTGAAAAATATAATATTACCAAGTACGACTGTAAAGGAAATATTTTGGAGTTCGAAGACAAATCTTCAGGGCTTACAACTAGCTATGTTTGGGGATATAATCATCAATATCCAATTGCAAAAGTTGTGAATGCTTCATATTCAGAAGTTGAATCAGTTTTAGGAAGTTCCATCATTACTTTACTTAATAATGGGTATAGGGTGATCCCACCTAGTCCACCGTCATGGATACCCTCAATAGACCCTTTGACTGATACAGAAATTTAGGAATTATTTATTGCCATTGTATTCAGATATTGCAGATGCCGAAGTGAGCACTTACACTTATAAGCCATTAGTCGGAATCACCTCAGAAACTGATGAGAATGGAGTCACTACATACTATGAATACGACAATCTCAATCGATTAGAGTACATCAAGGACCATGAACTGAATATTCTGAATAAAAATGAATATAGCTACTTTATACAAGACTAAACAATACCGCTTATGTTAGCTAAGATCTTTATTATGAAATCGTATCTGATTATTTCTCTTTTTTCTTTTATTTCTTATTTTTCTACTGCTCAGTCTTATTCCATATCGGTAGTTAGCGAAAAATGTAACGAAGTAGTATTGGAAAAGCCAACTTATAATTTTCATATACCTATTTTGAGTTTTTATTGGCAAACAAGCTCAACCGGCACTTCTACCACGAGCATTAATACTAATTCAACATATACATTAACCGGAAGTGGAAATAAGACGATTTATTTAAGAAAAAAAAATAATTACTCCAATGAATGGAGCACCATAGATCAATATACAACTTATCTGTATCCTGCTCTTGTGGCGGGAGCTATAACTGGTGTCAACGACCCTATTTGTTCTGGAGAGTCAATAACCCTATCAGGGACTAAACCTCAAGGTGGAAATGGAACTTACAGTTATAAGTGGCAAAGCAAACCGCCTGGTAGTTCGCATCTGATAACTTATCAAGATATTCCGAATTCTAATGTTCAATCCTTGAAAATAGACGTTTTCTCATCAGCTTTTTTTAGAAGACTGGATTATTCATCTACCTGTGATTTTGAGATAACTAATGAGGTCTATATTTCCGATTTTTATACGTCCCATTCCGTGAATCCTGGTAGTATTGGTAATAGGTCAGACTATACTATTGGCACATTAAATAATGCAACCTGGGGAGATGAACCTGAAGGTTTGCTTTCGTATCACTGGCAAGAATCATCTGACAATAGCAAGTGGAATGATGTTATTGGCCAGATAGATAGTTGGATAACTCCGACCTATGACAGGTGGTATAGACGCAAAGTAATTACACCTTGTGGCGATGAAGCGGTGACCTCTTCTGTTCAAGCGATTCGGCCTATCACGGTCGTAAGTGAAGACTGTGATGAGGCTGTATTAGAAGCACCACCAGCTACTAATCATCTTTCGACGTATGGTTATTACTGGCAAACAAGCCCGACGGGAACCATTACCACTGGTAGCAATGCCAACAGGGAATACA
>JBCDKO010000318.1:0-3728 GCA_038746525.1 Bacteroidota bacterium
CATCTATTTTCATATGAGGACTAAAAAAGAAGCGTTTAATCCCGAAATATTTCGGCTAAACCAAACCAAATTAAAAAGAAAAACGAATTAAAAGCCTTGAACAACAACTGGCTGCCCTAAAGAAGGCTGCTTAAGGTGGGTTATTATTTCTGTTACGAATATGGCTATGCTCCAATCATGCAACCATCGCGTGAGTCTGGTCAGGTTGTTCCAAAGGTGTTGATTATCCAGTCACAGCAAAGTATGAAAGGGAAATTTGATCCCTGGGCCTAAAAAAAGCAACCAAATCCAAGCCGAAGCATAGATCTGGTGGCTATTGTTAAGTTTGTTGGATCAACTTTCAGTCAATCCCTCATTTCGATGCAATGAAAGTGGCCTGTATCGAGCGTCCTTCTTGTACAGGCAATTTTCGGTATGGCATTAAAGCTCACCAGAACGTGATATTTTCCTTTTCACTTTTGAGATAGGTTCTGAATTGCGCTGTAACTTTTATTGACAACTAGAAGTTCCCTGATTTTTCTTGAAGCTCAATATTCTCAGGCCTTCCTTTGTATTTTCCTAGCTCCTTTGCTTTCCGAACTCCCTGAGCATGACGCTTGCGCCTGTCTTCATAATCCTTTCTAGATAGTGTCGCTAAGAAAATAGCCCATTTATTATTACGTTTTTTTATAAATATCTTTATTATACCATTGTATGCTGATTTAAGTTGAAGTGCCAGGAACAGTGCTTGTCAATAGCTGCCAGTGCGCTCCATGGCAACAGTAACTATCTTGTGAGCTTTTAAAAAAGCAATACGCTTTTTATGATCACTGGCCTACACTCCAAAGACCGCAACCTCCTTTTCCTGATCCTGGCCAATGGCCACATCATGACTTCTTGAACCCACATCAATACCCGCTGCTCGGGGTCGAAGGAGGGGCATACTTTCCACAGGGTGCTTCTTCTTCATGGCTATTCATTTATAGTTTTAACCATAAAGCAGCCAAGAGAAGGTAGTTGAGTACTTATAGTATTCCATATGAGATTTAAGTGCGATGCTTCATCTCCAATTACTATTTCAAAGCCCTGATTATTTCTTAATCAGGGTTTTACATTCCATCCAAAAGGCGAGTAGGGATCCAATCACCATCAAATTCATAGGCTTGCATGGCTGCTACTGGAAGTTAGCTGCTCTATGTTACATTTACGATGTCTTAAAATGCGGATTAATATCTACCCACAATTCATTCCTTCCATGAAACCTTCCCTTTTAATCCAGTATAGATAGAAAATAAACTAACTGTATAATTTCAATATCTCGAAAGGTATGTATTCCAGGGATTTTTCGTTTGTAGCTTCCAATATGACTTTAGGGGCTTTTTGAGCATCATACGCTTCTTTCCATCTGTTCACGCATAAGCACCACTTATCACCCGGCTTTAATCCAGGGAAGTTATAATCTGAGCGAGGAGTGCTCAGGTCGTTTCCTTTCGATTTGGTGTAAGCAAGAAAGTCTTCCGTCATGATTGCGCATACGGTATGAGTTCCAAGATCTAAAGGCCCTGTGCTACAACAGCCGTCACGAAAAAAACCTGTAAGCGGCGCTTTACTACAAGGGATCAATGGTGTTCCCAACACATTTTTTTGCATATCCATATCACCATAATACTCGTTGTTTTGCACGTTTGTTTACTCTACCGGCAGGTGATTTTTCTCTTTGTTTGTAGAAGATGGTAAAATGAAAAGTATCATTGCTGGAATATTGGTAATGAAGGGGACCTTTAAAAATGATCTTCCCTTTCAATTTTTGAGATGATCTTTTTTTCCGATACTTCGTTATCAAAACACCTATTTAACGCTGCTAAACTCCGTTTTTGACGTCTTGTCTCAGAAAAAAAATCGTTACCTCAAATTCTCGAACTTAGTTTTTAGAGGTGCCCTAAATTTACACTTTACCTAAATACCTTTAATCTTAAAATATCAAGAGAAAGATGAAGTTGACTGTTTTAGGATGTGGAGATGCATTTGGCAATGGTGGAAGGAGTAATACATCTTTCGCATTATCCAACCACGAAGGTGAATATGTATTGATAGATTGTGGAGCCACTACGTTGATCCGACTCAAACAGGAAAAGATTTCTCTTCACGATGTTTCTACTATCATCATCACTCATTTTCATGGTGATCATTATGGAGGGCTTCCATTTTTACTTATTTGCACACTTTTTGAACATCCGAGAAATCATCCACTTGTGATCATAGGTCCTCCTGAGATTGAAAAAAGAGTTCTTGCTTTGCATGAAGCAATGTACCCTGGCACCACCTCAAAATTTTCCGATTTAGCGCTTTCATTTTTAGAGTACCAAACCGGAAGTAGCTTAGAATATCTCAATAAGTTTGTGGAGGCCTTTGAGGTGAAGCATAGCCCAGACTCCATTCCGCACGGTATTAGGCTGAATTGGGAAAACAAAGTATTTGCGTTCTCAGGAGATACTTCTATCACTAATGTACTTTTTAGTATTTCAAAGAATGCTGATTTGTTCATTTGTGAATGTAATTATTTGCAAGGCAGTAATTTTGGCCACCTTAGTTATGAAGAACTTAAAAAGATAGAGGGCAAGCTGGATTGCAAGCAAATTTGGTTATCTCACATGAGTGATGAAGTCATCAATTCCAAATCAATCTCAATGAATCGTCTTTCAGACGGCTTAAACATTGAATTTTAATGGAAAGAGGATTGATTTGGTTTATTCCCGCAATTCTGGTAGCCCTAGGTATCTTAGCATTATCTACTTTTCTTTCAATCCCTATCAAGGTAGAAGGTGTTCATTACATCGATAAATGGGAGCATGCCTTTGCTTATTTGGTACTTTCTTTTTCGTTTCTATTAGCGCTAAAAAAGAGTCAAAGATTTACCAGGCAAATCTCAATTATCGTTTTGTTTTCGGCCGGTATTTATGGGTTTGTCCTTGAATATATTCAATATCAGTTTTTTGCCAGCCGCCACTTTGAATGGACAGATGCACTGGCAAATGTATTAGGAACGATTCTAGGATTTTCTATTTTCCATTTCTTGATTCAGGGGAAAATGAGAGGCAGACCAGGCAAAAACTTTTGATATTTATCTAATAGAATCCTTTGCTATCCTCGCTTTTCCAGTTCTGTAAACGGGAAGCCTTACTATAGGATTTATAATCCGCATTCTCTATCATGGAGAAGAAATTCATAAGCAAGAGTTTTGTAATACCAAGGTCAACTATATTCACTTGAATCCAGTGAGATCAGGTTTAGTAGAAAAGGAGGAAGAGTACTTATTGAGTAGTGCAGGTGATTTTCATGGAGTTCGAAAAGGAGTATTAGTATGTTCAGAATGATACATTCAGCGATCGTGCTTCGAGATTACAAATCTCGAAAAGCTGAGATATTCGAGAAGTTTAGGTTACTATTCAGATGCTTACATAAAATATTATTTTAAAAATGAATTTTATTATCATTATTATTGAAATAATCAACTAAGAAAATGATTTTCATAAAATAATATATTGTTCAGCCTTAAGTAAATTAGATAATTTTCATAAAATCTAATTTCCAAATATTTGATAATCAATCTATTGAAGTAGGCACTTAGTAAATAGTCAAGTTTTTGCAGTAGACCGGGCTATGAGCCACCATTCTATCCATCAGACGGTCAAATATTTTACCCTTCATCAGATGGCGGTTAAATCGGTAACAATACTCGTCTAGATAGG
>JBCDKO010000319.1:0-3644 GCA_038746525.1 Bacteroidota bacterium
GAAAGTCACAGGTGTATCAGATACTAGGCAGCAAGGTGAAGATGTATGCTTCTACTTCGATCCGCAGCGAACGACGTAGCTGATGTACCTGTGACTAGTTGAAAAATCTCGAAATCGAGATTTTTCAGTGCACGGAAAATGGAAGCATCTGCTCGAAGACCTTACACCTATTGAAAAAGAAATTTACTAAACAGTATCTTTTGACCACATAAACGTGTTTTTTGAATTGAAAAAACGTTTCTCAGCAGGCCCTAAATAACCATCACCTACTAACCTAGCCTCTACCAAGGTATTAGCCAGATCAATACCATTAAATCGCTCTCCATGTGCTCGGGCCACTGGCTCCCAGTCTTCTCTAGGGCACCTTTAAAAACTCAGTTCAAGAATTTGAGGTAGCGATTTTTTTCTGAGACAAGACGTCAAAAACGGAGTTTAGCGGCGTTAAGTAAGTATTTTGATAATGAAGTACAGGAAAAAAGAGCATCTCAAAAATTGAAAGTGGGTTTTTAGAGGTGCCCTCTATTATTCACAGAGATGCTGGTGCGCACCACATCTTCCAGTTTACCACCTAAAGATTCTATCGTACCTTCAATCTTATCAATCACAAAGTGTGTCTGAACAGCAAAGGTCTGTACTACTAATGATTTTTAGTTAATGAATAGGGTTCTTCATGAAATTATTACCATACTTTACTAAATACCTGCTCCGTTCCGTTGCATTCGCCTTACTTTCAAACGCTAACGGTATTCTTTCTATATGGTGACTCAAATCACCTAAGGCAGTTAACCTGCATTATTCGCCACAACTAGTGGCGGGTTGATTCAAGTAATTGAGTTACCGTAGTTTAATATTCATACAGAATGATTTTTGATTCCTCAAATTTGGGGAAAGATGTTGGCATCCCATTCGAAATCAATTATCTCTTATTCCACGTGTTACCTCATCTCAATGAATAACACCCGAATTTTTCCATTTAACTAAAATACAACTAATTGAAAATCAAAAGCTTATAAAAGTGCTTTTAATTAGCTATTTTATGTTACATCGCCGCCTCAGCGGCGCATATCTTGAAATTCGGGTTAAGAAGGAAGTTTTAGAGAGGTTTACAGTATTCATCTCCGCAGTCTCCGGGTATAGGAGTGATTCTGCCTGTGCGTTTTCTATTTTAGAAATGTCTTCCTGGTTGAAATGGATATCCAAGATGAGCTGATTCTCATCAATAGGTTCACTTAGTCCCGGTATAACAACCACTTATAATCGCGGCTACATATTCACTTTCAAGCATAAACCTGCTGGCAATATCGCAATAGAAACGTTATATTGGATTACTACATTAAAATACAAATGGAACAATCCTTTTGGTTCTCTTCATATACTGCTCATAATCAGCACCAAACGCTGAAAGCATCATCCGTTCTTCATTTTTTACACGCAGCAAGTACAGAAGTCCGAAGCTGATTAATCCTGATAGCCCCGCTATATAATTGTTCAACAACAATACCTGAATGATTACCAAAAGCAAGATGGCCGAATACATTGGATGTCGGATATATTTATAGACTCCCGAGTCAACGATATTATGCCCCTCACGAACTTCCAGTGTTGCAGACCAGTTTTGACCCAGGTCTTTGTGTGAGCGATAAAACAACCAGAGCATGGGGATAATTAAAAGCAATCCTATGATTTGCAACGAAACCGGCAGATCATAATTGGCGAAGGAAAGGAGACTGGTGACTATGTAAATGAGCGGCAGTATAACCATTCCGAAAAAGACTAATCCCAAAAGGATTTTTTCGAGTGTTCCTTTTTTGTTGGTAATAATCTTATTTGTTTTATTACGTTTTGCATGAGGATAGCGTATGAGAGATGTGGCGATCACAATAATTCCGTATCCGATTTTTAACAGTATAGGTTCCATATTTACTTCTTTATTAGTTCATCCTTTATTGATGGATAAATTTTACTTGTTCATTTTTATTTAATTGATTTTTGTCTGTAAAGCTCGAAAAAGTCAATTGCACGCTTAAGCTCTCATTGAATTTCAGAGACATCAAGTCATTATTCCTGATCTCACGATCAATTTTTTTTCTTTTACTTTCCAAAAGCTTGATGGCGTAATTCATTTTGAATAAATCTCAAAAGAGAATTGTTAGTCATTCAAAAATAATAAGTTAGTATAAACTAACAAAATTATTAAAGTGAAATGATTAATTTTACTATGCTAATTCTAAATGAAACAGCGTGGCATCAGCAGTAATAGAAAATTATCTTAAAGCGCTATATACTTTAGCTAATGAATCCGGTGAGATTAATCTTTCGGATCTTAGTGCTCATCTCGGAGTAAGCAAGCCCACCGTAAATGGCATGGTAAAAAACTTGATGCAAGAAGGCTGGGTGAAATATGAAAAGTACAAACCTCTCTATTTAACTAGGAAGGGACGAAAAGTCGCAGCCTTAGTTATCCGCAAACACAGGCTTACGGAAATGTACTTGGTTGAAAAAATGGGCTTTGGTTGGAATGAAGTTCATAATATAGCTGAACAGATCGAGCATACTAAAGCTCCTGAATTTTTTGATCGGATGGACAAACTCTTGGATTTTCCAAAATTTGACCCCCATGGTTCACCCATTCCTGATAAAGAGGGTAATATCACAGAACATGATTATAAAAAACTAAGCGAGTGCCATGTTGGAGATCATGTAAGATTAGTTGCACTTAACCATTCCTCCAAAGAGTTTTTGGACTTTTTGGACAGTCGCAAAATTTCGTTGAAACTAGAACTTCAAATAAAATCCTTTGAACCATTTGATAACAGCATGTTGGTTGGTTACCATCAACACTCTTCCGAAACTTTGAGTCAAAAGGTGTGTGAAAGACTGTTGGTGGAAAAGGTGTAATGCTATTTGCGAATATAAGGTCGTTTTTTTGAGGGGAGGAAATTGGCTCTTTCGGATTTTTATGCAGTGCTGATTATTCGTATAGAGGCTTTAAAATAAAACAATTGAAATAGGCTCTTAGAATCCTTTGCAAAACTGGATTTTTGGCTCAAATCGAGGCTTTCAGCATTTCAAAAACGTAGTTTACTGGTCGTAAATGAGGCTTTTGAAATTTGAGTAGCGAAGAATTCGGCCAAAAGGCGGGTTTTTCAAAGGATTCTCTTAATAAATAGCTCTCGCAAGCTGCAAACAAAGAAAATGGATCATTGCGAGGTACAAATGGTCATCTAATCTATTTGAGAGATTCTAATAAAAACGCAATAAAAGCATAAATTCACTTTCAACTTATTTAAAAATCAGAAGAATTTTTGAAAATTGATGAATCTATTTCAGTGTTTGAAATTGATTTGATTAAGTCTTTCACTAAAAAACTACACTACAGGTGTCAATAGCGTGTTTTTCGTCTTTTCTTGGAGACACTAGGTATAAAAATAGAGGGTTTTCGCAGTGAAACAACAATACGACTTCTTATAACCAAAAACCTTCTCTCTTAAAATAAACCGACCGAAGTAGGCACTTAGTAAATAGTCAAGTTTTTGCAGTAGACCGGGCTATGAGCCACCATTCTATCCATCAGACGGTCAAATATTTTACCTTTCATCAGATGTCGGTTAAATCGGTAACAATACTCGTCTAGATAGGCTTGC
>JBCDKO010000320.1:0-3598 GCA_038746525.1 Bacteroidota bacterium
ACTGGAAGAGGGTAAGGCTTTGGTATTTTTTCTCCATAATTTTGATCGTTAAATATTACTTTAAGTTACTGAAAAACAATAGTTTAACCAAGCAATACCGCCATCAAAAATAAAATATTTACTAAGTGCCTACTTCAATAGTGTTATTTAATAGAATATCTGGTCCTTGCACTATGATGCGAGGTTGATTTAAAACAATTTCTATGGGTTCATAACTCTCAACCCCTTTGTATAATGATCCTCTCGCTTCAGGATCTGTGATCAGGTTTTCATTTTCAAACACACTTAGCACTAATGTGTATGTCCCCGGAGGTATTCTCTGAAAATTGCCCACTAAAAGGTTCTGAGCTTCATCACCCTCAAAGAAGATTTTGTGAAGACCATTCTCACTTGAAAGCCTGCCAATCGCATAGTCTACATCTCTATCTAACCCAACCACTTCAATCACAAAGTTTTGGGTATCCGAAAAGTTGAATAAGACCTGTGGATTGTTCTGTATCTGTTCTAGCGTATAGCTTTTTTCGAGCCTAAGACCATCATAAAATGCTTCAATGATAATAGTATCTACATTATCATATAGATGAATACTGGCTGTTCCTTCTACATCAATCTGCTCTGTCCAAAGCAGGCTTCTATTTTTATATCCTTCAATTGTCACCATTCCATCAGCCGGGAGATCATCTTTTATCATGGATATATCCACTTGAAATAGATTAATAAAGTCAATTGGAAAATCAACTAGACCAAAATCAATTGGAGTAGATCCAGGCACTACCTCTAATACTTCTACGGATACTGACTCTTGTATAGTCGCACCTACTTGAAATGAAACAGGTAGTGGTTTTTCAACATATGCTGCCATTTTAGAGCCTTCCAGTGGAGCCACATATACTGCTTCATTTGACGCATTGATTATAAGAAATTCTGTTACAGTGAATTGACCAATCACTAGGTGTATTTCTTCTGTGACAGTTTCTTCACCAAGTGCCACCAGATTCAATTCTTCAAGACTTAAGATTAAGTTTCCTGATTCATCTTCGATAGACACCAACGCGCTTACTGGATTTTGATCCGCAATTCTTGCGCCTAAAGCGCTTGTATTAATTGCAAATGATACCTCGCCCATTACTTCTTGTTGTTCATTTTCATCATTCTTACATGAAATTAGAAGGACAATAAACAAGAAAAATAGCCCTTTCCATTTTGAGTTTTTCATTTTGTTTTTGATTTAAATCTTCGTTTTGCAAATAGATTTCTTGTAGTTCAAAAACTTCAAGCTCTTAGGTTTACATATGGTTTATAAGTTTGAAAATAGAAGTATATAAAAGGTAAACAATAGCGTACTTTGCTACAACAAGCATCCTCTGAACCCATGATAACCCGTACTATTGGACCTTTTTCCTATTGTTACTCTTAAGTGCGTCTGCCCAAGAATTGGACAAAGACAGCTTATACGTTGCACTGAGAAATGTTGAAAGTCCCGCAGAAAGAACAAAAATCTTTTTAAACCTAAGCGAGTATTTTTTATATAAGAACAACGATTCTGCAAGCTTCTATATGTTAAAAGCTAAAAATTCACTTTTATATCAATCGAGTGATTTACAGTACCTAGAAGTAGATCGGCTACTAGGTTTGGTGTTGCGTGAACATGGAAGGCTTGATAGTGCGATAGCAATTTTGGAAAGGAGCCTTGACTACATTGAAAATAAAATGGATCAGAGGCAAATAAGTCAAGATATCATCTTAGTAAAGGGGACAGCTCTCCGGGATCTATCCTCACTTAATCGATTGAAAGGGAGCCATGCTCCGGCGTTGGAATATAGTTTGAGCGCGCTCACTATCTACGATTCGTTGCAAAAAGCAAATCCGAAGGATAATCTCTTAAGAAAAAGTATGGGAGAGCAATCAACGCTTTAGGGGTCGTTCATTCTGCTTTTGGATACGATAGTATGGCTATGGTTTATTTTAATCAAGCGCTTGATTACTACAAGAAAAATTACTTTGCCTCTATATGGCTTATATCTACTTTAATATTGGAGCTGATTTTTTAATGAATGATGTATACGATTCTGCCATCAAATACCTGCACCTGGCAAAATACCTCAACGATAGCATAAACATTGAAAGGATGAAGGTGCCCCTCATTCAAAACCTTAGCTATGCTTATATAAATTCAGATTATATCGCTGAGGCTAAGCCTCTCATTGAAGAGTTTATCGCTATTGGCGAAGAAAGAAGGAATAATGAAATACTCGCCAGAGCTTATAGCCATATGAGTATTTTTCAACGCGCAACTAATCACCCAATGGAGGCCATTAAGTATGCACAAAAAGGCTTGCAAATTGAGACCGGTGAATTAAATATTCGACTTTCATTGTACTTGCATTTAAGTGAAGCTTATGAAGATGCGGGATGGTATAAGGAATCTTTAGAACTATGGAAAAAATATGATGCTATAGATGATAGTCTTTACAATATAGAGTCGACGGGAACCATCGCCGAGATTGAAGCAAAGTATCAAAATGAAAAGAAAGAAAAAGAGATTGCCATTCAAAACTCAAAAATTGATTTGTTGGAGAAGGACAATAAATTAAAGCGCTTTGGACCAATCTATTGCTATTCGGGATCGTACTATTGATCCTTACTGCGAGCGTTGCTTATCGATACTACACATTAAGAGCAAAAAGAACGAGAGAGCAATTGGAAGCATCATTGGCGCTGGAAAAAGTGGAAAAGGAAAACCAAAAGCAGATAAGCTTAATAAAGAACTTGACTTTCAAAATCAAAAACTAACTTCCTATGCTTTGAATTTCGTGAAGACAAATGAAGTATTGTCGGAAATCAAAGAAAACCTAGCTCATCTCATGAAGAGTGGTAGCGGTGAGATCACAAAGAGTATCAATAGAGTTAACCGAATTGTGGATCAGAATATCAATAAAGAGAGTGATTGGGATGATTTTAAGATGCATTTTGAAGGTGTTCATAAAGATTTCTTTTTGAAGCTTAAGCATACTTATCCGGATCTTACGTCTAATGATATGAAAATTTGCGCCCTCACTTTGCTCAACCTAAATTTGAAAGAGTCCTCAGTTATTTTGGGAATTTCACCTGAAAGTGTAAAAATTGCACGATATCGACTTAAAAAAAGAATGGGCTTGGAGAAGGATGAATCTCTGATAAATCATCTTATTAAATACGCCAATTTATGGACAAATGAACCTGTTTGAAATACAAGTTGGGTTTTATTTAAAGTTTAATTTCATCATTATGCCTGTTTGTTAGCCCACTCTTCCAGTTTTGTAAACTGGAAGCGTTATTATAGGATGTACAATTCAAATCTGATGAGTAGTGCGAGTGATTTTATGGTGTTCGAAAAAGAGTATTCACATGATCAGAATACATTCACTGATCATGCTTCGAGATTTTGTAGCCTCAAAAAGCTGGGATTTTAGATGACATCAACTTTGCGTAGCAGCGCATTTTTTGTATATCCCAATAAACCACACACTATTTTTGTAGCATCAAGTGAGCGCCAACATCAACTTTTAAAAACCTGACACCATGCAAAACACCTCATCTTTAGCCATACCTCGTTTCC
>JBCDKO010000321.1:0-3536 GCA_038746525.1 Bacteroidota bacterium
TCGAGATTTTTCAGTGCACGGAAAATGGAAGCATCTGCTCGAAAACCTTGCACCTATTGAAAAAGAAATTTACTAAACAGTATCTTTTGACCACATAAACGTGTTTTTTGAATTGAAAAAACGTTTCTCAGCAGGCCCTAAATAGGTGAAAGGCAAAACCAAATCTATACCGACTTTTAGCAGGTTAATTGCTTAATTAAACATGCAATTCAGGTTAAATCTGTAATTATGTATTGTAGAAAGGAATGACCAAACGAAAAATACATGTAGAAGTCGGTAAGAGAGTCGTAGAGCTTTCTAATTTAGACAAGGTGTTATATCCTGATGATGAGATTGTGAAGGCTGAAATCATTGAATATTACCTCAAACTAGCACCTACAATTTTAAATCATGTGAGAGGAAGGGCTTTGTCATTAGTTCGATATCCTGATGGAATAGATGGAGAACAGTTTTTTCAAAAGCACCGTCCGGACTGGACACCAGATTGGATCGATTATAAAAGGTTGGGTCAAAATCGTAAAAAGGAATACATCGTAGCTAAAGAAACAGCGACCCTTGTTTGGCTGGCTAACTTAGCATGTTTAGAGCTTCATCAGATTCATTCTTTTGCTGAGAAAAGTGATAAACCAGATTACATTGTGTACGATCTTGATCCTCCAGACGATGATTCTTTTGGATTAGAAAAGCTCAAACAGATAGCTTTCGACCTGAAAGAACTTCTAGAACGTCACAATTATCATCCTTTTTTGAAAACAACCGGCGGCAAAGGATTGCATATAGTTACCCCAATTGAACCCAAATACAGCTTTCAAGAAGGTTTTCAGGCAGCAAAAAAAATCATCGTTGATTTTGTCAATAGACAACCAGCCACCACACTTCACATCAAAAAAGAATCACGAAGAGGAAGAGTTTTAATAGATATATATAGGAATAGGCCTTCTCAAACGATTGTTAGTCCTTATAGCTTACGAGGAAAGCAAGGAGCGACAGCTTCTACACCATTATCTTGGGTTGAGCTTGAAAAGCTATCCGATCTAAAAAAATGGAACTTAAAAACCACCCTGGACAAGGTATTAGCTGATGGAGATCCCTGGGAACAAATAAGAGGATGGGCAGTGCCACTACACACAGACAAAAAAGCTTTAATCACAAAAGAATTACCTTCTAATGAACGGCACAAAACACCTGAGCAATTAGAAGAATACGAAAAGAAAAGAGATTTCCAAAAAACACCAGAACCCTTGTTATCCGAACAGGAAGTAACAGGATGTCGTTTTGTCATTCAGCGTCACCATGCTTCTCATCTGCATTATGACCTAAGGTTAGAGCAAGATGGCGTTTTAAAATCATGGGCTATACCACGGGGGATGCCTCCAACGCCTGGTGTAAAAAGACTAGCGGTGCAAACAGAAGACCATCCTTTAAAATACTTGAGTTTCGAAGGGGAGATACCTAAGGGAGAATATGGAGGGGGCATGATGTGGGTCTATGCCCAAGGACGGTATGAAATTACTAAAGAGAAAAAAAACGGATTTTATTTTAGGCTTTCGGGAAAAGAGCTAACTGCTGAATATCGAATGCACCTGATGAAAGAGAAAGAATGGTTGTTAGAACGAGTAGATACGCCACAAGTTAATTTTCTGGATAATGCCGTAAAACCAATGCTCGCAGATGCAACTAAAAAAGTGCCGGTTGAGGATTATTATTATTACGAGTTGAAGTGGGATGGTATTCGGTCTTTAATCTACCTAAACGAAGGCCAGTTAAAGATATACAGTAGAAATCAAAATGATATCACAGGTCAATTCCCGGAACTGAATGTACCCGAACAGGCTTTCAGAATCAATAATGCCATTTTCGATGGAGAAATTGTGTGTTTAGATCCTGATGGAAAAGCTAATTTCAAAAAGGTGATCAAACGATTAATGAGTAAGAAAAACTTCGACTACGAGTCTAAAAGGTCTCCTGCATATTGTTATCTCTTTGATTGTCTTTATTTGGATGGTCGATCCCTTATCCATGATCAACAAGAGCGTAGAAGAATGTGGTTGGTTGATTCGGTACGTAGGGGAGAAACCAATTATCGCATTAGTGAAAGTATGGAAAATGGTTTGGTATTTTTCGAGGCGGCTAAAAAATTAGGAGTGGAGGGGATTATAGCAAAGAAACGAGATGGGAAATATCTTATAGGAAAAAGATCAGACGCATGGATCAAAGTGAAAGTAAAAGAAACAAAGGATTGTGTAATTATAGGGTTTACTGAGGGAGAAGGAGATCGTAAACCATACTTTGGAAGTTTACAAATTGCAGAAGAATCCGACGAAGAACTTATTTATCGCGGAAGGGTGGGTTCAGGCTTTGACGATAATATGCTTAAACACCTAGCCGAACAGTTCAGTAAACGAATCACAAGTGATAAATCTGTTAAGGCGGAAGTTCATGAGGAGAGAAAAACAATTTGGCTGGTTCCTGAACTAAAGTGTGAAATAGAATATTCCATGATTACAGAGAATGGAATACTCAGAGATCCTGTATTTAAAAATCTATCTGAATTTTAGATGAATTGAAGTTGACCTGTGGTTTTATTACATTTTTATTAGAAGCTTTAAAATAGATTCAATGACTGTTTGTATATCGAAACCTCAAAAAAACACGCTCTGTGAGTTAAAAATATCATTTTCTTGCTAGAGATACGGTTTTCTTAGAGACACTAATTAGCGTAAAAAATGACAATTTGAGTGATGTAATACGAGATTTCAAAAAGTTTACATTTAAGAGAATACATCAAGCTATAAAAGATGATCCAAGTGAGAGTCGACGTGCGTGGTTACTAAAGGTTTTAAGTTATGAAGGTAAAGTTTGGTTTTGGGAAGAAGGATATCATGGAGAAGAAATTCATACGCAAGAGTTTTGTGATACTAAGGCTAATTATATTCATTTGAAGAATCCTTTGAAAAACCTGCCTTTTGGCCCAACTCTTCGTTACTCAAAATTTCAAAAGCCTCATTTACAACCATTAAGCTACGTTTTTGAAATTCTGAAAGCCTTGATTTGAATCAAAAATCCAGTTTTGCCAAGGATTCTTGAATCCAGTAAGATCAGGTTTGGTAGAAAAGGAAGAAGAGTACTTATTGAGTAGTGCGGGTGATTTTCATGGAGTTCGAAAAGGAATATTAGTATTGTCATAATGGTATATTCAGCGATCGTGCTCTGAAATTACAAATCTCGAAGAGCTGGGGTGCCAATACTGTTATTTTGATGGCTTTTTTCATAGTGTTCATTTAATGAGTCCACTCCGAGAAGTATTTGTTTATTTTTTTAAAGTATTATTTGTGAATTAAATTAGTTGAGTGTTTAGAAAAAGCTCTTCAGCCCCTCAGTACGACCTTTATTCCTCTACAGGGAAGATGTTATCAGGAAAGAGTTTGAATCTCTATGAAGATGACTATGGTTGGCATAAGCTATTTTTCAAGCAAAAGTAACCGGTCGAATAGATGAGTCTATCGTTAAGCCGCTTTATACCTCATCGACAGGCA
>JBCDKO010000322.1:0-3456 GCA_038746525.1 Bacteroidota bacterium
GTGAATACCCTTTCATGGCCGAATTTTGCACGGCCTCTGTAAGTTGATTCGTCGATCTCATAGTCAATATCGTTTGATAAATGTTCTCTGTATGAAGTAGTTTTAACGGAAAAATGGGAAGAAATACCCCCCTTATACCTGTAGCTAAAAGTAGTAAAAAAATTTAAAACACAGTTACTTATTACATATCCTTAACTAAACGACATTGATTCTGGATTTGGCACGTTCTGGACATAGCAATTTTCAGATACACTTTTTACCCAAATAGGTAACAAACCGATTTTTCATGATAATGGTGAGAAATGAAAGGAGAGGAATTCTTGAAACAGCTTCAACGTAAGTATCATAATCGTAAAACATTGTTTTACTTGGACTTTGATTCGATAAATAACTGTGCTTTTTCCTTGTCAATGTGAATACTCTCAATTTTGTAAATACCTAAAACAGTTATATAAATAGAATCCACAAATTTAAAAATTTTGGCCACTTTCAAGCATATCCAACAATTATTATCAAAATATATGGTCAGGTTTTCTTTTTCCATGCGCCTTACTTGTCAATAATCGGTTTATAGCAAACCCTTTATCCAGGTGAATACTTTTTCCAAAGCAACTGGTGATATTGTTTGGTCAAGTTTGCTGTATTCATTAGGTAACCCAGTTGTGCATTCCTGAAATAAGTGATTTAAACCCTCCAATTCTTCTGTGGTAACATTTCGATTTTTACCTTTTTTCAGTGACTTTTTTATGGCCTTTAAGTTTTCTCTAGAGCTGACTTGAAGATCTTTTTCTCCGTTCAGAGCCAAAACAGGACATTTTACCCTCTGCAACGCCAAGGCTGGGTCATATTTCAAGAAGTGCATCATCCATGAATTTGTGATTTGATTCACTTGAAGACTTACTAACTGATCAATTGACATTTCTTCTGGCTTGGACTTTGGGGCATTTTTTAAATTGTCTTCAAAGTATTTTTTCAGATCGCTTCTAAGTGCCTCAATATCTTCCCCACAATTCTGTACCATCTCAAATATCTTAGCATTAATTTCTTTTGACTTCTCAAACTCTTGTTCACTAACCCCTGATGCCTTTGCAATCATTTCCTGCTGTTTGAGCAACAGTCTGTCACCACAAACACCAGGGGCAGCCAATAAAACCATGAAAGCGATATCATTGGATTTTGACACTACCATTGGTGCAACTAACCCTCCCTCGCTATGACCGATTAACCCAATTTTCTCAAAATCAATGCCACTTCTTGTTTTTAAGTAATTTACTGCGCTTGAAACATCAGAGGCGAAATCCTTGAAAGTAGCCGATCTGAAATCTCCTTCTGATTCCCCAACTCCTCTTTCATCATATCTTAAAACTCCAATGCCGTTTTCAGTTAGATAGTTGGCAATAACTAAAAATGGTTTATGTACCATTATTTCCCCGTCCCTATTTTGAGGGCCGCTTCCAGAGATTAGTATTACCACAGGGTATTTTCCTTCTTCGGAAGGTAGGCTCAAGGTTCCTGCTAAAGTGAAATTGGTTTTTTCATTTTTGAAGTTGATATTCTCAGTGTAATAACTTAATGGAGGAATTGGTTCTTGGGGTTTCAATGTGACGGCCTCCTTTTTGGCATTTTCTCTTGCTAAGCTCAACGGAAGTTCCTTACCCGCTTGTTTGAAGATACCTGTAATTTGGTTTCCTGAAAATTCTCCGATGTATTCAATGCGGGCGTTTGAAACCTGCAGTTTTAGAGTGGGAGATTCAAATATTGTACTTGTCACAGGAATGCCTTTTGCTCCCTGATCAGGACTATCCATTGTTGATACAAATCCATTATCTGTTTCAATTATATGGAAAACAAGCCGCAATTGCATACCCTGAATCTCTAAAATACCATTCCATGAACCAGAGATTACGTTTTGAGCGAAAAGATTGGTTGCGATTAAAAATGAAAAAATGGCAATTATTAATTTATTCATAGTGGATTTAGGATTCTTAAAGTTGGGTAATAAAATTAAGATAAATATTTATACGTTGTTTCCAATTTTGTATTTCTTCAGCTTTCGGCAGTATTCAACGTTTACTCCTCTTTTTCTTAAGCTATTTATCATTCGGCGTACCGTTTTTTCAGAGCAGTCAAATTTTTCTTCCAGTTCTTTGGGAGATTGTAGATGTCCTTTTTCAATGATTTCGGTAAGGTAATCTAGTCGTTTTGAATAAGTCAGGTAATCCATTTCTTAGCGGTATAGGTTTACAATGGCTAATTCTAATTTTAAGCTCTTTTGCAAGTTTTGGCTTGTGGGTTGCTTGAGCGACTTGTAAATGTGCTTATTGTTGAATCCCATAAGGCGGGCAATTAAATATAACGCTCAGATAAAGCACGTGGCTTCACCAGATGTTTAAAGAAACAAAATTAGTGAAATCTGCCGAATGATTTATCTTCTTCTTTTCCTTAGATGAAAAGAAGCAAAAATCAAGACAGAATGAAACCTTCCACCCTTGGCCCAACGTTGGCTCGGCATTCTGTCTATCCTGCCCGCTTTCACTTCTACGAAGTGAGCTTTTCGCCCGCAGATGAGTGGGGAGTATCTGATAGATTTGGCAGATAGCTACGTAAAGCCATGTGATTTATCGCCTGTGTGTTCCTTGCATGGTGAATATAGCCCATGAATTTGGGTGTTCCAAAGGGAGAAAGTCCCGGAAGCGCTGGGGTGGTGTCGGGAAGCTGAGTAAGAGGCAAGGTTGTCAGCGGAGACGCTGGAACGGAAGTAAGCCAAACTACGGTATCTGAACGGACGCACAGAAACCATATACGGAGGCGATGAGGCCGGATGAAGTAGCACCTCATACGGAAGTCTAAAGCGCTGAAAGGAGAGGAGCCGAAATAGTAGATAGGGCAGGCTTAGATACAAGGATATTCGCCTTACCGAGGGAGGTCTCGGATTCCACGTGTTGGAGACGGAAAAGTCAGCCGATCTCATAGTAGTGGAGAGAAACGAGCCATGGAAAGCCATGGAGGCCTCAGAACTCAATGAAGGAGCGAACATGGAATCGAGTCCTAATTCGAACAGGAGTGCCAAATGTTTTTTTAGGTATAGCCTGCTCTTAAGCGGACAGGGAAAGAAGGATGATGATAGAACAGGTACTAAATCGAAAGAACCTTTACAAAGCCTACCGTCAGGTAGATCAAAATAAAGGAGCAGCAGGGATAGCTTAGATGAGCGTCGAGGAGCTTTTCGGGTAGCTGGAAGAAAGAGCACCGAGAGATGATCATTACCTCTATCCTCAATCACGCGTATGTACCAGAAGCTACCCTGGCGGTAGAGATACCGAAAGGTAAAGGGAAGCCCCGTAGGCTGGGGATTCCTACGGTAGTAGAACGGAGGCTACAGCAGGCGGTAAGCCAAGTACTGATGACAAAGTATGAGTGGAACTTTGAGAGTCATAGCTATGGTTTTCGTCCGGA
>JBCDKO010000323.1:0-3452 GCA_038746525.1 Bacteroidota bacterium
ATTGAAGTAGGCACTTAGTAAATATGAAGAATGAGGTTTAGCATGCATATGAGCATGTCTGGATTTAGAAATCTACTGATTCGTAGTGTTTGCTTTATCTGAATGATCCATTTTCTTTGTTTGTAGCTTGTGAGAGCTATTTATTAAGAGCCTAATTCAATACGACGATTTAATCAAATCTGATTTGTCGCTATTTTTTAGCTGCTCCGAGAACTCTTTAAATTTTTCTTTATTGAGTTCAGGGCTGTCTAAAAACTTTACTTTACCTGATCCTAAACTTCGATAAATGCCCGTATTCTCGATCTTGAAATCAGTGAAATCTTCATTGAATGTTAACACAGAACTACAAATCACATGATTAGAAAACCTTGAAGGTTCCTGAGTTAAAAGCCACGTTAAAAAAAGTGCGCTGTAGTGATGGCCAACAGTGGAAAACTTCGATTCATCTATTGAATAATTTTCGATGATTATAGGAATCAATTCTAGTTCCAATATTTGTTTAAACTCCTTTGCTCTCCCGGAGTTTGGAAAACCATGAATAGGGGTTGGTGTAAAATCCCTCATAAATAAAGTATCGTTCATTGGATTGGGCCAATAACCAATTCCCACTATCACTTGATTATCATTTTCAGGACCGTTTATTGAATCATAGAGATTTACAAATGTTCTGTGATAATAATTTGCATCTAATAACAAGATAGCAGGATGATTCTTCTGATCGGAGTAGTTCTGCGGAGTTCGAATGTATAGTTGATACAGGCTACCATTGATAGATGATTTAACGTTGATAATCTCAATAGAATCCTTTTGGTTTTCTGCGTTTACTCCAGTCAGTAGTCCAAGCTAAATGGTAATTAGAAGGAGATTTTTCATTCTGAAGAAAATGCAAATAACGTATAGAAAAACTCAGTGAGCATATCCTTTCAAATTGATTCTAAAAAGTCTTTTAAAAAACGCGCCTTTTGGCGCAACTCTTCGTTACTCAAAATTTCAAAAGCCTTATTTACGACCAGTAAACTATGTTTTTGAAATTCTGAAAGCCTCGATTTGAACCAAAATCCAGTTTTGCAAGGGATTCTTAAAGTTAATATTTAGCCTGAAAACTGCTCATAGCTCGATTTACTCATTGAGCTTATCGTTTTTTAGCTGTAGTGTACTTTTTTGGTTGCCGGTTTGGTGGATAGCCGTCATGTTAATGCGTAACCCTGATAGAAATCGCTCGTTTGGACGAGAAATTTCAAAAGGGGTATCTGATCTAAAGCGGATTATTCACCACAAATAGTGGAGGGTTGATTTAAGTAATTGATTTACCATAGTTTGATATTCACACTGAATGATTTTTTATTCCTCAAATTTGGGGAACGATGTTGTCATCTCATTCTAAATCAATTATCTCCTATTCAACGTGTTACATTATCTCAATGAATAACACCCAAGTTTTTCGGGCTAAAGCGGAAGTCTTAAAACTCTCAGAGTTTATCAACTATGATTGAATCTTACGATGTAAGAAAATCTTATGGTTTAAACAAAGTTTTGGATATTGAAGGTTTCAAATTATCCAAAGGGGTTTTCTGGGTGAGTGGTGAAAATGGCTCAGGTAAGAGCACCCTTTTGAAGCTTATGGCAGGTATTCTGGACTTTGATGGAGATGTAATTCTGGATGAAAAGTTTAGTATAAAACGCAACCCTATCAAGTTCAGGCGACTTGTAAATTTTGCAGAGGCTGAGCCAATTTTTCCTGACTTTGTGACGGGACAAGATTTAGTTAAGCTTTTTGTGTCCGCTAAATCCGCCCCATCTCATCAGGAAAAGTATTTTGCTGAGAAAATGAATATGATTGATTATTTAGGAGACCCTATTGGCACTTATTCCAGTGGTATGCTTAAAAAATTGTTCACTTATATTGGCATTTTTAGGAAACCCAAGATTAATTCTTTTAGATGAACCACTAACTACCATTGATTCAGATTCGCTCCATGCACTTTACAACATTATTAGAGATTTGTACTTCAAAAGAAACGTGAGCTTCCTTTTGTCCTCGCATCAAAATGTTGAGCAAAACATGTTTCCTACGAAAAAAATTATGTTAGAAGATCGTAAGTTGAAACTTGAATGATGGGTCCCTTGTCTAGAATTCTGATCAAGGTATTTGTCAAAGGATTCTACAAAGCACATGCTGGCTTGCTACTTTTTTTATTTGTGACCCTGATTTCCTATGGCTTCTTTATTCAAGTTTTAAACATTGATTCAATCCATGAAGAAGCTAAGCTGTATAATTATATTTTCATTCTGAAATTCATTAGCTCTCCTGTTATTGCCATTGGAGTTTTCTTTGTTTGGTTGCTCTGGACTTTTAAAATTTGGCAATTTTTCTCGGAGCTTTTGATTGAATCTCATAATCAATTTTTATACTACAGTGCAACTTCTTTGGCGAAAAGTGAACAATTTGGAAGCTGGTTGTTTATCCAAATTTACCTCTCTTTACCCATAATCATTTATGCAGTTTTCTCTTTAGTAGCGGGCTTGATTGTTGGCGATTACTTTATACCAGTATGTTTTATCCTTTATATCTTAGTTGTTTCAATAATTAGTGCTGTTGTCTATGTTAGATGGACTAATAAGCCCTTAAAAGCAAATCGAAAGAATGCTTTCACCATTCTTACAGTCAATTGGAACAAACCATTCTTCTCGTTATTCCTGTATTATCTAGTTAATCGATTGAAAGTACCCTTGGTTGTAACAAAGCTTTTATCTTATGGTGTAATCACTGGTGGATATTTTCTGATTAACCAAGAAAACGATTATCAATTCGGAGGTGTACTCATATTAGGAGTAGTTGTTTCCCATTCTTTCTTGATCTATCAATCGTATCAATTTGAATACCATTATCTGAGTTTTACTAGAAAACTTTCCAAGCAGAAAGATCAAAATATATTCCCTATGGGTACTTACTAATTTATTATTGACTTTACCTGAAACCCTTTGGTTAGTTGTCTCCTTTCCTCTGGAGGTAGGTTCATTACTTTTTCTTTTTAGTGTTGGCACTGCTATGATTTTTCGAAGCATGCTATATAACTCAACACTGGAAATGAAAAAGTACGTTTATACTATTTTCCTTCTTTTTATAGTTTCTTACTTAATAATTCTATCGAACTAGGCATTTAATAAATAGCTTTAGCAAGCTACAAACAAATAAAATAGCTCATTCAGATAAAGAAAGTATAATAAATCAGCAAATTTCTAAACCCAAATGTGCTCATATGCATGCTAACCCCTATTTTTCATATTTACTTAAGTGTCTAATTCAATAATGTTATTGAAGTAGGCACTTAGTAAATAGTCAAGTTTTTGCAGTAGACCGGGCTATGAGCCACCATTCTATCCATCAGACGGTCAAATATTTTACCCTTCATCAGATGGCGGTTAAATCGGTAACAATACTCGTCTAGATA
>JBCDKO010000324.1:0-3346 GCA_038746525.1 Bacteroidota bacterium
ATTTTCTTTGTTTGCAGCCTCTTAGAGCTTATTAACCCGAAAAATTCGGGTGTTATTCATTGAGATGATGTAACACGTTGAATATGAGGTAATTGATTTCGAATGAGAGGACAAAATCGTTCCCCAAATTTGAGGAATCAAAAATCATTAAGAATTAATATTAAACTACTTTAAATCAATTACTTGAATCAAATCACCACTATTTGGTTACTATTCAGCTACTTAATCAATTGATTATCAAATATTTATAAGTTCAATTTTATTGAAAAATCGAATTTGCTTAAAACTGAACAGCATATTATTTTATGAAAATTATTTTTTAAGTTGATTATTTTAATAATAATGATATTAGAATCTGCTATTAAAATAATATTTTATCTGGGTAGCTGAATAGTAACACTATTTGTGGTGAATAATTCCATCTAACTAAAATGCAACTATTTGAAAATCAGAAACTTACAAAATGTACTTTTAGTTAGCTATTCTATGCTACATAGCCGCCTAAGCGGCGCAATGTCTTGAAATGCGGGTTAAGAGCTTAATTCAAAAAGATTATTTATTAGACTGTGGATAAATATCCTTTTCTTTTTAGTTGTTCGCATGATTTACCGGAGATAATACATGCGACCATAGCAAATCTTGTGTATCATCTTAAATACCATGAAATGAGCATAAACTTAGAATCCTTAGCATAATGCACAAGAAATAACCAAGTAAAATACATTAATTATGAATACAGAAAATCTAACAAACTCAACTGTAAAAGAAGCCATAGAAGCACTTCAAGCTGGAGGTAAAGAAACGCGGTTGAGCTTCTTTTCGGATGATGCCGTCTTTACGGATGATGGTAATGAGCGTGACCTTAAAGCTTTTTTTGACAATGCTTTCAACCATGAAGAAAAATTCCTAACCCTTGATAAAGTGGAAAATGATGGCAAAAATTTAACTGGTGATTTCTATGCTGGGCGGTGGGCGACATTTAAGGTTTACTTTAATTTTCACCTGAAAGAAGATAAAATAGAACGACTTGATATCGGCCAGGTGTCAAAACGATGAAGGTCTCTCTCAAAACATTGATGAAGCGAAAGTACGAGATACTGCTTTTGGTTTTAGTCATACATCTTTATCATAGGAATCTTTCTTACAGACCTTATTTTTTATGATCGGATCATTTGGCCAGTAAATATGATCCTGGTTGGAGTGGCAAGCATCGGAGTGTTTGTGGAGCAAGGAAAATGGAAGATTTTTGTCAAAGATGTTTTACTGGGCTTAGTCATCCTTTTTCCACTAACACTTCCATTTCTAGGGCACCTATCACAGTCTTTAGTATGGTTAAGTATTACTTACTGTGCTTTTTTTGCTCTCATTCTTTTCGAGATCATTAAATTCTTGGTAAGGCCCGGATATATCAACCTTGATATTATCTCTGCTTCAGCATGCGGCTATTTTCTATTGATAGAGATATGTGTCTTTTTAATGCAGACACTGTATTATTTAAATCCTTCTTCAATTAGATTAATTGACCACGGTGATCCTGCTACCGTTTACATGGATCTGGTTTACTTCAGTAGCATAACCATTACCACAATTGGCTACGGCGATATCTCACCGGTCAGCTATTCTGCTAAGCTAATTACTTCATTGTTTGGAGTAATCGCACAATTCTACTCCGTCGTGCTGGTAGGAATCCTTATTAATAAGTTTTCATCTAAATCAACCTAATAATTATGCACATAGGAAAAAAGTTTAAAATATATCAAGTCCTATTTTGGACTAGGAGAGAACTATTTCTTTTTATCATTATAGCATCCATTCCGACCACACTACATCAACTGTTAGGCTGGACATGGCTGTCTATTCCTTGGTTACCAGCAGCATTGGTAGGTACTGCTGTGGCCTTCCTAATCGGTTTTAAAAACAATGCTTCATATGGAAGGCTGTGGGAGGCAAGGAAAATATGGGGTGCCATTGTGAACGATAGTAGAAGCTGAGGAGTAATGACCAGGGACTACATCAATAACTTGGTTGCCCAAGATCTTGCCACGGAGCAAGAATTAAATAAAATCCATCAACGACTCATATACCGTCATTTTGCATGGCTCACCGCTTTAAGGTTTCAACTTCGACAGACAAAAGGCTGGGAAAACTTAGATAAACCTCACGCAAAAGAGTATCGACAACTCTATAGTGTACCTGAATGGGAATCTGAGTTGGAGAATGAGATTAGACCATTCCTATCAAATCAGGATTTTGACTATGTCATGAAAAAGAAGAATCGAGCCACTCAATTGCTAAGTTTACAGTCCAAGGAATTGAGAGAATTGAGAAGTAGAGGGTTGATTGATGCATATCCTTATGTAGCGTTAGAGAATACAATTAAGGAATTCTTTACCCATCAAGGTAAATGTGAACGTATCAAAAACTTCCCGTATCCAAGACAATTTGCCACATTCAACCTGTACTTTGTCTGGCTGTTCATTTTCCTTGTACCACTCGGCATGCTTCATGAAATCAGCAGCAAATTCGGCGACAACTTTGTATGGCTAACCATTCCTTTCACAATCATGGTTGCTTGGGTATTTCATACGATGGAGAAAATTGGAGAAGCCACTGAGAATCCTTTTGAAGGTGGAGCAAATGATATACCCATGTTTTCACTTTCCAAAACAATAGAAATTGACATGAGAGAAATGCTGGAAGAAACTGAGTTACCTGAAGCGATACAACCTGTCGGAGATATTTTAATGTAAAACAATTAAATAAAAATAGAATCACAAGACTATTTAAGAGTGATTCAGGATCATTTTCTTAGTGCACTCTACTGATAAATGAAGAGATCGAGTATTTCTGATGATCGAAGAAAAATATGGAGTACCACCAAGCAAAATCATGCATTCGGATCGTATATACTGTTATAATCTGTAAATACGATGCCGTACCTACAAAGGCTTATAAAATGTTGGAGCCGGTTAAGCTTCATAACTCTAAAAAGTGAACATTTCGATTAATCAAAAATCTTTTTACGAAATTATTTTTTGACTCCTTCGACTCCTTTTGCATCCTTCGGAGAGAAGTAACCCACCTTATACCCACCTTAAGCAGCCTTCTTTAGGGCAGCCAGTTGTTGTTCAAGGCTTTTAATTCGTTTTTCTTTAAAGTTGGTTTAGCCGAAATATTTCGGGATTAAACGCTTCTTTTTTAGTCATCATATGAAAATAGATGATCGCCATTTTAGGAGCCATCGCACATTTAGCTGCTTTGGGCCCTCATCTGGCTTTGAGCCTGCGGTAATCATGTCCAAAAACATGATCACTTCTGTAGCGGCTGTTTGCCGCATGAATAAGAG
>JBCDKO010000325.1:0-3287 GCA_038746525.1 Bacteroidota bacterium
ATCATTTGGGGTTATGCCCCGAGTGTCCCAGGGATAAGCGATACTATGATTCCAGGGACAATTTCATGGACTATGAGCCCACATCATACGTAAGCCCCAATCTGAATGGGAATAGCTGGGTGCATTCGATTGGACGCAATAGCAGGGTGTATGAGAGATACCAGATGTGGTCCGATGCCCGTACCTTAGGCCTGGATGAGTATGCACAGAAATACGGTGAGGCTTACACCAACATGAATGCTTACTGGAGATATTATGAAGAAGAGCAGATCGCAAATGGAGTGAAGGTGAAGCGACCTCAATTGATCCTATCGGGTCGGGCAAGTAGAGGTTATTTTCCATTAGAAAGGACGTATGTGGGACCTGGTTCACCACAGTCATCGAGGGGTGCTCAAGGCTTAGATGCATTCCAGGGTACGGGTAGACCAGATGAAGATGGATATATCACTTTCTGGGAAGCAAGAGATCATTACCGAAATGGAGGTGGTACATCCTTGTATGCTGATCTCGGAGGGCTTGATCTGAGCAAAATATCTGCGAATGATTTTCCAGAAGGAATAGGAAGTAGCAATGTTTTCAATCTTGATCAAAAATACTTTGCGAATGCGAACGATGCAGCTGTGTTCGGAAGTATTTCTTTAAGGCTAGTAGATCAGAATACTGTTGTTGCAATGAGAGCATTCGATATCTATGATTTTGATATTAAGCCCTGGTCTTCTCAAACGTTTATCAGAAATGTTGCTACAATGGGGGCTAATGCTATTCATGGAAGTGGTCAATCCTTTGTGATCTGGATTTATGGACAAGGTAAAATCGGCAAATAATCATGTTCAAAAGAAAGAATATGATTCGGTTTATTTTCCTAGCAATTGCCGCCTACATTACATATTTCCTCTGGCCGTTAAATGGTCGAGAAATGCGAGGAATTGCAATTTCGGAGTTTGATTACTATGTAAAAGAGAATAGGTTTAGACTCAAGAAAACTGAATTTCAAGGCCCATATCTAGATCTGACTAATGAAGATCGTTACATATTTCGATGGTATAATATAAGCAAAACTGATTCTGTCATGATTAGCGTTTATGTATCTCCCTATTTTTGGGAAGAACCATTTGTAACGGAAAAGGACAGTAGTTGGGAATTTCCAAGTTTGTAAGAAGCTAAAGCCCTTTAAATGGAGGCTTTTTTGATGTTGCTTATATAACCTCCGCTAGTTGGAGCTTGCAGCCCGGACTGATTGAAAATATGGACACGAGCTACAAGCTCGCGCCAACGTAGGGTTATTTTCCATCAGAGGGTGGTAGATTAATGACTGCTAGCATAGTTGATGGTAATGCTACGGGTAAAGACTTGGTAAATTATGGCATGGCTACTTCTGGTTTTCTATTGGGAAGTATTGAAGCTCAATTGCAGCATGAAAAAAGAATACTTAATATCGAGAAGAACTCGAACTGCTGCTCGAAAGATTACCAAGACGATCAATCCGAGTATTAGCAAAGTTTCTAAAGTAGCAAAGGGCTTAGGTGCAGCAGGGGTTCTATTTAATGGATCGGTAATAGGATATAATTGGTATCATGGTGAAAATGTAACGGCTAGTCAAGTTGCTGATTTAGCAATTGGTGTTGGTCTTGTTCTTGCAGGAAGTCTTGCAATTATGTCTGCACCTGTTGCTTTAATAGCTGTAGGTGCATATGGTATATTAGATGCAGCAGGAACTTTTAATAGAATCAAATCTTACTTAGGTGGTGATACAGTTGTTTTAGAGGGGTATATGAGAAATCAGTAAAATGAAAAAAAACGAATATCAGCTTATCCATATTCCAAGAGGACTTTATTCTCTAAGATTATTGATGATACTCATAATATCTCTTATTTTACCATTTTGGATCTTAACTCTCGTTCATATCAAATTAAATTTCATATTGGTCATACTTTTTGTTTTTGGGTTAGCATTTATTTTGTTCAGGCTTTCGACAAAATTTGTAAGAAATAATTTGCATATATCAATTAGAAATGAAGAGCTTGTGATTACTGAAACTTCAACGTTGACCAAGAATAAAAAAGAAAAAAAGATCAATTGGAATAATCTAGAATCATATATTTTTAAAACTACTCAGTATTATCACATCTTAAAGTTAAAAACTAAAAAAGGGAAAAATGTTATGCTAACCTTTGATCAGAACAGTCAACATTTATCACGTTTTGAAAAGAGTTTTCATAATAAAGTTTCGTCACTTAATGAAGTACAAGAAGGTGTTAATGTTTCTTTAAAAGCTTCGATATATGAAACCAGAATGGGTGTAATTCTGTCAGTAATATTAGGTCTATTGATGATTAGCTGGCCTATTATTGCCTTGTTGAATGATCGAGATTTTCAAATAGGTATAGCGGTGATATTTTATTCTGGAGCTAGTTTTTTTATCTATATGGTCTATAGAAGTCATAGGCTAAAAAAATAATAATAACTAACGTGCGTTCGCAACGCATGCAATTGTACTTAGAAGAATGTCAGTGGTCACACCAGGTCACAGCCCTTTCCATGCGAATTACAACAATCCGGTGATGTTTACCGATCCTTTGGGGTTATGCCCGGAATGTCCCAGGGATAAGCGATACTATGATGCACGGGATAACTTCATGGACTATGAGCCCACATCATACGTAAGCCCGAATCTGAATGGAAATAGCTGGGTGCACTCGATCGGACGCAATAGCAGGGTGTATGAACGCTACCAGATGTGGTCCAATGCCCGCACCTTAGGCCTGGATGAGTATGTGCAGAAATACGGTGAGGCTTACGCCAACATGAACGCTTACTGGAGATATTATCAAGAAGAGCAAATCGCAAATGGAGTACAGGTGAAGCGGCCTGAATTGATCATATCGGGTGGGGTAAATGGTGGTTATAAAGCAATCTTCAGGGAGAATAGTCCACAAGTTCTACATGCAGGAGTTGGACCTGGTAGCGATACATGGAATACTATATCGAACATAAATAATGGCGTTGGTTTTGTGGTAGGAGGAGCCTCTCATGCATTGGGGAGAAAGCTTGATGCTAGACTGGCCTATGAATTCACAGAAGCGAAATATAAAGGTTGGAAGAGCCAACCTGCAAAAGTACCTTCCACTAGGTTTGGTCGGATTAATGGACTGTCTACATTAGTTGTTACGAAAAGATAAAGGCTATAAACCTTAGATTTGATTATGGCAAGGACCTATGAGAGAGATTTTAAGACGATGATTGTTGAGTTATTACAATCAGGTAGATCAGCTAAAGAAGTAAGTGA
>JBCDKO010000326.1:0-3285 GCA_038746525.1 Bacteroidota bacterium
CAAGCAATCACAGGCAGAGGTATTCCTAGCGCACTGCATCACTTTTTTGTGTGCTTAGCGAGGGGGCTCTCTTCTGCCTGATGGAGTCAAATCAAAATTGCACTTTTTTTATATCTCTGTTTCTTATGCAATTATATGAGTGGGGGTTACATGGCGGATGCTATTGTACAGGGAGCCGCCTTCCAATCTTTTGCCGCTGTAGTTCCTTGGTTTAATACGGACCAGGTAGTAAATGCATTCTATGGAGGAGATGAAGGTATCAATGACAGAATAGAAAAAAGCCGCAAAGCAAATGAAAATTATAAGAATAGTGGCGAAATGGAATTCATTCTTACCATAAGTGATAAAGATCCAAATGCAGCAATGTTTGGTCCTTTTGAATATTATCTCGATGAAAACCTAGGAAAAGTCCCAAACTGGTCACACGATAAGTTTGCGTTGGCCAGTTGGGAGCCGTGGTTGACCTACAGACCAGTGGAAGCTGCAATGCAGATTACTATACCAACATTAATTATTACTTCTGAAAATGCAGCTACGCCAGCCTCAGGCCGGGAATTCTACGATAATCTTAAAGGAGAAAAAGAATTGGTTTGGATGGAAGGCGGGCAATTGGATTTTTATCACAAGCCAGAACTGGTCGATGAATCTGTTAGATTAATTGGAAAGTATTTTAAAAAGACGCTATAGTTATGTGTGTGTTAATAGATTTTCATTTTTGTCAGACATTTTTGATAGCGGACAAAAAATAATAAGGGATCAAATCAAGATTGATTAGTAATCCAAAAAGAGAGATAAAACGACCCAAAAGCCAAGTTTTGCTTCTAAAACTGTTCAAAGGTTTTTGGGTCTTTTCTTTCGTTGTATGTACAGTGATTTTAATACGTTGAAGATATATTTGAAGTGATGGTATAGTGGTAGACAGATTCTGATTAGAGTCACAAAATGCCCTAAGCAATGGTAAGCCTCACTGATATTTTGTTCTGATAAGTTCTTTCGCAGCAAATAAGTAACTCCGTCATCATAGGTGCTTGTGGCAAACAAGAGTTATCACTATTAACACTTCTGGTCTAGTCCCTCTCTGTAGTTATTCTTAAGTTTGAGTAATAACATAAGAAGTCTGAAATTCAAATGTCAACTATAAATGAAAGATGGAGGGACTACCTTCACGAAGAGAATAGAAAGGCCTATTCTATCTCAAACCTAGGTAACGTAAGAAGTCTAGATATAAATGGAAATCTCTACACTCATACAGCATACAAAAACAACGGCTATCGATGTATCCCTTATAGAAAATCAAATCGCAAAAACGGGCTTATTTATGTGCATAAAATAATGCTCCAGGTTTGGGTGGAAAATCCTAATAACTACAAGCGCTATCGATTCATAGATCGTAATTTTTCAAATTGTTCGGCCAATAATCTGGAATGGATTTCTGATGAATTTTTTTCTTTATTGGTGAGACAGAGGAGTAAAGAAAGTTTTATTCACAGCCCTAAAAGAAAGTATCCTTTAAACGCTAAACTATCTCCTGGCAAAGTAGCGATTATTAAGAAGCGGATTAGAGAGAATGAAAATCGGGATAAAGCAATGAAGTGGAGTTTACTGGCTAAACAATTTGGAATCAATTATAGCCATCTTTACCGGATCAGAAAAGGACAAATGTGGGCTGATATAGAGCCGGCGTAGAATTTTCTGCGGCTAACTAATTATATTAAAACTTTATAAATGAAATGGGCACGAAGACTCAAAGGCGAATCTATACCAACCGCCAAATGAATCGGTCCGATGACACCATCTATCGCGATTCCATGTGTGCAAATGAAAATAAACTAATTGAATTAGGCCCTTAATAAATAGCTCTTGCAAGCTACAAACAAAGAAAATGGATCATTCAGATAAAGCAAACACTACGAATCAGCAGATTTCTAAATCCAAATATGCTTATATGCATGCTAAACCTCATTTTTCATATTTACTAAGTGCCTACTTCAATAAACTAATACACATAAGGTTTATTTTGGGTTTCTTATATTTCTTATTCGTATCTTTTAGTCATGGGCAATACTTTTCGGGAGAGATAACATATATGACTTCTATTATACCAGATAAAGGAGTAGAGCTAGACACTAATATCTTAAATGCAGATGGTATGGTAAGCAAATACATCATCACTAAGGGGAACTATAAAAATGTTTATTTGGACAGTAATGGCCAAGAGTCTTATTCTTATACCTATCATAATGGATCTAAGAGGATGTACGATTACTACATCTCTCGAGAATATATCACTTACCGTGATTCAAGGAAGGGTAAATCGACTAATTATGGTACAAAAGTGATTGGTGATTCAATAGTTTACATCCTGGGTTTTCCTTGCTATCAAGTTCAGAGAGAAACTGATTATGGCTTGGTCACCACCTTTTATTCTGATAGTATCCAAGTGGATTATGACTCATTTAAAGAGCATGCAGTTGGTAATTGGTATGAGGAAATAAGGCAAGTAGGTGGATCAATCACAATTAAATCAATTACTAAGTTTCCAACTTATATTTCCATTAGGGAAGCGATACAAATAGAGGAAAGAAAGGTTGATAAAGAAGAATTCAAACTTCCGGAAATTCCTACAGTAGCCAGCGTTCAATCTCTCGATTTACGTGTGCAACTCAGACCATTAAATAAGTTACAAATTGAATGTTACAATAAATCGATAGAAAAAGCTTCTAAGATTAAAGGAAGAACCACAGATTATACAATCTATCTACGTTTTGTACTTACCGAAAGCGGGGAAACTAAGTTCATTGAAATTTATAATCCTGATAGATTTGGACTAGGAGAAATAGCAATGGATATTATGAAGAGTTGCGGTCTAACATTTATTCCTGGTAGAATAGGAAATGTCACTGTAGCTTCAGAGGTCTTTTTTCCTATCGAATTTAGAATGAACTAGCCTGCAAACGGTCAGCATTTAGAAGCTATTGTGCAGAAAGCAGGCTCTAAAAGAGGAAGCAGCACATTTGGCAGGGAGAGAGTATACCTAGGGCCTACTGAGAAACGTTTTTTCAATTCAAAAAACACGTTTATGTGGTCAAAAGATACTGTTTAGTAAATTTCTTTTTCAATAGGTGCAAGGTTTTCGAGCAGATGCTTCCATTTTCCGTGCACTGAAAAAGCTCGATTTCCAGATTTTTCAACTAGTCACAGGTACATCAGCTACGTCGTTCGCTGCGGATCGAAGTATAAGCATACATCTTCACCTTGCTGCCTAGTATCTGATACACCTGTGAC
>JBCDKO010000327.1:0-3282 GCA_038746525.1 Bacteroidota bacterium
AAAAAAAGGGATAGAAAGAAGGTTAGCGGAGAGGAGCATGGAAGGGCTTTCCTGCGATGCCTGTGAATTTGAGCTGATAGAAGGCGCCTTTCTTTTAACCCAGGACGATATCGATTACATCAATGAGTTCGACAACCTACCACCCGACCTGACCGAGGAGGAGTTGATTGCGAGGATCCATGAAGCAACGGGTGATGCTGCGGAGGTAATCATGACGATTGCGTCATCCTTAGCCCCTGTGCCGAAAGTTGGACTGCTAAAATATACCAGGAATTTATACAAAGCTAATAAGGCAATGGTGGCCGCTAAGGCGAGTGCTGGATCTCTTAAAAATATTAGTGGCAGTTTGGATGATGCTGCAAGGTTGGCTAGAAACCAACCCTACGGATCTGTTAATAATGTTTTTAGACGTTTACCAAAGAGCCCCCAAGATGTATTGGCACTTGAAGGTGCTCAAGCAGGAAAGGGTCGTCTCATCATCAAAAGTTTATCTGACCCAAGATATAAAGGATGGGAGAAATGGCATTATAGTGTAGGGCCAAAAGGGAGTAAATCAGTAGTGCACTATATCAGAAATCCTAAAACGGGTTATTTAACTGATTTTAAATTCAAATAATATGAGAATTGAATGTGTATCGGATAGGGTTAATCCTAATATTCATGAAAGCTGGATTTGTGATTGGGCGAACACAAAAGAGCAGCTTGAACTCACGATCGGTAAAATCTATGTTGTTTTGGCAGTTGCTAGATATTCTAATAATTTTTTCTTCTATATTTTAGGAGATGAAAATAATGATTACCCTCTTGCTTTTCCAATTCAGCTATTTACAATAAAAGATTTTGGGATCTCAAAATTTTGGGATTGTGATTTACAAAACATAGGTTCAATTGAAGATTTAAACATAAAAAACCAAGAAATAATAAGCTTTAAAGAATGGAAAAATCAGGGTGATAAGTTCTATGAGAAAGTATTGGAAGAGGACAAGCAATCTTTGTCTTTATTTAACTCTTACAGAGATAAGTTGTTAATTGAATAGAGAGCCGCTAGGACAAGTACTAAAGCGTTTACCTACACTAAATCAGCAAGAAAGCATCTAACAGAAATAGTTAAGCGTGGGCCAAATGCTGGCCAGCTTTCAAGACCTTATATGAACTCTCCTTTGACTATCAGGGAAATAATGTCTACAGGTAAAGGCATTCCAGATGCTACATTTAAAGGGGGAATGAATTGGAGAGTTCCAGGTACTTTTAGGGGTTCTCAAGGAACTTGGGAATTGGGAATCAACCCTAAAACGAATGTAATCTATCACTTTAATTTTGTTCACTAATCATGAAATTCCTTGTAGAATACACTGGCGTTTCTGAGCAGAGAACATTGATTTATGATGTCGAAGAATGCTCTTTTGATGTTGAACCGACTGTTGAAGAAGTTGAATTTGATATTGTTGTAAATAAGCTCAATCTTACTGTTACTGATAATGGTAAGGTTGTTCAAGTTTGGGGTTTTAGTGGCTATAATGAATGGAAGAAATCAGATTGCATTGTTCCTCAGAGCCAAAAAGGAATTTTGAAAGTCACAGATAAGCTGGATTATGGTCTTTCTTATCGAGTACGTGAAGAAGATTTTCCGGTTTTTGTAAACCCTCAATCTGGTTGGGTATGTATTGGAGACCCTAAAAGAACAGGTCAAACAGTAGAGTTTATTAACAACTGCATAGCTGTAATAGACAAGAACCAAGAGTTTGTTTCTCTTTGGCTTAAACCTCAATCACTGCCAGATATTTAAGTTAGGAAATAGAAATTTGGAAGCCTGGGGAGACTGGGGCTTCTTTGATGTGCCAAATAGGTAACAAAAGTGCTTTATCAGGCACAAGAAAAAAAGTTGATTTTTTTAGTTGGCTTAGGTTGCCAACTTGATCTTCCCGTCCAACAGGTCTTTCATGCGTTTTTTAGTGAGCATGGAATTAATGATCTTGATGAGCGCATTTTTTCATCCTCGTCCAGTTGGTTGATTAAGGCCAGTTGTTCGTTCAGCTCGTGGTTTTGAATATCCACCACACTATTTTCATCTTCATTTAGAAGCTGGTCAGCCGACACAGCAAAGACCTTCATAAGCCGCTATACAATATCAATAGAGGGCATCAGGTGGCCGTTTTCCATTCCTGCTCTTCCAGTTTTGTAAACTAGAAGCGTTATCATAGGATTTACAATCCAAATCTATTGAGTAGTACGAGTGATTTTTTATGGTGTCCGAAAAAGAGTATTCGCATGATCAGAATACATTCAGTGATCATGCTTTGAGATTTTGTAGCCTCAAAAAGCTGGGATTTTAAATGACATCAACTTTGCGTAACAACGCATTTTTTGTATATCCCAATAAACCAAACACTATTTTTGTAGCATCAAGTTAGCGCCAAAGGTTGGGCTACTACGATATGCCGGAAAGTTATACAAAGCCAATAAGGCTATAGCGGTAGCTAAGAGGAGTAGCAAGCTCCCAACACAGATACATTACTTTGCCACTAACAAGCACAGCGTTTTTACTCAAAAGATAAACAATATTGCTAAGCAGTTGGGTTAGACCTAAGTGGAGCTTGGAACAAACAGTTACTACCACACTTGGGTAGACATCCAAATAAATATCATGAATTTGTCTTACAGGGAATGCAACGTGCTGCTTCAGAAGCAGGAGGTAGTCAAGCTAAGTTTTTAAAATTGTTTGACCTATATGTGAAACAACCAATTATCAATAATCCACAATTATTAAGAAAAGCAGGATGGCAGTAGATAATAATTATTATTTTTTTAGTCCTAAGCATAAGTCTGATGTTACCAGCGCATATGCTCCGGAAGGAACTAAGTTGGATCATGAATTAATCCCAGAAATTGAAAAACTGAATGAAATGCCGTTTAAATTCAATTTAGTTAGATTAAAAGCGACTAAGGATGGGCTCATTCCGAATAACGATTTATCAGGATTAAACAAAATATGGTTAGACCTTCAAACTAATAGCCTTGCATGGCCTTTAATGTCATTAAAGCTTCAGGCTGTTGTTGAAAATAATTTGACAAAAAAAGAAGGTGTTAAATGGCTTAAAGCTAAGATTAATGGTAATGGGGAAAAGAGGGATTATTTTATTCCAAGGTACTGTAAGAAAAACCAAACATAATAATGTAATTTTTTAAAGATTTACTGATTAATTTTCTACTACCGAACAGAGGACTTCAGGTGATTGCTCACACGGAAGTTCATCTAGTGCAGCCTCTTCAATGGAGGCTGTT
>JBCDKO010000328.1:0-3264 GCA_038746525.1 Bacteroidota bacterium
TACTTCCTCTCTCTTATGGTCGAAATCAATAGAGGAAACTCCCCAGTTCTCATCTAGCTCTAATAGGATTTTATAATGATCTGATCATTCCAAAAGTTTTTATGCAAAGATCGCAAACCCACACTAAACTCAGTAGAACCGTTTTTTCGAATTAAATCACGACCTACCTGATTGTTATGACATCGGGCATGCGGTAACGGATATTGAAAATGCCTTGAAAGGATTTCCAATTCGTGTTCCAGTATATGAACATAAGAGTCTAAAACGAATCTCTTCAGGGACATTAGAGAAATATGACCACATCATTTTTGAAGGACTATATGCCAATTATGACAAAGGCATTCATATGTTAAGCAATCTAAAAATCCATTTAGAATGTAGTGATTCCATTTTGTTACAAAGATGGATGGAGCGTGACCTTGAAAGAAGAGTGATGGATACGGAACAGAGCAAAATTTATTTTGAAAATATTGCCTTACCTACTTTTAAAAAGTATGGATCCATTCAAAAAGAAAATGCGGATCATATTTTTGACTCATCCAATTGCAGTTTTATTCATAATAATTTAGGAGCTATTTGCAATGACATTAATCAGTATCTCAGGGATTGATGGTAGTGGAAAAACTTCAATCGCTCATAAGCTCGTAGCAGTACTGAATACCGAAGGATATCAGGCACTTTATTCGAGGCCAAAATTCAGATCTTGCAAGCAAACCGAACACTATTTTGATCAAATCTACGGGGATCCGTTAAGCCTTTATATTAGTCCAAGGGCAGAGTTTTACTTTAATATTTTGATCTCTGATTGGTTATGTCATTATGCTGATTTCATAAAAGATCACAAAGAAATGATCTTAGTATTAGACAGGTACATCGTTGATATATTTGCACAAGGGGGTAGATATTGAGCCTTACCAATGGGTAAGGTCAGAACTGCCGGAACCGGACCTTGAAATATTTTTGGGGTCTAGTCCTGAGGTTTGTGTTGAAAGGATCATCAAGAGAGATTCATACATCAAACGTCATTGTGAAGAACTGGACGAACTCATTGTCTTGGATAACATTTATCAATCATTTTATCAAAAGGCATGGTTCCCCTTAAAGCTTGTCAATACTGATCAGGCATCCGTGATAGCAACAATCATTGAAAATGTCACTTCTGACGAAAGGTTCAAGCAGGGCAAAATGAATGACAGCACAGAATTCGATCAATTATTCCCAAGTGCCGTTACCACGTGCGCTTGTTGTGGACTCTTACAGTATAAGTGATATGACTAAAGACTTTGATTTGTGCCTGACAATCGGAAATGGTTGTAGAAACATTGAACACTTTTTGTATTGTTTTGAAAGAGGTATTTCCAAGTTTAGACTAAATATATCCTACAGAGCAGTCCTTGAGCAAGCCTCAGAAATATATGATAATTTCCTTATTGCAAAGTCGAGAATTGATTATAAAGGCGGAGTTAGTGATAGACCTCGATTATCCAAGAAAAAAAGCCAGATACTTTACTTTTAATGGTGACAGGCATGATATAAAGTCTGGGCAAACCATTCAGGTAACATCTGACAGAAGTACCGATACTCATATGATCAGGGTACCCGATAAATTGATCGAAAACACCTCTGTAGGGGATCGTCTGGTACTAGGTGATGGGGAATTGCTCTTGCCGGTAAGGCAAATCAATGAGAATATCTTAGCAACAGAGTCACTGAATGACTGGTTTGTCTCAGATGGCAGAGGGATTTCGGTTATTGGAAAAGGATTTCTAATAGATAATAGTCAACTTGTATTTGATCATTCTATTAAAACAAAATTGTTGCTCGAAGCAAATTCACATGCGTTGTCTTTTGTAGAGAATGAACATGATATTTCCAACTGGAGGAAACAGTATCCCCATACCACTATCTGGTCAAAAATTGAATCAAAACAAGGTGTTGATAATATTGGTGATATTGCTCGCGTCAGTGACGCAATCATCATTGCGAGAGGCGATTTAGTTCTCCAAATGCCTCCCGGGTCACTTGACAGTTCTGAAGAACAGTTGATCAGCAATGCAAACTCATATCACAAGGTGATTTACCTAGGAACTGAAGTGCTGTCTTTCATGGTCACCCGAAGTTTTCCCACAAGAGCGGAGATCTCTGGGATAATGTCTTTTTTAGATAAGGCCAAATTTCCTGGGATATTGTTAACCAAGGAAAGTTCCTATTCATTCGAGGTGCTGAAAAAAAGCCTGGATGCCATAAGTAAAATACTAGAATTGAAATGGAAATAATATGTCTGAAGACAAGATAACACATTGACCACCACCAGTAGAAATAACAAAGAATGAAGGGTGGTGGAATGACTTTTGGAAAGTTGAAAGTGGATTTGGTATTCCTTCAAAATCATTTGTAAAACACATACCTGAGTTCAGCAATTCTGCTGGATCAGGAGAAAAGGCAACGGCCGTCGATATTGCCAGTGGTAATGGTAGATGTGCTATAGTATTGGCAACAATGGGTTATGAAACAAGTGCATATGAATTAACAAACTCCGGAATCAAGGTAATTCAGAAAAACAGTGCCATCCAAAACGTACACGTAAACTGCAAGAAAGTAGATTTTATCGCCGAATCATTTGTTTCGGAAAAATTCAATGTTGTAGTGAGCAGTGGTCTGTATGAGGAGATTCCTTTAAACACTCATGAGCTAGCCACAAAGAGGTTTGTCCAGAGTTGTTTGCCTGGAGGTACCATTGTCCTGAGATATTGCACTGAAATAAAAGGAAGGGGCGTCCTGGCTAAGTCAGATGTAATTCTTGAACATTTAGAAGCCAATAATTGTGTCATTAACTATTTCAACGAGTTGCAGGATTTCAAGATTTCGAAGGCAAATTTCGAATTAAAACACGCGACCATTCTTGCGAAAAAAATTTACTGATATCCGACTAAAAGGGGGATTAAATTTATGATTTCTTGTTAAAGTACAATTAATGAATGGCGAGGTAGCCAGCCATGCTACCTCGCCAGGATTTATGATGTTTGAGTTCCAACCCTCAACATCATGTTTAAAAATACTTATCTATCAGGTCAACCCATACTTTGTCAGCTACTTTCTTTTATTCCCAGGTATCTTGGTGGATGAAAGTGTGTCAACCCATCAAAGCGATCGTTACTACAAAAAGATGACCACCTTCAAGCAGTTGGTCTTCTTGTTCTAGGGTGTGGTAATGCGGTGCAAATCGTTGAATAACTTGTGCACCAACCTGTTATTGCTAGAAGA
>JBCDKO010000329.1:0-3227 GCA_038746525.1 Bacteroidota bacterium
AAGGATCAATTCTTTTCCTGATTGGTCGGTGACTTTCTTCAAAAAATCAGGCTCTCGCTCAAGTATTCGTTGAATTTTGTCTTTGACTTCGGTTGATTCGACAATTTTGATACCTGTGAACTTTTCAAGAAGAGGGAGAAAAACAGCTTCAATGTTCTCTTTAATGATTTTGTCATAATCTCCCATCCATTTTTTTTCAAAGTTAGGATAAATCTTGGGAGCTTCTGGTAATTTTGATCAGCGCACTGTTAACACTCAACAGCATACCATGTACAACTAATGTTGCACATATCCTACTTATGTCAATCTAAAGGATTTTCAATCTGATCAAAACCCTTATAGCAACATGAATATAAATCTCTGTGGTTTTAGTACTTTAATGATCTAATAAAATCTGAATGTATCTCAGGTCTCTACCACTTTCTAATAAATGTGTTGCAAAACTGTGCCGTAGCATATGAGGGTTACCCGTTGGATAAGCCCGGCTTTTTTCCTGCTTTAGCTACAATTTGCCTGACACTGGAAGCGGTATATTGATTTCCGCTTTCGCCTTCAAATAGATATATTTTTAGAGAGTACGCTTTATAATATTGCCTGAGATCACCAAGAAGTTTTTTGCTTAAATGGGTTATTCGATCTTTTTTACCCTTTCCTTGACGAACAGTAATGGTCATTCTTTGGCCATTGATGTCTTTAATTTTCAAGTCTAAAAGTTCCTGTCTTCTACAGGCCAGCAGAATATCACATGGCAATACTAAATCGGCGCTTTATATTAGATGTCAAATCGATCATCCTAACAGCATCTTGCTCTGAAATGACCTTTGGTAGTGTTTCAGATTTTTTTGGAACATTGATTTTATAAAAACCTATTCGGCATTGCTTTGACCACTTCACAGTAAAATTTAATTGCATTCACAGACATTTTCATAAACGACTCAGAGCGTCCTTTTTGAGTAAGTTGTGATAAATAAGAGTTGATGCTATTTTCATTGACTGCCATTAGATTCGTAGATTTGACATAATCATGAATTAAAAACTCAAAGTGGGTAACATGAGATTTTGCAGTGTTTATCGAGTATCTTCTCAACTCCAATTTCTATCCATGAAAATATCCCCACAACCATCTTTTCTACCATATGTAGAAACAGATCCTAGTTCATCCTATTCATATAATTATCACAAATTACATCTTCAGCAAACACAAGCAGTGTAGATAAACCCTGGACTTCGATATCACTAAGGGATTTATCGGTTAAGTTACTTTGGAGTGACTTGATTACAGTTTTTTTAGTTCGAACCAAGGCAAAGTAAAAATATTCAATATGAAACTACTAGATCATTGTACATAAGTAAAAACACGCAAAATAGTTGCTCGCCTGTATGTAAGTTTACCTTAGTTAATTGAGAGTCATGGAAATAACGGGCAAAACACTTATAGAACATGGTTATAGACCTGGGAAATGGTTCAAAGAAGCTATCATTCATGCGAACAAAAACCAGTTAACAGGTGATAAATTGACTAAATATTTAGAAAAGGTTGCACCTAAAATTCACGAACCACAACAAGGTGTACAATACTTCAAGAACATTAAAGCGGAATCTGCTGAGGAGATTGACAATGTTCAAAAAGTTTTTGCTACCATGGATGAATTGATGAAGACACCAACGATTACAAATGGAGCAATAATGCCAGATGCTTGCCCAACCGGGGCTATTGGGCAAATTCCTGTTGGTGGTGTAGTAGCAGCGAAAGACGCCATCCATCCGTCCATGCATAGTGCAGATATCTGTTGCTCAGTAATGATGACTTCTTTTGGGCATCTTAACCCTAAAAGAGTTCTTGATGTAGCTCACTCAATAACACACTTTGGAGGTGGGGGGCGTGTAGAGCTGTTTGACCTACCAAAAGAGTTTGAAGAAAGAGCTTTGGATGATTACTTTTTAGGTGACGAAAGAAGCATAATGTTTGCAAAAACCCATCTTGGTACTCAAGGTGACGGAAACCACTTTTTATTCGTTGGTCAATCAAAAATGACTGGTGAAACGATCATGGTAACGCATCATGGCAGTCGAGGATTTGGAGCTAACCTTTACAAAAAGGGTATGAAACTGGCTGAAAGTTTTAGAAAACAAATTTCTCCGAAGACAAGACCAACAAATGCTTGGATTCCATATTCTGAAGAAGAAGGGAAAAAATACTGGGATTCTCTTCAACTTGTTAGGCAGTGGACAAAGCTGAATCATAATATTCTTCACGAGAAAACTTGTATAGCGCTTAAAGTTGATCCACTGGTTCGTTTTTGGAATGAGCACAACTTTGTTTTCAAAGACGGTGATACGTTCTATCACGCAAAAGGCGCAACTCCCTTGGATGATAGGTTTGTGCCGGATAGTTATGAGAAGTTACGACTTGTACCTTTGAATATGAGCGAACCCGTTTTGATTGTCCGAGGTGAAACAACACGCGAAAATCTAGGGTTTGCTCCTCATGGTGCAGGACGTAATATCAGTCGTTCAAAGCACATTAGAAAAAAAACGGGCCGATTAATTCAGGAAATATTCGAGGAAGAGACTAAAGGATTGGATATTCGATTTTTCTCATCAAATATTGACATTTCTGAATTGCCCTCTGCATATAAAAATGCTGAGAATGTTAAGCAACAAATAAAAGAGTTTGGGTTGGGAGAGATCGTCGATGAAATCCTTCCTTACGGTTGCATCATGGCTGGAGATTGGCAGATAGATGCTCCTTGGAGGAAAAAGAAGTAAGGATATCTACTACATTTCTTTTTTACTTTTACTTAAAACCACCTGTATAGCAGGTGATTTTGTAAGTCAAAATAAATTGATAGTTTAAGGCGTTTGTGTATTTCGGTGTTGCATGAATTCCATCTCCTATTTTGATTGTTATTTTTTCTAGATATTGGATATTCAAATCGCAATTGGCTTTCGGAATTCGAATTCCTGTGGATTTTTTACTTTTAGTCAATTCCATTTGAATTCCATTTTTTGAAGGTGAAAAATTGTCTGTATCACGGATTTTGCAGGATTTAGGGATGACACGGATTTGTTTTACCTAACCCACCTTATACCCACCTTAAGCAGCCTTCTTTAGGGCAGCCAGTTGTTGTTCAAGGCTTTTACTTCGTTTTTCTTTAAACTTGGTTTGGTTTAGCCGAAATATTTCGGGATTAAACGCTTCTTTTTTAGTCATCATATGAAAATAG
>JBCDKO010000330.1:0-3149 GCA_038746525.1 Bacteroidota bacterium
AATATTGAAAATGGGGTTTAGCATGCATATGAGCACATTTGGATTTAGAAATCTGCTGATTTGTAGTACTTGATTTATCTAAATAATCTATTTTCTTTGTTTAAAGCTTGCCAGGGCTATTTATTAAGTGCCCATTTCAATAGTATCATTTTGAAAAGCACCGTATTTGTCTGAGTTTTTGGTTCGATATTGTTTCTATGGCCCTAGCCTTAGTTTGTATTTAAAAATTGGGAACAAACAAAAACAAGGAGAGTAGAGGCTAGAATGGACTGTAAATTTTGCTCTCTATTATCAAAAAATTATCTAGAGTTGGTAATTTGGTGATATATTCATTTCAATGGCCAATAATTTGATTATCAAGTTTTATACTTGTATATGGATAATCCAAACTAATAGACTAAAATGAAAAAATTGATTTTATATTCTTGTTTAATGGGAATGTTCGCAGTTGTCTTTTCGCAAGAAGAAAAGGAATATACAGATGAAGAGTTAACAAAATATGCTGGCGTGATGGTGTGGGCAGAAATGGAAAAAGACCGTATGACAGATGTGTATAATGATTGGATCAATAAAAACGAGAACCTTGATGCTCCAAAGTTTCTAAAAATAAAGGAGGCGGAAGGCGATACGATCGCATTACAAGAACTGGAGGCTACCGATATTGAAAAGGCAGCCTATGATAAAATCATAACGGATTATGATTCAATGACTTCCGCTTTCAAAGAAGTATATGTTGGGAAGATAAAAGAGGATATTGGAGCAGGATTGTACAACTCATTAAAAACAGACTTCAAAGACAATGCAGATCTTAAGAGCCGCTACGATGAAATTGTTGCAGCCCTAAAAAAGGAATACGCAAGTAAAGAAGAAAAGTCTGAAGAATAGATAGGTTCTTATCTTTTTCAGATTAAGATTCCTTTAGTATTATTCCGTGACTTTCAAGGTTGATTAATTTCTCTTTGTAAAGTATACCTACAGAGCGTTTGAAGTTTTTCTTACTCATCTGAAATACAGATTGAATCTCTTCAGGGTCACTTTGATCATTTAGGGGAATAAATCCTCCTTGTTTTTTAATTTCTTCAAGTATTTGTTTAGCCCCCAATTTAAGATTTTCAAGACCATCTTTTCGAAGGCTGATATCCAATTTACTATCGGATCTTATTTGTTTGACAAAACCTTTAATTCGGTCTCCTTCTAGCACATCGTGAAATAAATCATTTTGATAAATCAATCCCCTATAGCAGTTTTCCACTATCACATTTACCCCTAAATCTGTGAAATCTGTAATGAGAAGGTTTACAGTATCTCCTTTTTTTAAGGTCATTTCCTTTTTAAAGTGTTTAGCCACCTTTGCTGTAGCTACTACACGGTCTGTCCGTTCGTCGAGGTATAAATAGACCAAGACACGAAAACCCTTTTGAAGTTTTACTTTTTGCTTCTTGAAGGGAACAAGAAGATCTTTATCAATGCCCCAATCCAAAAATGCACCTATGGGGGTAACATCCTTCACTTTTAAAAAAGCAAACTGATTTACTGTTGCATAAGGGTGTTTGGTGGTAGATATAATTCGGTCTTCAGAATCACGATAAACAAAAACGCTTAATTCTTCTCCCCTTTTTACACCTTGCGGTACGTACTTAATAGGTAAAAGCACGTCTTGATAACCGTTAGTTAAATAGGCCCCTGGTTGTGTGATGCGATTGATTTTAAGTGTGTGATAATGACCGATGTCCATTGAGCTAACATGAAGAAGAGATAAAGGATAAATTCATATTTTGTAACAGAATAACTCGCTTGATTGCTTTAGCTTTCTCTTATCAAAAATATTTAAAGCAAAATTGTCAGAAGCTACACTCTTCATCCCTGACATCTCTGGATTTACAAATTTTGTCAAATCTAGTGAGATCGACCACAGTAAGCACATTATTGAGGAATTGATCCATATTATCATCACTCACGGGAAAAAGAACTTTGAGCTCGCAGAAGTAGAGGGTGATGCTGTTTTTTTCTATAAAGAGGTGTTAGTTACTCCCGAGTGCTTGATAAGCAACGCAAAGCAAATATTCATAGCGTTTCATCAACATTTACTGAACTATGAATATGACAGAATATGCGAGTGCGGTGCTTGTACTAAAGCCGTAAATCTTGGACTAAAATTTATCGCTCACTCCGGAGATATTCGTCTGGCAAACTATGGCACCGGAAAAGCTAAACCGTACGGCGATGCTGTAATTACCGTGCATCGATTGCTTAAAAATGAGGTTCCGTCGGATCAGTATGTTTTGTTAACTGATCATCTCCTTTCAAATTTTGAATTTCAATTAGATGGAAAAGGTACTTTACAAGATGGCCTTCAGGGTAAGATCCCATTCAAATTTCTAAACATTGATCACTGGGAAGCGGAGGCGGTTATTGATAAAAAGGAATTTAAAAGAGCAAAAGTAGATCTTGAGGTAAATGCTTCTGATGAAATAAAAATGGAGCCTTCACCATTGTATTGCTTCATTACAGAATTTAAATACCGGCACCTATGGAACAAAGAAGCGACCAAAATCATCTATGACCAGGAAGAAATCAACAGGTCAGGAAGTGAACATTTTTGTGTAGTAAATGGCAAGGATCTTTTTTTTGATACCATAAAGATTGAACATGAAAAAGGACTGGCTTATGGCGAAATCCTAAAAAATCCCGCTCCTTTCAAGTATTTAGAAACCAATTTTTTACTTTCAGATGCGGTTTCTGGTTGGTCTCAATTAAATGTTATTATAAGGGTATCTCTACGATGGAAATTTCAAAAACTGATCCTTCCATTCATACGAAGAGAAATGAAGGCTCATGCAGATAAAATCATTCAGTCAATTCGTGAGGCAGTCAATAAAATTCCTATTGAGGATCTGGCTGTTTAATGGGGTTCTGAATTAAATAGGGCCTGCTGAGAAACGTTTTTTCAATTCAAAAAACACGTTTATGTGGTCAAAAGATACTGTTTAGTAAGTTTCTTTTTCAATAGGTGCAAGGTTTTCGAGCAGATGCTTCCATTTTCGGTGCACTGAAAAAGCTCGATTTCGAGATTTTTCAACTAGTCACAGGTACATCAGCTACGTCGTTCGCTGCGGATCGAAGTATAAGCATACATCTTCACCTTGCTG
>JBCDKO010000331.1:0-3128 GCA_038746525.1 Bacteroidota bacterium
CAGAATTGAAGGATCAGCTTTTCAGTTCAGGGCTACTTTACCACGTTCTCCACTTTTTTAAAACGGTGCATGATCAGTTTTTTTAAATGAGCAGCTAATCTAGCTTAACCATCATAAAATTGATTGAAGAAACCCTTCACCAAAGGTGTTCGGTTCAACAAATGCTATCATCCATAAGCCTAGCCGGCTGCACTAACAGAGCTATTTGCAAAGGCTGGTGCAATCCGATACTTTTATAGTTATTTGAAAAGTCTAGCTTAATTTTCATATATTTTCTAATTCAAGAAGAATCTAACCATGAAATCACTCCAACTATTCTTACTCCTCGCAATTTCTGCATTTCTTCAGAACTGCCAGCAATCAGATGAACCGATTGAGCCTGTTGTATTGGCCCCCTAAAAGGTCGGACATAATTCTATATTTAAATTAGTAATTATGTCAAAGAAAAAGCGAAAATTCAGTGAGGAAGAGAAGCTTGGGATTCTCTCAGAGAGCAAGCAGAAAGGTGTGAAGGTCACACTAGCTAAGCACGGTATTTATCCCGCTACATTTTACAGCTGGCGTAAGAAGTTCGAGACGATGGGTGAGGAGGGATTTCGTCACGGCATTACTCCCGCCCAACTTAAAGAGATCAAGCGGTTGGAGAAAGAGAATGCGATGTTGAAGCAGATCATAGCAGAGAAAGAACTAGAAAGCAAACTCAAAGATGACCTGCTAAAAAAGAAGTATCCCCTGACGAAAAGAAGATGATGGTCACCAATTACATGGGTCAGGGGATGAGAAGAGACCTCGCTTTGTCTATCTGTGCGATAAGCAAACATCAATTTTACTACCAGCCTAAAGGTGGAAGTAAATCAGGGAGGACACCTAGTACACAAACACTGCGTGGAGACAGTCTGGTAAGTAACACGGAGGTCATTGAGTTGATAAAGGAAATACAGTCCCATGAAGATACCCATTACGGCTATCGTAAGATGTGCTATCAACTGATGCTTTTGGGATTTATCATCCATCACAAGAAGGTTTATCGCCTGATGAAAGAGACTTGTCTGCTTCAAGAAAAGAGCAAAGCCGGATCAGAGAAAAAGTATGTACAATACCGCACGGTGAGGCCAGAGCGGCCACTTCATGTACTGGAAATGGATATTAAGATGGTCTGGTTGGTGGAACATCGCAGGCACGCTTACATCCTCAATGTCCTAGATACTTTTACACGCACAGTACTTTACTGGTCTGTTGGATATGAGATGAAGCAGGCGCAAGTAATGCAGGCTTGGGAACGTATCATTATCGAATACCTTCAACCGCATGACCTGATTAGAGAAGAGCTGCATGTAGAGCTCCGTAATGACAATGGTCCACCATTTAGCGCCCACGCAGTAAAAGAATTTCTTCGGGAAAACCATATTCATCAAACCTTTACCCACCCTTATACCCCGGAAGAAAATGGGCATGTAGAGCGCTTTCACAACATCCTCAAAAAGGCGTTGGGAAAACACGCCTTCTGGTCATTGGAAGAACTGGAAAACCGACTTGAGAGGTTTTACCAAACTTACAATGAGCGGAGAATTCATGCTTTTACAGCTAATCTTGCCCCAAAGCTATTCTGGAAATGCTGGGAAGAAGGGCTTATTGAAAAAACGGTACTCGAAAAGAAAAAAGTACGATTCAAACTCCGGGTTCCCTACCAGCAACTATCGGGATTTGAGAGCCTGAAGGAAGTCCTTTGCGTTGACTTTGTAGCCCTCGATGGGCTGCAAAATCAAAAAAAGCGTCATCATACAACAAACAAAAAGCAGCCTGATGAAACTAAAGGAAATGCGAGGCCTCAACATTCCATACAACTATCGGTCTTTGATCACCATTAGTCGTCCTTTGCGATTACAAAATTCAATCAAAAATGGTAGTTTAGCAATATCCAATTTTATAAAGTCCGATTAATAGGGGGCTAGACCACTGTACAACCCGACTTCATTGTTTCTAATATTGATCCTTCTTTAAATAACGAACTTATGGAAGTACTTTCCGCTACGGTCTACGGTGAAGAAATAGAAAAAGGCAGGGTTATGAGTTCTGCGATTGGAGATATTGATCTCAATGAAGCGGTGAGTGCAGAACATTTAGGCTTAGGTATCACACGATATACGTTCAAACTAGAAACCAATGAACCTTACGTTTTCAAAAATCTCATACTCAGAAAAAATCAGGAAGACAGATTTAGTGGATACATCATAACCTATTATCCGGATTTGGAATGGCTTGCTCAAAACGAAGGTCAGTTGGAAATGATCTCCTTTACAGGAAATATACTTTTTTCCTCCTTGCAAGAAAAACCCATCTATTGGGTTGTGGTGAACAATGGAGAAGGAACTGTTTTTTCTCCGAAAATAGCATCTTACAAAGATGGAAGGATTGATTGTGGTGGGGGTAGTTCTCCCTCTGGATCGGGAGGATCAGGGCCTAATCATGCTGGATTTTGGAATAGCTGGGTTCCTACCGGAGGTGGGAGCTTTGATTATGCCCCTTATTTTCCACTAGGCGGTTCTGGAGGAGGTGTAGTGACGCTTTATATCGAAGTTTATAAAGCAGAGAAGCCTCCGGCGGATTGGTTAGCAAGAACTGCTTGTGATTCTGGATCACCTGAATCTTTCTGTCCCAGTGACACTTCGCCAGATGCAGTTGAAGGGGATGCTAATTGCCCTTCTAATCCGATTGGGGTATTGGATGGTGATCTTAGTGACTATTTAGCAGATGTATGGGAGGAAGAAGTCTGTCTAAAAGAAAATTTTTCCAACAATGATTGCATAAATGGGATCTAGAACATCATGAAGGACAAAAATGTTGGTTATGAAACCTTAAAAAGATTTTTAGGGGATAAACCTACAGCCGATTTATGTTTAGATATTAAAAATATTGGTGATGCTAATGGAGAGGCTGTAAGATCGGGTAACTCAGTGACCATCAACTTGAACTCATCAAAGCTCAATCGATCAAAATTAAGTATTGCACGAACTTTGCTGCATGAAATGATACACGCAGAACTTATGAGTATGGTAATAGAGGCAGGCCGTTATGAAGATTTGCAGAGCTTTGCCCAAAATTACCAAGGAAACGATCCCTTTAAAGAA
>JBCDKO010000332.1:0-3114 GCA_038746525.1 Bacteroidota bacterium
ATCATTGATAATCAGTATATTGATCTTTGTTAATCGGGTATGATTCACGGTGAAAAAGTTCACGTATTAAGTGTAAAACGGCCCGATTTTTTAAAAAAACACACACATTATGAGACTTAGGGTATCCCTTAGTTGGGATACTTTTCTATACAGGTATTTGTGAGTTATTTAAATGCGATTGCCCTGCAGCTATAGGTACCTTTAGAGACGCAACGAAACCTTAAACTTCAAACCGAATCTGGAAGCATCTTCATCAAGATAGGTAAGGCGGTGAAAAGCTTGTAAAGAGAAAAATTTAAATATATTCTCTATGCCATATCCTACTTCGAGGTATGGTCTATTTTGCCATTCTCTAAAAGGAGTGATCACATCGCCATTTTCATCCGTCTCGAAATTAGAAATATTAATGTTCTCGGACCGAATACCGCCCATTAAGCCATTAGCACTCGCAATTAGACGCCATTTGAGTTTTTTAAGCAATGGGATTCTGTTAAGCAAAAAACCCTCGAAAGAATGTTCGTATCTAAATTCGACATATCTATCCGAGGAGAATTCAAAATATTCCATTTGATTAAAAGCGAAATTGGCATAGACAAAAGTTTCATTCCCTATGGGGCTAAAGAGCAACGAATACGGGACATCTCCAAATAGATATCCCGCCCCTATGCGTAGTTTCGATATACCTAAAAATCCTATTTTTTGTTTTTTCTGAAAGTCAAATTCTAACTTGTGGTATTCAAAATTTCCACCTATTTGGTCTGATCCATAGGTATAAGAAAATTCGTAAATGGGGAATCGGATAGGACCCAAACTCACTCTTTCATTATCACTTATTAAGATGACTTCATCTTTTCCATACTTGGTAGAGATGGTGGCTTCACTTACTGAATAATCACTGGACAAATCACTTCGGTTTTCACCCGTGAAGTAGCTGAAATCAAAAAGTGGCTGAAGGTCTTCATGCTTAATAGATATTTCCGTGTTGAGTCCTTGACCAAGTTGCCTGATCATACTAAAACGATACTTCTCTTTTAAAAACGGCTGGGTAAGTGAGCCAAACCGGCTAAAAGTGTAAAACAGGCTTCCGGGTTCAACGTGTTCATTTAACAGCCAAATCTGATCGATCTCCCGTTGTTGTTGATACCTAAATTCTGTCCAAGGATTGCGACTTGCCAGAAAATAAGCGTAAGCGTTATATTTCCATCGTTGATCATCAAAACCATATCCTGCATATCCACCCAATGTCCATTGATTGCTAAAATCGATGTTTGTTCTAGCTCCTATTCCTGGTCGAATGCCTTCAACATCATTGTTTCCAAAAAAGGTGCCGTAAGGTCCGATATCTATTGGTCCCGTTTTTATGTATCCTGATCCCAATATTTTGATTGCTGTAGCAATGTTGCGCACAGTTGGAATTTGATTTAGCGTATCTATCATTGCAAAGACACTTAATTCAGTCGCTGTTAGTGAGTCATGCCTTGCATTACTCCAGTATTCTTCATTAGATATTCTTACATTAGGATCTAAAGAGACCGTATTCATGTAAAAGCGATTATCCTTTGGCTTATTGACCACAACGTCTTTGTTTGAAACATAGAATTTTGCTAATATGCCCGCTGTCTTAGAAGTTAACGGTTTAAAGTCGACAATTACACGGGTTTTTTCAGGTAGCCAAGGTCCTGCTTCTGTAGGAGCTAATTCTTGTTGAATTTTAATTTTTTCCAGAAAATTTAAATTTGAGGTATTTGGGATAAAAGCATCAATTTGCTTAAGCGCGTATTCTTCCTTGGTTATCCACATAGTACCTTTAAAAGCAAGGTCCTGCTCCTGCTTTGGAAAAAACTCCAATTGATAGCAGTAACTGTCTCTAATATACATGCTGTCAACTAATTCATAGTCGTACAAAATTTTCCAGCTATTTGCAATAGGGCTTGCAAACTCTTTACCGATAATATTGAGCCAATTCTGATAGAAGTTGTATTCCTGATAAGTACTACCAATTAATTGTGAAGTAGTAGTGCCATCAGTAATACCCACCCCTGAGACCTTTGTTTTTATTACATCCTCATGCTTTGCAAAGGGGGATTTTCTATAGTAAAACCTGGAAATTACCTCAGAGGTCATTACGGGAAGTATTGGCTTACCATCTTCCCCCGCAATTTGGTCCACGCTATCCATCACTTGTAGGATTTTCTGCATGAATTTGCGTTCGCGCATTGCATCTGAGATGTTATCAATGCTTAATTCCGTCCTCGTATAGCTTTCGTAATCATAAGCTTCCAACTTTCTTTTGTCATGATTCTTCTTTCCCTTTATTACTTTTCTAAGGATGGCAAAAGCAGGATTCTCCTCAGGGGTTATTACTATTTCCATGAGTGTTGTAATATCTTCCTGAAGTTGAAAATTGATGGTTTGGGATACTCCTCTTTTCAAAGGTTTTACACGTTTTACATACCCTACGTAGCTCACCTGAATAGAATCAACCAGTAAATTGGTACTAGCTGTAAAATTCCCTTCAAAGTCTGTTAATGCACCTTCGGTAGTTCCCGTAAAAACAATGGTGGCAAATGGAACGGGAGCTCCGGTTTCCACCTCAGTTACTTTACCTGTGACAATGGTCATTTGTGAATAGCCTGTAAAACAAAAGGCTAGAAGAAAGGTGTTGCTGAGTATCCTTGTCATCTTGCTTTTAACGTCACTAAAAGAAATTTAATTATTCATTGTTAAATTTTAATAACCTTCTCAAAGACATAACATTTTGCTGTAAGGTTGCGATCAAATAAGGAGTAACAGAAATTTTTATGCTAGAAAACATCGTCCATAGAAACTTAATAAATAGATTGAAGTAGGCACTTAATAAATATTCAAGTTTTTGCAGTAGACCGGGCTATGAGTTACCATTCTATCCATCAGACGGTCAAATAGTTTATCCTTCATCAGATGGCGGTTAAACCGATAGCAATACTCGTCCAGATATGCTTGCAGATGTTCCACAGCATGATGGGTGCCACGAAGCCAGGCTTTGAACATCATGATCGCTCGATGCATCTGGGGGAAATGCTCCCCTTTCTTACCTGATGCGCTCTGTGTGAGATGAGGGAAAGTGGCTTTAAG
>JBCDKO010000333.1:0-3070 GCA_038746525.1 Bacteroidota bacterium
ACCGACAGCCAGAGCCTGACTGCATCAAGGTTATTTACCTAACCGTGTTAAAAACGGCCTCTACTGCACGATAACTCAAACTTATCAATGTATTTTGTTTTAGGGAAAACCCCTTTTTTTGGATGACTGCATTATTCACCACAAATAATGGCGAGTTGATTCGAGTAATTGATTTACAGTAGTTGAATAGAATCCTTTGCAAAACTGGATTTTTTGTTCAAATAAAGGCTTTCAAAATTTCAAAAACGTAGTTTACTGGTCGTAAATGAGGCTTTTGAAATTTTGAGTAACGAAGAGTTGGGCCAAAAGGCGGGTTTTTCAAAGGATTCTCCTATTCCACGTGTTACCTCATCTCGATGAATAACACCCGAATTTTTCGGGCTAAACAGCCGCTAGAAACAGCGGTGAGGAGATCAGTATGCATTGAAACTTGTGTTAGGTATCATCAGCTATATGACTTGAATTTGAGCGCTCCTTTGGACCTCAATAAAAACTTGTGTTGATATACGTCATTTGGGCTCAACCAAGGCTTGTGGCTTCAGTCTTTTTAGCAAACATCGCAACCACAATTTAAAGAAATTGAAAAAAATTCAATGATTGGTCCAGAATGAAGAGTGGTATTCGTCTTAAGTGAAATCAATAGATAATACTTTAAACAACAAGACTATGAAATTTTACTTACTTGCTGCATTAGGCGTTTTATTTGCTATTCTGACGATTGCCGGAAGACCTAAATCAAACGAAAACAAAGAGTATAAAGCTTATTTTGATGAGTTTTTCGGTTATTTTAATGCTCATGACTGGGAATCAATGGCTAATATGTATGCTGAAACTGCCTATGTCCAGGACCCGTCTCTGGGTTTTGGATCATTCAAACAAACCAGAGCTGATATCATTAAGCATTATTCGGAGCTCAGTGCAATGATTCCAGATGTAAGGGATTCTGTAGTTAACATTTATCCGTCTGGAAACACAGTGACCGTAGAATTCATCTCCACAGGAACTGCACCGGATGGGACTAAGTTTTCACTGCCTATCTGTGCGATTATGACCTTTGATGATGGGCTGATTGTGAAAGATCATGTCTATTACGACAATTTCTAAGTAGGGATAACGAAAATTACATAATGCAAAGAGGCTGGCTAGTCAGCCTCTTTTTATGGGTAGTACCTTACCTGCCGGCACCTACACGCTGGAAACCAAAAACAAGGGGGTTCCCTTGAACACCTTCCGGGTGGGGTTGCGCCACTACCATGTTCGGATCGAAGAGGTGAATGACCCGATCACCCAATACCTGGGAGGGCTGCGGATCAAAACCATCACCAGCTATGCTGCGGATGGGGAGCCCTTCCAGGAAAAAAGCTACACCTATGGTGACCTCTCGGTCAGTAATGAAGTGTTGGACAGTGACTATTATGGACAAAGCTACCATGCTGTTTTGGGCAGCGGCACCGGCGGAGTACCGGTTGTGACGGATGAGTGCGTGAAGTTAACCCGGTCGTCCAGCTCGCAAAGGGCACGTTCCCATGCGGTTTCGTACACGACCATTACAGAATATAACGGCACTCCCGATCACCATACCGGCCGCATCTCCCGCACCTATTATGACTTACCGGATGAAGGTGGGGAACACTGGGCACTCCCAAAAACGATCGTTCCTGAATCAGGAACATGGTTAAAGAGACCCGCTTTATCGATGAAACAGGATTTCTTGAGCGGGTGATCACGAATAATTATGAGTTGATCGTGTGCGGCACCCTCTCCGGCCTCAAGGCCAGGTATCAGGAGATACTTTTCCAGATTCAGAAGCCTTTGTGAGTGATGCTGATGGTAATTCAGTATTCTTAAATGTATTCCAAACCGAATATGGTAAGAATGACGGGCCATTGATTGGTTTAGCTGGGGATAACAATAGAAAGATGTTTAATGTGAATACTAACATTATTGTGAATGACAAAGGAATAATTTATTGGTGTCCAACATGGAGGTAACGTTATCAGCATTGAAAATTGGAATAAACAATTTACGAACGACATTAATAACCAGTGATGAGAAATATGCTATTAATACTTTCTAAACACTCAACTAATTTAATTCACAAATAATACTTTAAAAAAATAAATAAATACTTCTCGGAGTGGCCTCATATATTATACTTGCAAATTACTTTAATGACGTATTTGAGCAATTAGTTGAAAAATCACTGGAATTAAAGGAGATGACAGATAATGAATTCCAAAGGGGAAACTCTTCGCATACTATGAATTACTATCGAAACTTCTAAATCAAGCTGAAGCTTTTGGACTAGCTAGTCAGGTTGATAAAAAATGGAGAGACTATCAATATGAGGATTTACTGAGTTGATAGAGTATGATAGTAGCCTGCTTCTGATATTGAGCGTTTTTAACAAGTATCAGATATCACACGTTTTGCAACGACTTGCAAGCCACAAGGTTCTTTTGCAAGTCATTACAATGCCCTAGAATAGTAGAAAATGGAGTTAAAACAAATTCGATACTTGATGCCTTAAAGAACCCGTTAAAAATAAATAAAGTTGTTACGGATAAACTAGGTCGACAAAGCCAAAGGTTTACAGATCAGCAAGCGAAAGTAGCAGTTAATCTGCAAACCGGAAAAATCATATCCGTTAACCCAACTTCATCCAAAAAGGTAGCCAGACTTTTAAGACATTTGAATAGATGAAGATCAAGGTAGATAAACCACAACTCGATTACTTGATTTATCGCCTAATGGATGAAGAAAATCTTAGGTTCTACTTAGTTTAGTTGTGGGTACAGGTCAAGACCTCCATGGAAAAACAGGATCGCGTTTTTGAAGTTTTGGAAGGATCTATAACCTCTAGCAGTCATCTTAATTTCCTGAAGTTTACCGTTGATTCTTTCTGCCATCGCGTTGCTTTTGTTGTAAGTCATAGCGTTGAGGATTCCTTGCCTATGCCTATAAAACATATCCGCTACCTTGATGAGATGCCCGATCCCACATCTCTGCGCATTTCTAATCCATTGATAGAGTAGGACAAAGGCCTCTTCTTTGGGCTGGCTAAAGTGAA
>JBCDKO010000334.1:0-2994 GCA_038746525.1 Bacteroidota bacterium
CTCCTGATAACTTAAGCTTTCCTTTTCGTAAACAACAGCTATTGCGTCGGGTGTTTTGGCCGCTTGCTCCTCAAACAAATCAACTAACGTCTTATCCCTTGGATAACTAACGGCCGTATCATTGAATATTTCTAATAATTGATGTGTCTCTTCTTTGGGTATAATTGAAAGGTCCTGAATGGGTTGATCCAAACAAGTTTCAAATTGTCTGAGAATAAAAAGCAATCTTTTTACCAACAATGCTATTTCTCCCTCATTAAAATACGCTTCTTGATAATCAATATGTAATTCCAAAGGTGAATGCTGACCGTAATCAAGCCAACGTATTGTCAAAGGAACCCCTAAATCCGTCGTATTTCTTAACTCTTTGATTTGAACACGAAGATCCGAACTCACACGATCAGGAAAAGGAAGGAGTTCATAGTTTATTATGATATCAAAAAGTTGCAGTCGATTTTCTGACAGCAGTTTGAGAGACCTGTTTAAATGAGAAATGGGATACAACCCGTGCTTAAAGTCATTACGTTGCGTTTGTCTAATATCCGAAATAACATCTAACAGCCGCTGATCTGCAATAAATTCTCCTTTGAATGGGAGCACTCCCGAAAACATTCCAACGGTTTTCCGCTCTTCTCTACCTCGCCGCTTGTGATTTGGGATTCCAAAGCTAAAAACTTGCTGATCTGCCGTTTTTCCAAAATATAACAATAGCGCTGCTATGGTAAGTTGAGATACATTGGCTTTCGTTTGTTCACATAAGCGATTCAGTAAGGCGCTATCCGATTCGGAAATAGGAACTGAAAACGAATGACCGCTATCTTCTTTTTGCTTTTTTTGACTTAGTAACAGGTCAGGAATAACATCATATTTCTCTTTCCAGTAAAGTGCGTCTTTAGTGTATTGTTCTGATGCTAAGTAGTCAGTACTTCTTTGTACCGCTTCAATGTAAGAAGGATAGGCTAGTGCAGATTCCTTATCCCCATCTAAAAATTTCCCGTATTGATCTAACAGATAATTTGAAAATACTGCAAACCCAAACCCATCTGCAATCAAATGATGAAAACAACCAAATAAGATGTGCCTATCTGATGATACTTTTATGAGTGTAAATCGGTATAATTCGTCCTGGATTAAATCAAAAGCAATATTGAACTGATTTTGCATCCAATTCAATGCCTTTTCTTCAGGCTCGGATGTAGATGATACATCTAACTCATCAATGACAACAGGTTCGGATGAATCCTTTAAATACTGTAAAGGTTCATCTCCGGTAAAATCAAATTTGATATTATAAATATCAAACACTTTGGAGCAACCTTCAATGACCGTTTTGAAGTGTGAGGTATTAAATTCACCGTTAAAAACAATATAACCACCTATGTTATAGAGAGCACTTTTTGGATTCATTATTTGCTCATAATAAACATTTTGTTGTGATAGGCTCAGTTTTGCTGTTTTGTTCATTTTTAGACGTTTAAGAAGTACTTTTTACTATTTAGTAGGGCCTACAGGACCCCTTGATTTTTTATTATTTATCATAATTCAATTCTTGGATCTTTTTTATAATCGTATGTGATAAGTATCCACTTACTTAACCTTTGATAAATAAAGGGATGCTTAATATTTGGAATATTTCGTAGATAGAGCACATGGCTTTTAGCAGGCGGCTAATTATTGCTTAGAACGGCTTTGAACTCTGATAATTATTACTCGGTAATCATTAATGGTTTATTTTAAAAGGACATTTATTTTTATATGTCGCTTATCCACTACAAGGGCTGTTCTACTTCCCAACTTTTTTTGAGAGATAGGCAATTTCCGCTATTATGAAACCTATATTTTGGTTTGGAAAAAGTGCTTTTTTGATAATGAACTAAAGATATGTTCTTACATAACGCAACTAATTAGTGAGCTGATCAAAAAAGATACATAACATCTCATCGCAGCCTGAAAAGGTTTTCACGAACTTTGTTAGCGTCTCACTTTATGACAGTTCTGCCTAAGAATTTGCACAGGCAGAAAATCTTTAAGTTGCTCGACAACAAAGATGTATTTTCTTTTTTTATGTCGTTATGCAAAAATCATTGCAATCACGATTATAAAAAATTTCAAAGAACGGAACTATTACCTATTATTTTTTACTTACCAGCGTATATTCATGTTTAGTTTCCTGTGTCTTATTGTGACCGTAAAGAACATAATCTCCTGCCTCAATGTGGGTTTGAATATTCCTGTATAGATCATCCACCATCTCATAAATATTATTCAATAGTTGTTCATTAAATCGACTCCCTCTTCCTGGCAACTCTAGCATAATCCACTCAAAATCCTGGAGTATATGTTTTCTCTATTTCGTTAAAACTATGCTTATTGCCTCCCGCAAAAGAAACTGCTATGATTTTAGGTTTTTTATTTAGTATGCTCATTGGCTTCCCCTGAAAATATTATTTCAAAAGATCAAAATGATTTTACTTTTTATATTCATTTACTCTATTTAAACTCAGCTTTGAGTATTTAAGGAATCTTAACAGAATCAAGTATTTTATAATTTCCTTAAAAAAACAGTAAATGACTAAAAAATGCATAAATTCTCTTGTTTCTAATTAGTTTAAATTAAAATTAGTTTAAATTGAAACGCGGCGAAGATAATCATTAAAAAACTGTTTTAGTTATCCAAGACAGATAAAAAATTAAAATTTTTTTAAGGAACCTCTAAAAATAGTTTCTAAACAAAGGGCTATTTCTAATTTTTTGTTGATTAGGCAGGGCATTTCAGCCCAAGTCTCTAACAGCACCATGTATGACAGTTCCCCATCACACGGTGCTTCCGAAGTTAGGTTTTCTCCTTTTACTTAGGGCTTGCTGAGAAAGTCACAGGTGTATCAGATATTAGGCAGCAAGGTGAAGATGTATGCTTATACTTCGATCCGCAGCGAACGACGTAGCTGATGTACCTGTGACTAGTTGAAAAATCTCGAAATCGAGCTTTTTCAG
>JBCDKO010000335.1:0-2943 GCA_038746525.1 Bacteroidota bacterium
AGATTTTTCAGTGCACCGAAAATGGAAGCATCTGCTCGAAAACCTTGCACCTATTGAAAAAGAAATTTACTAAACAGTATCTTTTGACCACATAAACGTGTTTTTTGAATTGAAAAAACGTTTCTCAGCAGGCCCTAATTAGTGGATAGGGTTAGGCGGAGCTACTTACTTTTGATGGTTTTTTCTTCAAGTCGTTCAAGAAATACCTTACCTCTGGGTGATAGAGAATATCCAACCTCATGACTTATCGTAAGACCTAGATTTTTCAATTTTCGAATATTCGTCTTGAGCCATTCCTTCTCTCTACCTGTTATCTTGGCTAAATCGACAGCTCTTAATTTGGGGTTTAGTTGAATGACCTTGCATACTGATAGTGTCCAATTTCCTTGTTTACTGTATCTATCAAGTCTTTTCAGCTTATTGACGATCTCATTGAAATCATCATCAGATAGCAAATCATTATTTCGCAGTTTGATTCGAGGATCTTCCTGATGAAAAGTTACTTTGATTCGAAAGGTGTCACCATCCCTACTAAGCGAACTCAACAAGCCATCTAAATTTGAAAAGCCTGCCCTTTTCGCATCAGCTTCGGCAATATCTTCTTTAGTCACTTTTTTAATGAACACAACCCTAACCTGACCGATTGATGTATTTATAATGCTCCCTTCTTTGACTGTAGGTTTTTTCCAAGTCCTGAAAGCAAGGTCAACTTTACCTTCTTTAATTCCCTTAAGATGAGCTTGTTTGAATAGCACCATACGAATGTCGGGAAAAACAACCATAAAAAAAGCGTGAGTTTCTACCCACGCCTTCAATGTTGGTTTTTGTAATTAATTGAATCCTTTGCAAAACTGGATTTTTGGTTCAAATCGAGGCTTTCAGAATTTCAAAAACGTAGTTTGCCGGTCGTAAATGAGGCTTTTGAAATTTTGGGTAACGAAGAGTTGGGCCAAAAGGCGGGTTTTTCAAAGGATTCTAATTATCTATTCCAAAGAGTCAATGAGGTCTTGGTTTCTTTTTATGTAACCGAAATCTCCATTGGCCCAATTTTTGGCCTTTTCCATGGAATCTTTTGCAGTAGCTATTGCTTCTTCCTTTTTTCCAAGTTTAGCCAATATTCGGGCCTTTGTATAGACATTCCAGAATTGCCCAGCGTTTTCTCCAACCGTAAGGTATTTATTCATCCATTCCAATGCTTGATCCAGGTTCTCTCCGGCATTCAAGTAATAGGTAGCTGCTGCTACATAATTTTGAGGGTTCACCTGAGTTTTAGCTGCTATTTCTTCCATTACTTTTGTGTGGAAAGACACTTCCATGGGAAGGTTCCACATGACATCCGCCCAAGCAAACTGAATATCGGCAGTGGTATTGTCTGCGCTGATGTTGGCAATTTGAAACGTCATTCTTTCCACGTTACCTGCAGTTTTCATTGGCTCTACGGATACAGATGCAGCAACAATGCTATCATCGTAATTACTCATGTTTCCGCCTATCATCTCAGTAATGAACATCACGTCCCAGGATGAAGCTCCTGGCTTGGATACAATTTGGTACTTTCCTGCTTTTAGATTTTGTCCATCAATTTTTACATCTGTAGTAAAAGATATGATACTACCTGCATTTGCACCGTTTCTCCAAATTTCTCCGTAGGGTACCAGGTATTGATCGCCTGCACCAAAGATTTCTCTGCCTTTCACGCCAGGTCTGAAATAGTCTATTGAAACCTCAGTGAGTCCTACTGTAGAACTCACTGATCCTGCTGGACTGGGTTGTGGGGTACTAATTTGGGCTGAAGCTCCGAAAGCTACCAACAAACTCAACGCAATTAGATTTGTGATTTGTTTTGTGTTCATAGAGTTAAGAAGGTTTATGGGTTTTAAGATTAATACATCTCTTTACGAAAAATTGGATAGATCGTTTTATTTGAGTGACAATGTTGTGCAAGTGGCAAAAAATCTACTTGGAAAGGTCTTGGTATCTAATATCGATGGGGTCCTTACTGCAGGAAAGATCATAGAAACAGAAGCATACTGCGGAAGAGGAGACAAGGCATGTCATGCGAATGGGAAGAGAACACCCCGAACAGAAGTGATGTATCGGGCTGGGGGAGTGGCTTATGTCTATCTCTGTTACGGTATTCATCATTTAATCAACATAGTCACTAACGTAGAAGGACAAGCAGATGCCGTGCTTATCCGTGCACTTGAGCCGCTAGAAGGGTTGGAAATGATGCGAGAGCGAAGATCTTACACAAAAGCCAAACTTGCTTCCGGTCCCGGAACGCTCTCTCAGGCTATGGGGATTAATGTAAAAATGACCGGTACGGACTTACTGGGAGATCAAATCTGGATTGCTCATCAAAAAGAAGAAGAAACGGTTGAAATTCTATGTGATACAAGAATTGGAGTCGCGTATGCAGAAGAAGATGCGCTTCGGCCTTGGAGGTTTGTGATTAAGGGCAACGATTTAGTTAGTAAACAGGTTAGGGTGAGCCATTAAAAGTGAAAAACATGGTAACCATCTTTGACTCACATTCACTCTTAATTTAATGTTGTCACTAACTAACCGAAAATGAATCTGCCCTATATTCGGTCACCAATCTGCTGGTAGAAGTAACCGATGAGTATGCCAATGACAAGGAGGTGTATGTTTCCAGATGCGATATGGAAGTGAGGCCCTACAGGTGGTTGAATACCACGGAAACCTATTTCGATGAAGGAGGAAATGAGAATGCCACCACCACTCAAATCTATCCTGCCAATGCATACATTACTATCCCCACAGGGCAATCGCATTTAAATAAGGTTCTACTGAGTTTAGTGTGGGTTTGCGATCTTTGCATAAAAACTTTTGGAATGATCAGATCATTATAAAATCCTATTAGAGCTAGATGAGAACTGGGGAGTTTCCTCTATTGATTTCGACCATAAGAGAGAGGAAGTA
>JBCDKO010000336.1:0-2884 GCA_038746525.1 Bacteroidota bacterium
CAATTCAAGAAGGTTATCGCGATTACGCCTTTGGAGGAGGTACTTTCTACAGTATCGGAGGGCTGGGTGTTACAGATGTGAATGCCATTACCCCGAATGATGACGGGACGCTTAATATTGAATCCGGTTTGACTTTTGAGTTTCAAGTAGATGATTTTTTGGATGTTGACGGTACTGGTACCACTATGTTAGGTATCTCCTCTCCATTAAGTCCTTCAACCAGCACAAATATGCAATTCTATACTGTAGACATTGCTTCAAACACCAAAGGCGAAGTAATCAATGTTCCATTTGCCGAGGTATACGATACAGATAGTGATTGGATTTTTTATACCGGTATGCAGGTAAGCGAAGGTAAACTCTATCACACCTTTTATCCTGTTGATGATGTCACTTTTGATACTAAAAATACAGATACACTCTATGTGGCCATATATAGTTATCCGGAGTTTGAGTTAGATACTGTGATCAAAGATACCCGTGTTGGTCCTGCGGGCGCCTTCAACACACGCAGTGGAATATTTAGAGCGGAAAATGGGGACTTGTATACCGTATCAACTACAAGCTTTGCGAATGGCTACAGTCAAACGACAAAACCGGCAGGCATCTTGAGAATTCCTGCGGGTACTGCGCAGTTTGACGAAAGCTACTTTTTTAATACGCAAGAAGCGCTAGAAGGAGCTGGTGGTAAAATTGCTCATGCCATTTATATAGGAGACAATAAGTTATTTGTTGCAATTACTGTTGCAGATCATACAATAGACAACCGATGGTCCGATGCTAATTTGAGACTTGCTATTGTCGATCTGATTGATGAGCAAATCACTCTGGTAGATGGTGCTCCCGAATTTACAGGAACCGGAGGTCGCAGCTTTGCTGCTTTTCAGGATGGCGATGTGGTATATACTTCTATAGCAGATGCTAGTGGTATTGTCAATATTTATCAGATAGATGTAAGCACAGCTTCTGCAACAATAGGTGCAGAGGTGCAAGCAACATTTGTAGGTGGTATTGCTAGATTACAATAATGAAATAATCAGAAACTCTGAGAGAATACTACAAGTGCTGAGAGAAAATTCGACGTAAATTCTATATCAGGGAGAGAGGAAGGAAAATTTTGCTGTCTTTCATGGATTTTTGGCAATTGATCCTAGAAAGTCCTATCCAATCAGAATTCTTCTCTCCCAATAAGCGTATAAGATTCTTTTTCATACCTGTCCCACTCAAATTTTTCAGTTATTCCAAAATTAGCCGTTGATTAAAAGAAGTAAGAGGTTACGGTAGATAAAGGAGTACTTTTGCCGTCCTGTCCATACGGTTAGTCATTTTCCATACGCGTTATTCATATCTATTCTATCTCTCTCCAAGCATAGGTTGCATCTACGCTTTTCGCATCACCCAAAACTGGATGTAGTTTTAATAACTAGTGTCTCTAAGAAAAGACGAAAAACATGCTACTGACTCCTACAATGTAGTTTTTTTAGCAAAAGAATGAATTGAATCTATTTTATACTTTGAAGAATCCTATGAAAAACCCGCCTTTTGGCCCAACTCTTCGTTACTCAAAATTTCAAAAGCCTCATTTACGACCAGTAAACTACGTTTTTGAAATTCTGAAAGCCTCGATTCGAGCCAAAAATCTAGTTTTGCAAAGAATTCTTTGGAATCTATTTTTCAATTTTTTAGAAATCCATCTGAATTTTGGATGAACGAAAGTGAACCTGTGATTTTATTGCTTTATAGTTAAAATCTCACAAATAGATTCAATGACTATTTGCATATCGAAATCTCACAAAAACTGGATGGTTATTCATAAAAAGAAATGATTGGAATTGGAAGTTTTGTTCTTGCTGGCTTTCTTGTTTCATTTTAACATAGCGATTGTTGCTGGCTTATTCAGCTTCTTCCTAACAATGACAGGAGCATTAATCTTATATTTCTTCTCTAAGCATATTCACCTAAATCTTATCAAATGGAGATACTTTATTTAATGATCAAAAATCCGGTGATATTAATATCTCTGGTAGCCCTCATAATATTTAAGATTTTTCCACCTAAAAGCATCAATTCTTGGTACGGATACAGAACAATAAAATCCATGAAAAGTGATCAAAAATGGAGTTTTGCTCAAAATTATAGTGCGAATATTGGACTTGTAGTTGTTGTTCTCGCACTTTTGATACAATTGTCTTTGTATCTAATATTAGGCAAGAAGTCTTTAACTGACTTATTGACCTTAGGGGTCTGGTTGCTTTCTATGGGATTCATTATTTTTAAGACAGAAAGAAAGCTTTCTCAGTTCGATGATTAGCTCGCATTTCAAGACATTTTGCAAAGTAATGCAGGAATTGAAGGTAAACCTGTGATTTTATTGCGTTTCACTAAAATTTTAAAAATAGATTTAACGCCTATTTGTGATTGAAATTTCAAAAAAATACGCTCTATGAACTAAAAACATCGTTTTCTTTCAAAAAATACTATTTTCTTAAAGACACTATTTATGACTTAGGATTTTAAGATGGCCACCATACCAGCAGATGTGCAAAGACAATAAAGGGTTCTCCTGATTCCTAATCTAACTGATGTATCATTTTGTTTAACAAGCTATTGGTTTATTTAGGGCCTGCTGAGAAACGTTTTTTCAATTCAAAAAACACGTTTATGTGGTCAAAAGATACTGTTTAGTAAATTTCTTTTTTAATAGGTGCAAGGTTTTCGAGCAGATGCTTCCATTTTCCGTGCACTGAAAAAGCTCGATTTCGAGATTTTTCAACTAGTCACAAGTACATCAGCTACGTCGTTCGCTGCGGATCGAAGTATAAGCATACATCTTCACCTTGCTGCCTAGTATCTGATACACCTGTGACTTTCTCAGCAAGCCCTA
>JBCDKO010000337.1:0-2819 GCA_038746525.1 Bacteroidota bacterium
ATAGGTGCAAGGTTTTCGAGCAGATGCTTCCATTTTCGGTGCACTGAAAAAGCTCGAAATCGAGATTTTTCAACTAGTCACAGGTACATCAGCTACGTCGTTCGCTGCGGATCGAAGTATAAGCATACATCTTCACCTTGCTGCCTAGTAACTGATACACCTGTGACTTTCTCAGCAAGCCTACTTAGGTCAAGCTGCTCGATTACCTGTCTTTACTCCTCGAAAAGTGTATCTATGGTAAATAAAGATTCATCTCCTTGGCAAGCAATCCCCATGCACAACGGGATTTCTTTGTTGAATTCTGAATTTGATATGGGGAAAAAAGCAAATTCTACTTGTGAAGGTCCATAACTTGTTGAATTGTTCTGGTCAATAAAGCATACTCGTATCTTATCTAACCAGTCAATACCAAATTTAACAGAACTGCTAAGATTTATCGAGTTTATCGTAAGGTTAAAAAATGAATAATAATCATAACTAACTCCTTCCAGAACAAATAAATATTCCCAGTTCCAAGAATCAGGTTTTTGTGTTGCCCCAATTCCAGTTGAAATACCTTCACTAAAAGTGGATTTTGAACTTTTAAGGTTATAATCCACCGATTGTGAAATTCTGGTGAAAATGCATGTCCCAATTTTCTGCCTAAATACCAATTGGAATATTGCTATAGTTATAATTAATAATAGGACAAAGGCTCTTTTCATATTTGTTTTTCTTGCAAAGAAGCCTATATACCAAGTGCGCCGCAACCGAAAAATTGACATCTATTTTTTTTCCTAGAAGATATAATGGATAAACCTTTTGCAAAAATGAGTATGCGCTTCTGTTTGTTGGAATTAGTAAAATTTGTATACAAATTTTACTAAGTGCCTACTTCAATAAACTTTTTTGAAGAAAAGCATCTTCTGATCTTGGGTAGTTGAGAAAAGCATGAATTTATTAAGCATATATAAAATTCTGTTGTCCATTTAGAAAGTGGATATTTATCAGACTAAAGGGCATCTCTTAAAAACTCAGTCATTTTTTGCAATACTCTTATTGCCAGTCAATAAATAAAGGAACGACCTTAACGATTTTATACAAAAAAGTGTACGAAAATGAATTCTACATAACATCATTATACTGTAAACGGACTGATAAATAGTCAGTTATTATCTTAGGTATATTATTTGAGATACAAACACTTAAAAAGTAGACGATTATGGGAATAATAGGTATAGAAATACCAGAAATTAGCGAAGAACAAGATATTGAGGTAGATGTTCGTGTAAACGGCATAAAGAAACAATACCAATACCGTATTGAGATTTTTCATTGGGATGATTGTCCATACCCAACCGAAGATAGAGTTGAGTGTATTAGGCAATTAATTAATGGCTATGATAAACAATGGGATTTAGCCCACCTTGGTCTTCCAACTGATGATTACATTCCCATAACCTTCAAAAAAAGGCGTTAGAATGGGAGATCATCATCTCCGGAAAAATCTTCTTTTATCCACTCTTGTGAAGCTGGCAGTGGTTTTTCTTGATTTACAGATTCTTTTTTATCAATTCTCCATGCCTGCAAGCTATTAAAGTATTTTACTTCACCCTTAGGATCGGTCCATTTTCTGCCTTTTAAGTTAAAATTTACAGAGACATCATCACCAATTTTTATATTATCAAGTTGCTCACAATTGCTTTGTATCAATTCAAACTTTAGTAACTCTGGATATTGAGGATTCTCCGCATATTCTAAAACAAACTCCCTTTTCCTGAATGTTTCTTTGATTTCTTGAGTATCAAACTTCTCAATTACCTTACCTTCTATAATCATATATTTAAACTATTCCTCAAATTTGCAGGTTCTTGAAGTCATGACAAAGTCAAAGAAATATTTCTTTTTTGGAACTATCATTTTTGTCATTATTCTAGCGCTAATTGCTATTGACTTTAGCAGAAGGACGGTTGCTCCATGGGAAAAAGATGATATAGAAATTTCGGATGAATAAGAACAAAGTAGACATATCCACAATTGACCTGAAAAAGGATAAAGATAAAATAGCTGATCTTCCCGGTCTTATTGAATATGCACATCATGCAGGAAGTGCTATAATAAAACCAGAAGATAAGGGCAGAATAAAAGGCAATGCTGTTGCTGCGATGCATGACCAAACAGATCGGCAATTTAGGCAGCTCTATAAGCAAATGGAAACCCTAATAAACCAAGCGAAGTATTTGAAAAAGAGGGTTGAGGTATCAGAAAGGATTTATCAAGCTTCCGTACCATTCAAACCTGTTGTAGGTAAAGTCTATTATCTCTACACAAAATCAGATGGAACTGATGTGTTGTCTTTAATAAGTCCAAAAGAGTGGGGCAGTTCTTTCCCGTATGAGCTTTTTGATGCAGAAGTGCGCCTGATGTCAGATCATACATGGGAAATAATAAAAACTGATCGAGAAGACTTCAAATATTAGAATCCTTTGCAAAACCCGCCTTTTGGCCCAACTCTTCGTTACTCAAAATTTCAAAAGCCTCATTTACGACCAGTAAACTACGTTTTTGAAATTCTGAAAGCCTCGATTTGAGCCAAAAATCCAGTTTTGCAAAGGATTCTATTAAGGAAGATTTTAATCCAACGTATTAATTGTAGCTGTGTAGCATGAACGTTCTTTTTCATCAATAGTTAGGGCTTTCTGAGAAAGTCACAGGTGTATCAGATACTAGGCAGCAAGGTGAAGATGTATGCTTATACTTCGATCCGCAGCGAACGACGTAGCTGATGTACCTGTGACTAGTTGAAAAATCTCGAAATCGAGCTTTTTCAGTGCACCGAA
>JBCDKO010000338.1:0-2816 GCA_038746525.1 Bacteroidota bacterium
TCAATGTCCACAAACATAAAAAGGTTAAAGAATGGGTAGATAGCAAAAAAGGGGTGACCCTACATTTCACCCCTACGTATGCTTCATGGCTCCATCAAATTGAAATCTGGTTCAATATTTTAAGCAAAGATGTGCTTAAAGAAGGAGGTATTTGGCATTCCAAACAACAATTGATCGATCAACTTCTTCAATATGTCAAAACCTACAATGAAACCAGAGCAAAACCTTTTGTACGGAATTATGCGCCAAATAGTGACCTAACTTAAAAATCATTACACTAGACAAGTATGAAATGATCTCTACGTAGCGTTGTTCGCTTCTGCTATTGAACGATAATATTCAATTCTTAATTGCGATAAAATTTTTTCGGGATATTTTGCAAGTAGCGGCTTTCTTGCAGCTATCACAGCTTTTTTGAAATAATCTAAATCTGGTAGGATTTTGAAATGTTTATTAATCCCGTGCTGAAGCATTTCGGTTTTCCAATGCATGAAATACCATTTCATCGATGGTTGATGAAATGTTCTAAGTGCTGTTTTATCAAAAATAAACTTATTATAGGTCCCACTATGCTCTTCTATTTCATCTGCAAGCATTTGAAAAAGTTGCTTAAAATTTTTAATTGGAATAAAATCTGCTTCTGCTTTTAAGAGGATAGCTCTAGATGTTTCGTTGGTGTAACCGGAGCCGAATTGGTTAGTAAAAATCTGTTCAAATCCTAAAGATTCTATTTCTTGCATGCCTTAAGTTGAGGTTTTTCCTTTTTATCATCAAGACAAACATATTAATGTTTGAACAGTTCAGAATTATATCAAATCAAAAAACTTTTCCTTTGATAACGCGAACAAATGGATTTATCTCTAGATGCACTTCTCGAGTTTTTTCTCTTATCATACCCTAATGCAAAAGGCGTTAGCTTTCATAGTTTAGAGTTACCAATCACAAAATTTAGTGGAACTGGTAAGAAAATTCTCGACAAATACAAGGACATTCCAATGATGTCTGTAGATGAGTCCTTCAATACAAACTTCTCGTTTATTGTAACGAACTTTGGTAGTATAGTCATTTTCTTTCTTGAAGAAGTTCATTTTGTTTCGGTTTTTACTGAAAGTGCGGAGCCTAACAAAGAATTAGCTCAACGAATGTTTGAAGAATTTAAAGAAAAATTTTCTGCTGCTATAAAAAACGAACAATGAAACCACTACAATTTTTTAAAGAGTTAAAGACCAATTTTTCTGATATACTCTATACCGGCCTTGTATTGAATGATGAGATCCAGTTTGATGAAATTAAAGAGGAATTAGATAAGGAAAATCACGAAGCGCTAATTATGAGGTTGTATTTTTTAGCATTAGATCCTGAAAAAGAAATTAAGTACTTCATTAATCAATATCAAGAACAAAAATATATTTACATTTTCAAAATCGAAGAGGGTGCATGGCTATTTATTTTAAGCGAAAATCAATCCTTTGCAAAGCTTCATTTTTTCATTCAATACTTATTATCTGAAACTAAACTTGATTTAAAAGTTGAAGATGAAGCACAAGAAGATCAATTAACAAAAGAAGTTCAATCAGCGAAAAGAATTCAAAAGCTTTTACTTCCCAATCCTGAAAATGGACTTAAACAGTTTAAATCGTATTCTTTGTGGTACAGGCCTAAAGATGATGTAGGTGGTGACTTTTATTGGATAAAAAAAGACCGAGATGCTACATGGATTGTTATAGGAGATTGTACGGGTCATTCCTTTGAAGGAGCAATGGCGTCAGTGAGTGTAATTAGTATTTTAAACCAAGTATATGATTCGAAATTTGCACCACACAAATTGATCATGGAAATGCATAAGAGCCTAGATAACATACAGAATCAAAATTTGATACTGGGATATGGTATCGGCTGTGAAATGATGGTGATGAAGTTTGACCATATAAATAAGCAGCTACATTATTCTGGAACCGGTCTTCATTTATATAAGATGTCCAACAACAATGTAAGAGTAGAAAAAACGAAAAAAGTTATGTTGGATCCTAACAGAATGTTACGATACCTAAGATCCAGAAAGCTATCTTTTAAAGAAGGAGATGCTTTTTTTACACATTCGGATGGCCTTATAGATCAGTTTAATCCTCTTGGTAAGCGAATTCAATCCAAAGGCTTATTGAGATACCTGAAACTGGATTATACCGGTCAAAAAAAAGCCTTAGAATTATTTTTTGATAATTACCGCAAAGAAGAACCACAAACCGATGATATTGTAAGCTTATTTGTTACGATGTAAATACACTACAGTTTGTAAATGTACTTTTTCTTCTTGTTTATCAATAAAAGTAAACAAACGAATAAACATTCCAGGGTCTACTTTTAACATGTTAGTGTAATACCAAGCTCCAAGATCATGACAAAGTACTATTTAGATCGATAAATAAATCGATTGAAGTAGGCACTTAATAAATAGCTCTGGGAAGCTGCAAACAAAGAAAATGGATTATTTAGATAATCAAGCACTACAAATCAACAGATTTCTAAATCCAAATGTGCTCATATGCATGCTAAACGTCATTTTACATATTTATTAAGTGCCTACTTCAATAAATCGAAAATGCCAAATAATAATCTCCATGCCAAGGTTATTATCTAACGTAAAGGCTTGTAAGTTGATATACTGAAAATTCTATTTAGGGCCTGCTGAGAAACGTTTTTTCAATTCAAAAAACACGTTTATGTGGTCAAAAGATACTGTTTAGTAAATTTCTTTTTCAATAGGTGCAAGGTTTTCGAGCAGATGCTTCCATTTTCGGTGCACTGAAAAATCTCGA
>JBCDKO010000339.1:0-2792 GCA_038746525.1 Bacteroidota bacterium
AGAGCATCCTTTTGCAAAACCGGATTTTTGGTTCAAATCGAGGCTTTCGGAAGTTCAAAAACGTAGTTTACTGGTCGTAAATGAGGCTTTTGAAATTTAGAGTAACGAAGAGTTGGGCCAAAAGGCGGGTTTTTCAAAGGATTCTATTTGTTATTTTTCTTTCCTTCCTTAAGATCTTTAAATAGCCAATCTTCTATGCTTTCAAATAGCAATTTTTCATCTATGTAGGGCCTGCTGAGAAAGTCACAGGTGTATCAGATACTAGGCAGCAAGGTGAAGATGTATGCTTATACTTCGATCCGCAGCGAACGACGTAGCTGATGTACCTGCGACTAGTTGAAAAATCTCGATTTCGAGCTTTTTCAGTGCACCGAAAATGGAAGCATCTGCTCGAAAACCTTGCACCTATTGCAAAAGAAATTTACTAAACAGTATCTTTTGACCACATAAACGTGTTTTTTGAATTGAAAAAACGTTTCTCAGCAGGCCCTATGTACTTGCTGGTTTCGAAGCTTTCAAGTTTTTGCTCAACTACTGTTGGTACTACTTTATAACTAATTTACGATCAGTTTCATGTACAAGCTTTCCCAGGCTCCTGAAACTTTACTTTAATAATAAGCAAAAGAGTCGCAGAGAAAATAAGACCCCCAGGGATCATCAAAAAAATATAAACAACCAAAATTATTTTGACAGTGTGCAACCTAATGTACTGAGAACTTCTGAAAATTATCAAGAAATAATTTCCCTAAAATGCCTCTGAAATATTAAGGTAGAAATTATTTGTATTGTCTCCAAACCCCCAATCGAACCGCAAATTGAGGTCTTCTTTTGCATCCAGAAGATATCTAAGTCCAAAACCATAACTTGGACGAAAGCGGGTAATATCAAAGTCACTGACTTTATTAGCTACATCACCCATGCCCGCAAAAACGATTAACCCGACAGCTCCTTTGATGGTCTTTCTATATTCAGCTTGAAAAGCTATTAAATGGTTATCAATGAAACGCCCTTCATAATACCCACGCATAATTTCGTCACTTCCAAGCCTGGCAAGTTCGGAAATAGGCGTATCACCGTTGCTAAATTGTGTTTTGAACTGAAAAGCAAGTACATCATTTCTGTCTTTAAAAGGAGTAAAGAAGTGCCTGAGGTCAAGTCGGGTTAATCGAAAATTGCTGGTGCTTCCTAAAGACTCTTCATAGACGCCAAAGGTAAACTCCGCATACCAGCCATTGGAAGCAGTCAGGATTTTATCCCTACTATCGTATAAAAGCGCGAATTCTCCACCAATAGATGTGGAGCCTCGCTCTCCCGTACGATTATTATCTTCTAATGAGCCGTCTTCCTCCACATCTACCCTGCTGATATCATTTATCCGGATGCCTCCCCCGAGAAACAAATACCTGAATATGGCTCGTTTAAGTAAAATCGGTTCTATTAATAGCTGCTGAAAAGAGTATTCTTCTTCGTTGCTCTCCGGAGTATCTCTACCGACATCATAGTAAAGTTGTGGGAATCTACGATAGATTATATTACCCTCAATAACATACCTTTCCTGATTGGTGAAAACCTCAAACCCGGAAAAGAAAACAAATTGGTTATTAAGGGTATAGGTAAAGGACAACGGAACATTTGAAGTGCGGGTCTCTGCTCCTGATCCTTTGAATTTAAATAAATACTTAGCTCCAAAGCCCATACCGAGACTTGTTTCCGGGGAATATGAAATTACCGGAGAAACAATTATTTTACTTAAATAAAGCGTCGGGTCTTCCTCCACTGCTCTCTTATTAGGTTCTATGGTAAGAAACTCCACTGCTTCTCTGATAAGCTGTCCGCGTGAAAGAAAAGCAAAGCATAAAATAAACAGGAAAAGCAAAAATTTATAGGTCATTAAGTGTCTTGGCTTATACTTCATAAGGCAAGAACAGATTTATATCTCTATCATATAAGATGTAGCTGATTTAGCACAGATTTGCTTGATACGGTTTAGTTATTATGGACTCAATTTCTTTATCCATTGGATCTATACCTTTCCACATTGGCTCCCTTAACCGCTAAAAAACCACGCTCAACATTACTGGCCATTTTCTTCTCAATATCGATTTTTCCAGCATCCTCGCTTACCTGGTCCAAAGTAGGAGCAATCTGGTTTTCAAGTTCGGTAAAATCTACAAGCATTTCAATTTTAAGCCTACCGATTTCGCTTAATATGTTTTCCATAGAATAAAATTAACTAATATCATAATAGATAAATCATGGTCACCCAAACATTCCCCTCTTTGATCTCTTTCTAGAAAGGAATGGTCCATTAACCCGAATAACAAGGGCTAAGCTGATGCAAGATGGCGGACTGTAAGGTGGTGTTATTTGAAAATCATCCTTTTGCTATTGTAATATAGAGTGAGGTTAATGACCAAGCTACTTTTTGCTTCCTTTAGAAGAGAAACCAGTAAAGCAGAACAGGAAGGTATCGGCATAAAACCATGAATTGAACTAACCCGAAAAATTCGGGTGTTATCCATTGAGGTGATGTAACACGTTGAATATGAGGCAATTGATTTTGAATGAGAGGACAAAATCTTTCCTCAAATTTGAGGAATCAACAATCATTCTGTATGAATACTAAACTACGGTAAATCAATTACTTGAACCAACCCGCCACTAGTTGTGGTGAATAATGCAGTCATCCAAAAAAAGGGTTTTCCCTAAAACAAAATACATTGATAAGTTTGAGTTATCGTGCAGTAGAGGCCGTTTTTAACACGGTTAGGTAAATAACCTTGATGCAGTCA
>JBCDKO010000340.1:0-2693 GCA_038746525.1 Bacteroidota bacterium
CGCATCAGGTAAGAAAGGGGAGCATTTCCCCCAGATGCATCGAGCGATCATGATGTTCAAAGCCTGGCTCCGTGGCACCCATCATGCCGTGGAACATCTGCAAGCCTATCTAGACGAGTATTGTTACCGATTTAACCGACATCTGATGAAGGGTCAACTATTGGACCGTCTGATGGATAGAATGGTAGCTCATAGCCCGGTCTACTGCAAAAACTTGACTATTTACTAAGTGCCTACTTCAATCATTTCAAATTCAAGCAAAGCACTATGCGGAAGATAACGGCTGGGGATGGACCAATTTCGTCACATATATAATGACAAATGGACAAACTGATATACGTGATGTAGAGAAAGGCGCTGTTGATATAATTAATAAACGTGATCAAGATGCCCCGTCAGATACAAAAACCAACGTAGTTTTTTCTTCATTACCAGACCTTCATCTTGGTGACAAGACAGTCATTGGTGGGATAAATGCCAGCAAGCTCACATTTTTCCTTATAATAGCTCTCTTAATCATTGTTATCGCATGGCTCAATTATATCAATCTTTCCACTGCCCAGGCCATTCAGCGTGCCAAGGAAGTAGGCATAAGGAAGGTAGTAGGCGCTACTCGCAACCAATTGATCTTTCAGTTTCTTTTTGAAGTATTCATTTTAAACACTGTAGGGTTGCTGCTAGCTTTTGGACTCGCTTACCTGTCACTTCCTCTTCTGGAATATGTTGCGGGTCGTTCATTGGTGTTTGGTTCAGGTATTGAGTTAAAGCATAGGGTAGCTCTGGGGGTAATTTTTGTGGTTGGCACCTTTTTAAGTGGCTTTTATCCGTCACTTGTATTATCCGGTTTTAAGCCTGCTGCTGTCATCAAAGGAACCAATTTTTATGAAAGTAGGAAGTTTGGATTACGTCAGGGGCTAGTAGTGTTTCATCTGTTGATTGCCGTCTTTTTGCTGGCCGGAACTTGGGCTGTTTATCGTCAGCTTCAGTTCATGCATACACAAAATTTAGGCTTAAATGTAGAGCAGGTGCTTTTTGTTCGTGCACCATTTGTATTTGAAGATCAGGAAAAAGCTAAGCGGCAGATGAATACTTTTCGTGATTGGCTGATGACTATCCCTGCGGTGGAGGAGGTGTCCACTTCCGATGCTTTACCAGGTGGGAGTTTCAATTTGGGCCCCGAAATGATAGTAGAAAGAGAAGACGAGAAGCAAAGGCAGTCTGTACAAATGATGTGGGTAGATGACAATTTCCATGATACGTATGGAATTAAGGTTGTTGCCTGATGCTTTCACCATAAAGACCTACAGGGTGTTGATCACCAGGTAGTCGTCCACGAAACCCTAATAGGCCAATTTAATTTGGGTATGCCTGATGAGGCCATCGGCAAGAGGATGAAAGCTGGAAAGACACTTTTCCTAATTATCGGGGTAGTAAAAGACTATCATTGGAACTCCCTTAAAGATGAAAAGATACCAACGCTGTTTTATTACACAGATTTTGGTAAGAACCTTTCCATTAAAATGGCTGCGGACAATATCGATGAAACCATGGCATCTGTAGGCAACCATTATAAGGCGCTGTTTCCTGGCAATCCCTTTAATTATCATTTTATGGATGAGTACTTTCATCGCCAGTATCAATCAGACGAGCGATTTGGTACCATATTCCGGTGGGCTGCTTGCCTTTCATCAGGTGGGCTGAAAGCAAACCAAACACCCGGGTATTCCACGGTGGATTGACATAAATATGTTGCAGCGCAGCCGCCAAAGCAGCAAGGAGACTTCTGGCTTTAGTAGGGATTTTACTTCGTTAATGGGTGTACAGCCCAGGATGAGTGGAGGATCAAAGGAGTTGCGTATGGTTGAAGAGTTTTCATTAAAAAAGAGCTGCTTGCAAGAGAATCAAATACCTTCAAATTTCACCCATTATTAAACAAAAAAATGAACGCGCTTCTCCCACACAAAACCTGAAAAATCAACCTTGGAAATAGTCAAAAGAGCGGTGAATTTAGCCGAACGAAAGGGCCAATTTCATAGAAAAACCCCTCCGGGAATGAAACCTACCCTTTTTTAGGCGACCAAAATCGATGAAAATGGCATGGTCAACTTTTTCTTGATTCAGATTCAGGTCTAACAACAGCATAAATTCGGCTCCCTCATGGTGAAATAACCACTTTTTATCCTTTTCTTACAGACACTACCTAATTTGGAATTGGAAAAGCAATGGGAAGACCTTAAAAACAAACTCTTTTCAAATGCGGAAGGATTTGCGATGCATGTGGAGAAAATGACGGATGAAAAATTAAATAAGGTTTTCGTTAAGGAGAAGTATGGGGATTATAGAAGGAATATCGAAGCAATGATTGAGCATGCTTACTATCATTTAGGGCAGATGACGCTGATTAAAAAAATAATTGTTGCAAGTGATCAATCACTTTTTCAAAATCACAATTAATGCTTCAATAGAATAAAAAATGAGTCCACTCCGAAAAGTGGCTATCTACAGACGGGTATTTTATTATCACATGTAATTTCTCTTATAGATTTGAATAGAAGTCTTCTTAAATTCATCCAATACATTTCTTGTACAGCTTGAAAAAGTGTACATGAAATCACTTGATAGCCCCTCCACCGCTTTTTTGGGTTGAATTAAGCGCTCCTTCTCCATCTTGATCAATCAAGTAGTTTTTGATC
>JBCDKO010000341.1:0-2641 GCA_038746525.1 Bacteroidota bacterium
GTACTCATTGGCTTCACAGCCAATGAAAATACCAGTATTGCTTCCTTTTAAGGACAGAGGAGCAATTCCTGCATCCTCTAACGTATGCCAGGTAGACATCAACAATAAGCGTTGACGTGGGTCCATTTCCTCCGCCTCAGCAGGAGAAATCTGAAAAAAATCCGGATCAAAAGAGGCAATATCAGGGATGAAACCGCCCCACTTTGTAACCATTTTGTTTGCTTCTGAGCTCGTTGGGGCGTAATAGTCCTTCCAGCTGAAACGGTCTTCGGGAATCTCTGTGATTAAGGATTTATCCTGATCTATCGCTTCCCAAAATTGGCTGACACTCTCACAGCCCGGGAAGCAACCGGATACACCTGTAACTAGTAATGGCTCAATGGAACCATTGTGAAGGGGTGCTACCTCATTTTTACAAGACAGAGTTTTGACATTAGAAGATAGTGACTCCGTTTTATTTTGTTTAATCGATGCTCTAAGAAAATCAATGTAATCTTTTTTATCTTCCATTTCCTGTTAGATTTATCTTAGTGAATGTTTCGATCTACAAGTATTTTTAAGGATGCCAAGGACGAGCGAACTGCCTGGTAGTCTACTCCAAAATCCTGTAAAAAGGCAATCTCATTTACACCTGCTTCCAAGGCTTTATCTAGCTGTTTTTGACAGCCCTCTAAAGATCCAAACAGCCCCCCGGTCTGAAAATACCTTGCGTAGGAATAATCTACCATTTTATCAACCTCCGTATCAGACAAGGTTTTCCCTGCAGCTTTCATTTGGGGTAACAGGCTACTTCGTATGTAGTCTTTAAAAGGGGAAGCAACCATTCGCTCTACCCACTCCGTATCCGGATGAACCAGCGTGTGTAGCATCAAGGTCACCTTGCCTGTTGCAGGGTCCAAATTAGCTTCCTCTCGTGCTTGTCGATAACCATCAATTTTCTCTTTTAACTGTTCTATGCTTATCCCAAAGAGCATCGTAAATACATTGTATCCCTTTGATCCTGCATATTGAAATCCCTGGTCAGAAAGTGTTACGTACCATACATTAAGTTCAGGCTGTACTGGTCGAGGATATACTACAATATCATGCATCTTCCCTCCAGGACCCGGAAAAGCAATAGACTCCCCCCGCCATAATCGTTGAATAAGAGGGATGCGTTCCTTACGCAAGGAATTTCTATGCTCAAAAGTATCCGGAGAGAGAATAAAGTCTGCTTCATTCCAACCATCCCCAAACCCCAGATCTACCCGACCATTGGATAAAATATCAATCATTGCCCAATTCTCCACAATTTCTACAGGGTGGTGCAGCGTGCTGGTAATGGCGGCCGTGCGTAGGCGAACATGCTGAGTCAAAGGAGCAAAATAGGCCGCCATAATCCCATTATTCGCGTAGATACTTCCAAATTCATAAAAATGCCGTTCAGGAAAATAAACCGCCTCAAAACCTGAGGCATCAGCAAATTCCACCAATTCTCTGGTGAAACAATACTTTTCCCAGTCTGAAATATCCTTCCGTACATCGGAGAAAAAAAGGTAACTAAAGCTTATCGATCTTGGGGATAGCTTCTCTTCAATAGGACGCGTATTCGATGCCTTCACATTGGATTGAGTCCCCGCAAATACCTCGGCAATTGCTTTGTCTACATTGCTTTTCATATCAGTGTTTCAACATGTTTTTCACTTTTCTGAGCTAAATGAGTAGCCAATAATTCAGCAGTGGAATATTCAATAAAAGAATCAGGTGGGACTGATCGTTGAAATTCTCGTTCCAAAAGCGTTGATAGTTGTACCGCAGTAATAGAATCCAGCCCATAATCCTGAAACGATTGCTGTACATTCAACCGATGAAGATCTAGTTTTAACACCTTGCTCAACGCATTTTTAATGATTTCCAAAGAATAAGACTCGTTAGTTGTCTTTCCATTATTGGCTGCAATGGGTAAGGGTTCATCTTTGAGATGGGTTGCTAAAGGAACCGATTCTTCGGTGTTATTTACATGATCTTTTGCACTCATATCATAACTCGAGAAGTACTGCTTAGATTCTTTATCAGACCGCTTAATTGCATGGATAGCTCTTTTAAGCGTAAGTGTATCAAGCGCTTCTAAATCAAATGTTTCCAATAGGTTTAAAAATTCTGATTTCAGGATCTCACCATTTTGAAAAGAATCCAGGTAAGCTTCTATTCTCTTTGAATCCGAGATCAGCGACGCAAACCCTAATGATTTCATAGCTGTTAGTTTATCTTCAACTGCCACCAGAGCCACTACTTCCGAAGAAAGTCTCAAACTGTTTTGCATCATCACAAAACCTGAAGGAGCATCGATCAAATCCATGCCTTTCTCACGGATCTGTTTCAAGCGTGGCGGAAGATGTTTAGGTGTAATGGCTCCATCCCGATCCCAGGCACCCCAACAAAGAGAGAAAGAACGCCCTTTTCGCAGCCCCTTCGATTGCAAATCATTGCGGTAGCGGATAAAGGCATTTTGAAAGGCACTGGCATAGGCATACGCCGAGGATCCTTGTAAACCAAAAGCAGCTACTGAAGAGTACGCTAAAAAAAAGTCTAGTGGCTCCCCTAATGTAACTTTATCTAAGTGGATGGTCCCTTGTACTTTTGCTGCAAGGCCCTCTTCAAA
>JBCDKO010000342.1:0-2609 GCA_038746525.1 Bacteroidota bacterium
ATGGGAAGACGTGCGCCAACCATCAAAATACGAGAAGAAGATCGAGCCACTCCGGAGAGATGTTCAAAATCAAAGACCGCAACTCCCGCAGCACTTTCCAAGATCATGATTGCTCTTTCATGCTGGTAGGCACTTACGGTCTTTGATTTTGACCATCTCTCCGGAGTGGCTCGATCTTCTTCTCGTATTTTGATGGTTGGCGCACGTCTTCCCATACGTACAAAGATAAATAGTAATATATATTATTATTGCAATTAAACACTAGTACTTCGTTTTTTTAATAACATATCAATTAATGTTAGTTCATCTATTTTGTATTTTACATCTAAAAATGACAGGTTCTTCATTGATAGCCCGGATGCCTTTATAAATTCTATCGATGAGTTCCTGTTTACTCTCCATGCAAATATGCCTTAAAAATGATCGGGCAATTTCGATGAAAAACGTCTCAATACGCAACAGCCAATGCAGCGAGATGGCTTCGGGTTTTAGCAGGGATTTTTACTTCTTCAATGAGCATACGGCCCAGAGTGAGTTGAGCATCAAAGGGATTTGCGCATGGTTGGAAGGTTTTGAAAAAGTTCATATATTAAATGTAAAGTGGCCCGATTTTTTTTTAAAACACACACATTATAAGATTTAGGGTATCCCTTGGTTGGGATACCTTTCTATACAGGTATTTGTGAGTTATTTAAATGCGATTGCCCTGCACAATATGTATAAGGAAAAGAAAACAAATCGTTTTCGATATCGGATGAAAGATCTATCATAAGCAGAAACACATATTTTAACGTGAGTTCGACGCAATATTAGTTTTTGGGGTAGTTAGCGTTGATCTTTTGGTAAAATCTCAAAGAAAGTGATCAGGGTTATTCAAAAACTGATACTTTTCTAATAAATAAATTTTAAACTCTATGACCTGATCACGATGAAACATACCGACAAACTCACCGGAATTTTCCTAAAGTGCGATGATTTCTTCAAGGGATATCAGCGGTAGTTAGATACCCATTACATAGACCCTATAAAAAAACCCGCTTTTCCAAAAAGTAGAATGAGTGAGTCGGAAGCGATGACCATGGTGATTTTCTATCATTTCTCTGGATTCAAATGCTTTAACTATTTCTATCAATAGGGCATTTTAGAAAAATGGAAATCCTATTTTCCATCTGCGGTTTCTTATCACCGATTCATAGAATGGAAGAAGTTGGTCCACATTCCGCTCTTTCTTTTCGCTCATTTCCTCACTACTTCACACCGTTCAGGAAACTACTACATTGATGCTGCCAAACTACCTGTTTGCCATCATCGCCGAATCCATTCCCATCGGGTAGTTAAATCCCTGGCCCAAAGAGGCAAAACCGCTACTGGCTGGTTTTATGGCCTTAAACTACACCTGATCATTGATCCGGCCGGAGAGTTGATTAACTTTGTGTTTTCTTCTGGCAATAAATCCGAGGTAAATCAGCAACTCATTTTAGCACTCGCTCAAAAATAACCGAAGGAAAATGCTTTGGAGATGCGGGTTACCTATCAGCTAAGCTGGTGGGAGTCCTCATTGAAAAAGGACGTTGGCTGATGAGTAAGATTCGAAAGAACATGAAAAATAAGCTCATGCCCATAAAAGATAAGTTCCTATTGAAAAAAAGGGCGATTATTAAAACCGTCATTGATTTCCTCAAACACATCTTTGATCTCTGGCATACCAGGCACCGCTCTTTTGACAACACCTTCAACCATGCAATGGCTTGCTTGGCTGATTATCAGTTCCTTGACAAAAAACCTTCCATCTCCATGAAAAATAAAAGAGAAATGGTACTTTCTTTAGTCTATTCGCCGAACTGACGTTATTTTAACTTTCTGCTTTATTTAGGTAGTATTGTACAACAAGGTAAAATTTTTCCATTGAACTAGGCTCTTAATAAATAGCTCTTGCGAACTACAAACAAAGAAAATGGATCATTTAGATAAAGCAAACATCACAAATCAGCAGATTTTAAATTAAAATGTGCTCACATGTATGCTAAAACCCATTTTGAATATTTACTAAGTGACTACTTCAATTTTTCCAATTAGCCTTTTCAGGTGATGTTTAGTGTCTCTAAGAAAAGAAGAAATCTCGATTCATGAGCTATTAAGGCGCTTTTTCATTCCATTGTATGTTTTGGTTTCTTTGCAAATTTTGCTTGCTTTTTTAAAATCACACAACCGTAGTGGATCTCTCAAGAATCTCATTTGCAAAGCAGCGGTATTCCTGTTGAAAATTCTTTAATACAACCCAAATCGATTGGTCACTTTTTTCAGGAAAGTAAGTTGAAAAATGGATCGTTCTTTGTGTATTGCATACAACCTAATATTTTTAGAAAACCCTTCCAATCCCAACTCGTCCTCGGCTGTACGCCCATCGAAGAAGAGGAAGTACCCACTAAGACCAGCAGTCATTTAGCTGCCTTGAAATACAACTAGTGTCTAATTGCTTAAATTATCTATATTATTTTTAAGTTGACTTCCTTTCACTTCCCGTTTTCTCCAGATGAACGGCTTATGGTTTTGATTGTAAGCTCTTGTATAAGCTTCAATGTGTTTTCGAAGGTGTGCTTTGCTACTAA
>JBCDKO010000343.1:0-2599 GCA_038746525.1 Bacteroidota bacterium
CACAAAGGTCCCTTCCTCAAACACCCAGGTCACCAGGTTTTCTACCGGCTCCTCCTTGTCGATTTTGAGCATCCCTACCTCGTCGGTGACGGTTTTCGGGCGGTCTTTCTCCTCGTACTCCCACTGGTGGAGCAGGACATTGCCATCATAAACAACCCGCTGGATTTGCCCGTTGAGCACCTTCGCCGTCCGCCTGCCCAGGGCGTTGTATTCAAACCGTACGTATGTGCCATCGGGCTTGCGTACGCTTTTTAGCATGCCGTTGTCCTGCCATTCGTATTGCCACTGGCCGTATTCCCAGTGTGCTTCGGCCTGGGGCACTTCTTCCCGGAGGGCTTACACTGGGTCGGGCTCTTTGTAGCGCAGCAGTCAGTCGAAGAAGTGGCACTGCTCGTGCTTCATCTCCTCTTTGCGCTGCTCTGCGGCCTTGAGCTTCGCTTCAGGGATGGCCTTGTATTTCGTCTTCTTGCTCAGGTTGCCATTGGCATCGTAGAGGTAATGCCAGTGCTCGTCCCGGAACAGTTGGCCGCCCTTGCCGTATTGTCGGTCTTTTTTCTCTTCCGTTTGGTAGAGGTTGCCCACCTCGTCGGGGAGCTTGTAGTCATAGGAGCCGTCTTCGTACATGGCGCTGGCCAGCGCTCCAAAGGCATCGTATACGAACCGCCCCCATCGTCCTGTGGCAGCATCAGTGAAGGTCTTAGTTTAAATAACTTTTGGTACCTCCCTTTAGATAAGAACTTGGTGATGTGTGAATAATATCACTAGTCGAAATATTTAACTGACGCTTGGTAAATTCCAAATCCAAAAGCCCAAGCCTGAATAATGCCATACCATTAAATCCCTTCTGAGAGCAAAAACTCATTAAAATGCCTTCTTCTTCGCGGTATTGACCTAAATGCGGATAATCTGTAAAAAATGTTTCACTAAGTTGCCCTATATGCTTCATGTGAATGCACGAAACGATATTGTCTACCTCAAAGTAATTGAACGAGGAATAAAATACCTCTTTAAGCACAATCTCACTTCGGGTGTCCGACTTGTTGCCTGAAAATGTAAACGTGATGTTACTTCCATCAGAAGACACACTAAGCATGCGCTTACTTTGTAATACAGAGAGCAAATCTTCAATATTCCCAAATTTTGGTTGTTTGTTCATAAGCTTTTAAAATATTTTAAAAAAGTATCCTTCATACATCTTTGTTCTTCCATTAAAAAAATTCACCTCTTTCATCGCGCCATTTTCATCCTATTGTTTTCTAAATTGTAAGAATTACATGTTGAATTAACGTAAATCAACGCTATATCATTATCTTCTTGAAAAGATCTAAACGCTATCATATTTACAGGTTCTTCATTTTGGTACAAGCTACAAGCTCGTACCAGCAGATAATTTTCGATCAATTAAATCTTCCAATGAATCGGCTATAGCATTAAAATCACCAATGTCATGATCAAAAATCAGTATCCCACCACTTGGATCTTGAACTATTGGGTTTCCTGATCCATCATGAGATAAAACATATTGACCTGGTTCCAAAGTCAAGTCATCGTCTTTATATGATTCTGTCAATTCTATGATATTTTCCTCATCCATTAGCTCTGAATTAATCATACCATAAATTGCAAAATCACCTACTAAAGAGCCTCCATATTTTAATAGAAAGTCTTTGTGTGTTTCTGTTAATTTGACACTTAACGACTTTTCAATGAACTCTATATCTTTATTACTGCATTTTGTTCCAAGTGCAATTTGATTTTTTGAATAAAATACATCTAATTTTTCTTCAATTCGTGAATCCATTTGTTTATAATTTACATTTCACTTTTCCTTTTCTTTTCTCCATCTCTTTATTGGCTCTATCTTTCCAATATTCTTTCTTCCAATCATCAAACCTCAGTCTATCTACTTTATCAGTTGGATGAGGATTTGGAAAATGAGGGTGTTGTTTCTTATTGATATTTCTATGGGTGCTTTTAGGCATTTCAATTATTGGACCCCCATTTTGTTGTCCTTGATGATGAAGAACAATAGTTTGACGTCCTCTATTTCCACCCATTGTTGTACCTGCTACTCCATTTTCTGACATATATCTTAACTGACTATCACTCATATGGCTCAAGTCTTGTTGATTTTTTACTTTAAGAGTCAGACCTCCAGAATCTGTAAAGAAACTTGAAGGTTTAGCCATCAATCCAAAAGGGTCTATTTGAATACGTGAATTAGCTACATAAGAGTAATTGTTCGGCATTCCTCCTCGAATGTCCAATGGATCTTTACTGATATACAAACCCGTCTCCGGGTTATAATATCTAAATCGGTTATAGGCTAGCCCCGTCTCTTCGTCGTAATACTGCCCTTGGTAAAGAAAAGGGCAGAAGGTGTTATCTCCAATCCTCGGGTTACCGTAGATGTCCAGTTCCCTCTCCCAGACCTGGTTCCCGTCGCCGTCGAACGCCAGGACAGGGGTGCCGAGATAGTCTGAAATGATCGGGTAGGTCCCCTCTTCGGTGATCTTAGCCTCCGGCACAAAGGTCCCTTCCTCAAACACCCAGGTCACCAGGTTTTCTACCGGCTCCTCCTTGTCGATTTTGAGCATCC
>JBCDKO010000344.1:0-2574 GCA_038746525.1 Bacteroidota bacterium
GGACTTCCGTATGAGGTGCTACTTCATCCGGCCTCATCGCCTCCGTATATGGTTTCTGTGCGTCCGTTCAGATACCGTAGTTTGGCTTACTTCAGTTCCAGCGTCACCGCTGACAACCTTGCCTCTTACTTAGCTTCCGGGACTTTCACCCTTTGGAACACCCAAATTCATGGGCTATATTCACCATTCAAGGCAAACACAAACGATATGATCGCATGGCCTTACTTAGCCATCTGCAAAGTATCTGCCAAACATCCCGCTTATCTGCCGCCAGGAAACTCTTGTACTTTCTACTTACTTCCACTCGTGGGAGTTTTTTATCTGTTTGTCGAAGTGTCAATTTGATACGTTGTATGCACTGGCAGATAAGCTACTTTTATCGCAACTAATCAAGCTCGGATGCCACAGCGTCATATCTAGACGTCACAAAACATTAAGAAGAACAGCATCATATGTATATGTATAGAATAAAAGCTACAGCATGGCTACCAGGCCATCCCGAAACAAAAAAGAGTGCCACGCTAAAAATATATGAAGAACTCAAAGGCTACTGGCTGGATGTGGAAGGCAATTTGCTCACTCAAGTCGGCGGAGTTAACCCAACTATTTGTTTTGGGCAGGAGGTTAAAATCAAGGTGGTTGCCACTACTATTCCTAATGATAAAAAGATTGATATTGAGATAAAAGCCAAATCTGGTGATGATCAAATACCTCTTGATGACAGCCGCCAATCTTTAAAACTTACTTTTGAAAGTAAAAAGTGGGGCAGCAATTTCTGGACCTATATTTTTAGACCCACTATGGTATAATGAGGAAATTGAGAAATATAAAAGAACCGGTCATAAAACAGAGATCGACCTATCGAAAGCACTTACCTTTTATTTTGATGCTAAGCCCAAAGAAGAAGAATACATCACTAAAAATTTACCAAAACAAGACGTGCACAAACTTCGGCCAGTTATTTATCGGAGAAATTACGAAGAACTTGTAGGTTTATTCAAGACAGACGATAGTGGGAACAAAGATAAAAAACAGAACTATGAGAATAAGTTTATAGCCGGAAACCCAGAGATAGAAAAGATTGTGGATGACTTTGTACAATCTATAACACAGAAAGTAACACCTGACATTGAAAAACTGGTCGAAAACAAGGCCAAGCAGTTGTGGGATGCTGCCGCACGACAAAATTTCCTACAAAAAGGCAACCTGGATGACTGGCCGCTGTACTGAGCACGAAACAAGATGCAGGTATGGCTAAAACGACACCCTCTATATAAAGATGACCACAATGAAAGATCAATCGTGACGCCAGGCTCGGGGCTGGCAAAAAGGATCAAACGTTTTGAACAACTAAGCCGGAACTATAAAGGGGTCGATTTTTCTAAGAAAATTGTTTTCAAACATCCTGACGATACATTAGAAAAATTGAAAAACTTGCCCAAAGTACTGATTACAGGTTTTGACCCTTTCTTTTTAAACGAGTTTGACCATCCCTGGAAGAGTATTTTTAACATTCGTCAATCCAATCCATCCGGATGTGTGGCTCTTGCCTTGGCTGATACTTTTGAATTAGGGGCTAACATACAAACCATGATATTTCCTGTGCGCTACACCGACTTTGACGGTAGCACAGCTCATGATAATGGACAGGGAATAGGCGTAGTAGAAGAATACATACAGCCTTGGATAGAAAAAGTAGATATGGTGATTACCATAAGCCAGGCAGGAGAGGGTGATTATAACATTGATGTATTTGCCACAGCAACAAGAGGCGGTACTTTCGAGAATATGGACTTTACCCGGGTGGAAGGTAGTAAATCAGTGAGCAACATAGCTCCGGAGACTATTGTCACTACCTTAAATAAAAAATTTACTGAGCACCCATCTCAAGCTATATATTACGGGAGGTACTTTGAAACGAAAAGTGATTCTCAACCTCCATACAATCCTCAAAATGCAAGTGTGAATAATTATCCAAACACTTCCATCCATAGGGGGCCGGTAGGAAATTACCTTTCCAACGAAATATTTTACAGGGTAGCTGAAATGAAAAGAGACATTAATCCCTCTTTGGAGTCAGGTCATTTTCATATCGCCAAACTTCAAGATGAAGATATTAAAGAAGATTACAAAAATGACGAGATGAAACGTTCTGTTAAGAAGATTGAAGAGACAATTAAGAATGGAATAAAAGGGTTGTAAAATGAAAACGATGATTTTTACTGTCCTTTTTGGTACACTTATATCTTGCAAAACGTTGAATGGTTGTAAGAGCATCGGCATAATCAGTAATTCAAATACATTAATTATTGAACCTCACAAGTCAATTAATATAATTAATATAGAGCCGGACGTAAGATTGAGTGATATTTGGCTTGAACATTATGAAAAATATGGCAGTTATTTTATAATCAAATTCGAAGAATTTTTTGATTGAAGTAGGCACTTAATAAATATTTAATTCTTGATGGCGGTATTTTTGGTTAAATCATTGTTTTTCAGTAGCTGAAAGTAATATTTAACGATCAAAATTATGGAGAAAAAATACCAAAGCCTCACCCTCTTTCAGTTCCA
>JBCDKO010000345.1:0-2550 GCA_038746525.1 Bacteroidota bacterium
AGATGCATCGAGCAATCATGATGTTCAAAGCCTGGCTCCGTGGCACCCATCATGCCGTGGAACATCTGCAAGCCTATCTAGACGAGTATTGTTACCGATTTAACCGCCATCTGATGAAGGGTAAAATATTTGACCGTCTGACGAATAAAATGGTGGCTCATAGCCCGGTCTACTGCAAAAACTTGACTATTTACTAAGTGCCTACTTCAAAAGACTTATTAGCGTAATAATTTTTGGAAGTAGGCTTTTAATAAATAGGTCCAACAAGATGCAAACAAAGAAGATGGATCATTCAGATGAAACAAACACTACGAATCAACAGATTTCTAAATCCAAATTTGCTCATATGCATGCTAAGCTCCATTTTTCATATTTACTAAATGCCTAGTTCAAATAACTTTTTTAGATGAGTTCGAAAAAGGCGAAAACTTCCAAACAATAAAATCACGAGATAAGGATACACTTAGCATCCCTAGCATCCCAACTGATGATGAATAAGTTTATGGGAATTTCATGTGGCCATTGGAAATAAACCATGCATATGAAAATCATTAAATCTGCAAGCACATATTTTAAGTATCTGATTTTGGTATAATGTAAAAAGCCCTTAATATTAAAAATGGGACTTAGAGACCTATTTATCACTCCTGTCTATTTTATTGTATTTACCTTGATAGGTTTTTTTGTAAGACCCTATCTTTCCAATGCTCGAACGAAAAGGTATTTTCTACTCGCCTTATGGGCTCGTTTTTTTGGCGCAATTGCTTTGGGTTTGATTTATCAATTTTACTACGAAGGTGGTGATACGTTTGGCTATTGGGAACATGGGAGCAAATGGATATATGAAGGATTTATGGATGATCCGGTGATTGGTTTTAAAATGTTGTTAGATGATGGAGGCGTCAGAACGGAAGATGAAACCTTTCAATACACTTCCCGAATCTGGTATTATCGCGATACAAAATCCTACTCCATCGTAAGAATAGCTGCCTTTTTTGATCTTTTTACGTTACACACCTACTCCGCGACTAGCCTTTTTTTTGCAGTCTTTAGTTTCAGTGGTCTTTGGGCTCTTTTTTTGATCGTTCACCAGCGGTATCAACGTGTTATTCCCACAGAAAATATCGCGTTTGCCGTTTTATTTGTCCCGAGTGTTGTCTTCTGGGGGGCAGGCATCCTCAAGGATACCATCACCCTAGGTGCTTTCGGATGGTTGATCTATTCAGTCTATATCATCATTGAGAAAAAAAGATATGGACTTCATCTGATTATCTTATTTCTCAGCGCTTTAATAATTTATAAAATCAAAGTTTATATATTATTGGCTTCCATTCCAGCAATCACCATGTGGGTTTACTGGAGGTATCAAGTACATATCCGTAAAGCCGTTCTAAGAGTTATTTTGTTGCCTGTATTGGGAATCTTGTTTGTTGGGTTAGGTTTTATTGCTCTTCAACGAATCAGTACGCTTAACCAGGAATATACATTCAACAATGTGGCACAAAGATCTGCAGTTACCGCCTATGATATAAGGTACGGCTGGGGTGCAAGAACCGGTGGTGATGGTGGTTATGATATCGGGATACCGGATGGCACCGTAAAAGGTATGCTAAGGTTGTTTCCTCAGGCCGTAAATGTGAGCCTTTACAGGCCTTACTTGTGGGAAGTAAAAAATCTGTTTATGTTCCTGAGCGCTCTCGAAGCTCTGATTGTTCTGGTATTAACTTTTCAATATTTGAAAAAAAAAAGATGGAAACATTCACTGAAAGATCCTTTCATTATATTCTGTCTCGTTTTCACCATTATCCTTGCCTTCGCGGTCGGCGTAAGTACGGCAAACTTTGGTACCTTAATGCGATATAAAATCCCAATGATGCCGTTCTTATTTATTTTATTGTTTTATCCGCGCAAATGATTCTTTTAGTTTTCAGAATTATTTAGACGTTGAAGAGTTCAAATAACACTTTCTAAAATTAAGGTCCGCGAAAAGAACCCAGGTAGCTATGGGGTGTGGAGGATGCGAGTAGTGCTGTAGACGTTAACCAAATAGAGCATTATTTAAAATACAGCTAGGAGTAATGTTTCAAAGCCTAATTTCACCAAACTTTGTTTTGGCAAAGTTGCATTGATGTTGAAAATATTTAAAACGACCAAAAAGGTCATCACTTTTGATTACATATGATTCAACAACTAATCCGCACGAAAAAGATCGTTGCTATTCTTTTAGACAAAGAAATTAGGTACAACAACGGTAACTAATCTAGTGTCTCTAAGAAAAGACGAAAAACACGCCATTGACGCTTTATAGCATAGTTTTTTAGCGAAAGACTGAGTCGAATTTATCTTGTCCCTTAGCGTCTTTTTATCGATTTTCAAAAATTCATTCGCTTTTTTGACAAAGTGAAAGTTAACCTGTGGTTTTATGGCGTTTTCATTAAAATCTCTCAAATAGATTCAATGACTATTGGTTCATCGAAATCTCAAAAAACACGCTCTATGAGCTAAAAACATTGTTTTCTCTTAAAAGGTACTGTTTTCTTAGAGACACTA
>JBCDKO010000346.1:0-2527 GCA_038746525.1 Bacteroidota bacterium
AAAACTAGAGTGTCTATATCGTGAAGTAAATAATATATCATTTACTTTTCCTCCTGTTGCCGCTATAGGAATAAAGCCTCCAATACCTGCTTGAGTAAATGCAGTACCAAAACGATTTACGTAATTCCATCCATCAGGATCATTACCTGCACCCGCAACAAAGAATACTCTTTTCCCATCTGGATCAATGGCATTAATCGGATTATTAAGTACAAAATTGTATAATGAAAAGCTCATATATTCGTGCGCAAGGGGGTCCGGAGACATCCAGCGGCCCAAATCAGGCATATAGAACCTAGCTCCAAAGTCATCTAACCCTAGCTCTGCCACTCTTTCCTTACCCTGGAACTTAAATCTCTGAGGCGTACTCGCTGTCCTTTGATACTCACCAAACTGTAACCCGAAAGGATAAAAATTTTGAGCTTGAGCCGTACCCAAAAAGTTGTTGTTACTTGGCGCACGTTCGTAGTTCGCATTCACGGTCAGGTCTATTGTATCTCGCTTGTCTACACTTAGAAAGATCATCGCTCCACCCAGTCGCTCGCTAGTAGCGAGTGACCATTGTTTTTCTTTTTTGTTCAATGGTGATTCTCATTCAGATCATATTTTATATTCATCACTCGACACAGCCGAGCGACTGTTGAGGAAATCATCACCACTAATAGTTCCTGTAATATTCAAAATATGGTCACCTTTTAGTGCTTCATCTATGCTAATTCCCCTTGTACAATTCTATTGCTTTTGTTTATACTTAAGATACTCAACTATCATTATTGTTAATCCCGTTAATAACCCACCTACTAATGACTGAAGAAAATACGGTACATCTTCTGAGTAGTTGCCTTCAAGAAAATACATATAAAAAGGTAAGAGGAAAACTAGAGTCAGCACTCCAATCATTATTGAGTTCAGTTGTTTCTTATTTCTATAAAATAAAATAAGTACTATGATCGCGAGTACTAAGTTTACCCAAGTTACGTACAAATGAGTATCGTCAAAAAAATATAAAATTGTCCCAACAATTCCCCCGTTTAATAGCAGTATTAAAACATTGAGCATTGGCATAAATGCCGATACAATCAATACTCCGGTTAGGATAAGGGAAAGCCTAATTCCAGCTATATTCATTTGATTGGAATTAGTTGTCGTCAAATTGCTTGTTCCATTCATCAATGGAAATCAGCTTGTCTCCTTGCATTACACCTTGGAAGATGCCCTCTTGATTAACTTGAATAGAGATGTTGACATTGAACATTTGCTTGTTTTTATCTCCCATTAATGTTACAAAGGGTCCGTTATTAGAACCTGATTCTGTGACAAAAGCTCCAAGAAAAATAGAATTGCCATCTGCATCATTAACAAACCCTTCTGCATTAGGAAATTGATCACCGCTTACCGATCCTACAATACTTAAAATCTGATTTCCATTTTCTCCATCAGCTACGTCAATACTCAAGTCAGAATGTACATCAATATCCCACGATGGACCACCGTCTATAGGAGTACCATCAGTTCTTATAAAAAGGGCATCATTATTTCCATACAAATGTGTATTGATATTTCCGTTTTCAATAGAGGCAGACTGCCCACCGTTTACATACGCTTCCGAGTACGCAAATGCCCCATATATACTTGAAGAAAGATTTCCGTACGCTCTAGTTCTTCCTGAACGAGTCGTGGTTTCATAAGACGAGACTTGTCTAATTCTTGAAGAAGCATCCAAGGAATTACTAAAACCTCGATTATCTCCTTTCCATATACCAAACCCAAAATTCTCGAATGGTGCAAAACTTCTGATGTGAATATCTATCGGGAAACGCCCATCGGGATCTGAGTATCGAATCGGATTATTTCTAAACAGCGAATACGGCGACTGATCCGGGAACTGATCGGCTAATATATCTTGCGCATTGGTTCGCCAGGTAAGTGGATCCCAGCCTCTTGGACCAAAGTCATAAACTCGTAGCTCTGGTAACCATTCTTTACTCTGGAACTTCCATTTATTCTTTACTGAAGCAGTTCTTTGATGCTCATTAAAGGTAAATCCGCCAGGGTAGTAGTCCTGCGCACTCACCACATTCGTCTTCCCATGATACACCATAAAATCATCAAAGTGAACATTCACTGCTTCTTGATTCTCATTTGAAAGATAAGCCAAAATGTAGCCTTCACGATCTGCAATGATGTCGTTTAGGCTGATCGTTTCGTGTACGCCGATTCCTTGCGCTGCGGTGGTGATCTGTAAAAAGCCCGCTCGCACATAGTTCATTTCCTGATCAAAGAAGATGTAATTCAAAAACGCTCTCGGTGCGGTGCTGCTGTTGCCCTTGCCCGACATATCTATCCCGTTCAGTGCCTCATCAAATACATTGGACGAACTGCTCACCCCATGCTCCACCCCGCTACCATACGCCGCATCAAAAGAGTTGAACAAGACATCATAAGCCGTACCCAAAAAGTTGTTGTTACTTGGCGCACGTTCGTAGTTCGCATTCACGGTCAGGTCTATTGTATCTCGCTTATCTAC
>JBCDKO010000347.1:0-2512 GCA_038746525.1 Bacteroidota bacterium
GAAGCATTCGATAGCATGGTTTATCACACCAGAGAAATTATACGCCCCGACCGATCGAATCCCAGGCTGCACAAACCCAAAAGATCTTATTATCAAAATTATAAACCACTATGAAAATAAATGCTTAACTAAACGACATTGTCTCTAGCATAATAATTATTTGTTTAAAATAGAACCATGAAATGAACGTAAACTTAAAATCTCAAGCACAAATAACTAAAGATGAATAAGCTTATAGGAATTTTATATAACGTTATAAATAAAATTACACCTGAAATGAGCATAATAATTCAAAAGCAAATCAACATAAATCGTAAGATGAATTATTCCGCCAGTACGTTTTAAGTGAATTAAATACTTATAAATGAAAGTACACTATATGAAAAAAAGAGGGTGTCCAAATAATCGGAGAAGTCGAAGAATATGAATACGGAAAATTCGGTTGGATCATGGATCACGAGGGAAGAAAAATAGAACTTTGGGAACCCATAGATACACCTTTCTCTAACACATCTAATTCACCATCCCTCGCTCCTTGATCAATTTCTTATCAAGATATTGAACCAAAGCAATGAGTACTACCGCAATAACAGCTGTAGGAATAAGTTTATTCACTTTTTCTTGACTCATTTTTTGTATCAAATCAGGAAAGAACAGCGCAATACAAACGTATCCGGCCAAAACCATCAAAATAACCCCTAGTACTATAAGCAAATAAACTTTTTGCTCACTACGTAATTCTTTCTTTTTAATAGCGGTCAGAACACTATTCTTAAAGCCTTTGCTTAACTCAAAGTTTATTTCGGTCTTTAATGCTTCATCAATCCAGTTTTCAATTTTCATAGCAATGCCACCTCTTGCTTTGCATATTGTTCCACAATGCTTTTTAATTTAATTCGTGCCCTGTGAATATAATTCTTTACCGTTCCTTCCGGCATGCCGGTTACTTCTACAATTTCGGGATAGCTAAATCCATCCAGATAAAACAACGTCAATACTGTTTTATAATTGACAGGCAATTGATCCACTAACCGATGAATAAATTGTTTCATATCTTTCTCTTCAGCCATAGAGACTTCAGCTCCGATCTTGAAGGAGACCGCTTCCAGATCCACTTGATCTATTTTTTTCTTCTTGGCAAAATTCACCGCTGTTCGATAAGCGATTGTCGCAATCCAAGTTGAAAGCTTCGCATCAAATTTAAACGTACTCAATTTGTCATAAATTTTAATGAAGACATCTTGGCATATCTCCTCTCTATCCATAGCGGAGTCTATTATCCTTGCAACCATATGTACCACTAACCTTTGATACCTTTCAATGAGTAGTCTAAAAGCAGTGTCACTTCCTTTCAAGACCTGACTAACTAGTTCCTGATCTTTCATTCATATAGGTAAGTCAAATAATTCAATCAAATTGTTGCAATAAGTTGATGGAAATATTTTTTGAGTTGCAACATTTTAGAAATCGATTTCTGTCTACTCTTTGTAAGAAATGATTTAAGAAAAGATTAAACAAAAAATTAGAAATTATGAATGATTTAGTACCAATAATTGCGATTATCTCTGTTTTTGGGTCCATAATTTTATTTGTGAACATACTTACCAATTACTCTCTTAAAAGAAAGTTGATTGATAGAAACTTGGTGAATGAACATACAACAAATCTTTTTCAGCAAGAAACTAACAAACAAAATTCACTAAAGTGGGGACTCATCATTCTCTTTGGTGGTTTAGGACTTATCGTAATTGATTCATTAAAGTTGGATGGTGATAACGCAATGGCTTGGGGCATAGAGGCAGTGAGTGTAGCAATAGGATTCTTGCTCTATTTTTTTGCTGTTAGAAAAACATAAACTTTTTAACATAACGTCAGTTCGGCGAATTGACTAAAGAAAGTACCATTTTTCTTTTATTTTTCATGGAGATGGAAGGTTTTTTGTCAAGGAACTGATAAGCCGCCAAGCAAGCCATTGCATTGTTGAAGGCGTTGTCGATAGCGCGGTGCCTGGTATGCCAGAGATCAAAGATGTATTTGAGGAAATCAATGACGGTTTCAATAATCGCTCTTTTTTTCAGTAGGAACTTATCTTTTATAGGCATGAGCTTATTTTTCATATTCCTTCGAATCTTACTCATCAGCCAACGCCCTTTTTCAATGAGGATCTCCACCAGCTTAGCTGATAGGTAACCAGCATCTCCAAAGCTTTTTCCTTCGGTTATTTTTTGAGTGAGTGCTAAGATGAGTTGCTGATTTACCTCGGATTTATTGCCAGAAGAAAACACCAAGCTGATCAACTCTCCGAGCGGATCAATGATCAGGTGTAGTTTAAGGCCGTAAAACCAACCAGTAGCGGTTTTGCCTCTTTGGGCCAGGGATTTAACTAGTGTCTGTAAGAAAAGGATGAAAAGTGATTTTTTCACCTTAAGAGGCCCGAATTTATGCTGTTGTTGGACCTGAATCTAAATCAAGAAAAAAGTTGATCATGCCATTTTCATAGATTTTGGTCGCC
>JBCDKO010000348.1:0-2456 GCA_038746525.1 Bacteroidota bacterium
ACATTTATCCACAAGTTGCGAGTCTCCCCCAGACCCCCTCATCTGCATAACGTTATATATTATAATAATAATTGTATCTTTAAATATCTAACTTAACTTTGCTTAATAACTGTCCTATAAATGGGGAGTAATTCAGTAGTTTTGTATCAGCTTGGTTGAGACTTAACAAGTCAAACAAAGCTAGAAAATATCCCTTCCCTGATTCAATTGTTGTCCAAAAAGAGAAATACCACCCAGAAAAGCCAGACCAAAATTTGTATAAATGCTGCGCTAACATATTAAAAGCCTATTTGCAAATTAGTATTGAAGGAAACCTCAGAACATAGTAAAGACTCGATACAACACTTCGATTTGAGTACCCGAGAAGGGTTCACAAAGGCTTACTATGCTTTTTCCGCAGATATGCTCAATATTTGTTACAGTCGATTTCAGGACAAGAATGTCACATTTGAAATTGTCCAAGACATTTTTTTTGAAGTAGGCACTTAGTAAATATTTTATTTTTGATGGCGGTATCGCTTGGTTAAACCATTGTTTTTCAGTAACTGAAAGTAATATTTAACCATCAAAATCATGGAGAAAAAATACCAAAGCCTCACCCTCTTCCAGTTCCAGCAACAATTCCCTGATGACCAGGCTTGCTATGACCACCTTGCTCAACTTAAATGGCCCGATGGTTCATTTGTGAAAAATGTCAACACACCCACTATTGCCAGGGAAAGCCGGGGCGGACCCATCAGTGTACCCAATGTGGCTATCAAGCCACTCCCACCAACAACACACTTTTTCATCAAGTGAAGTTCCCCATTCTCAAAGCCTACTACATCGTAGAAAATTCGTCTCTTCTTGCAATCAGTAAGGATCGTGAAGATAGAATCTCTTTGAAAGGTTACTTCGATCTTCACGTTGTCAAGTCGTAAAGATGTTGTAATACCTTCTAAATACACTCTTGCTCATGCAAGCATTTTCATTGATAGCGCAAAATACTCAGAATCACGCCATTGAAGGTAAAGTAGCAGATCTTTCAGGGAATCCTGTAATTTTCGCTCATATTAAATTAGACTCTCTTCGAAAGAGTACAACCACGAACCTTGATGGGAACTTCACTATTAATGCTGGTCTACCAGGAAATCATCAAATGTCGGTTCAGATGTTCGGATTTAAGACAACGGTAAAAACATCAGAAGTGACTGCAAAATCCGTAACATCCCATCGATTTTATCCTAGAAGAGGAAATTCAATCACTAGAAACCGTAGTGATAAGTGCTGAATCAGCAAAGGGAAGAAAAGAAAACTCCGCAGAGGCAGTTGATGTCATTGAAACCAAGGAAGTCAAATTACAATCGGCCGATCTTAGAGAGGTGATGGCAAAAACGGAAGGAATAAGTGTGCAAAGAGCAGGAGGCCTTGGGTCAAATACTCGATTTGCGCTCAATGGACTATCAAATGACCAAATCCGATTTTTCTTTGATGGGATGCCACTCAATTTTATGTCTTACGCTTTTGGAATAGCTAATGTTCCTATCAACGCGGTAAATCGAATAGAAGTGTACGAAGGTTTAGTCCCTATCCAATTTGGTGCAGATGCATTAGGAGGAGCGGTAAATCTCGTATCACTAACTATTTATGAAGGAATTGCAGGATTAATATCCTACCGATACGATTCTTTCAATACCCATCGGTTTACTAACCATTTGAGCTACGCTAGTGATAGTAGTGGGTTATTTATCGCTGCAGGTGGCATTTTCGACTACACAGATAACAACTATGAAATAGATGTAGCCATCCCCAATGACCTAGGAGCATTACAGCCGCAAACCGTTGAACGATTTTACGATGGTTACCGTGCCTACGGAGTTCATTTTAAAGCAGGTATTCGACAAAAGTCTTGGGCCAATGAATTCAGCCTAGAGGGCTACTTAGGGGATTACAAGAACGAAATTCAAAATTCACAGTCGCCTGGATTGATTGACTTACCACGATTAGGACTCAATGAGGTTGTAGGAGGTAATCCATTCGGTGAAGTACCAAGGCAATCGCATTTAAAAATTAAGTAGTTTTTCTCTGTATTGACTATTGTAAGCTGCTCGCTAGATTTTCTGTGACTTGGGTATTTTATCGGTGTTTCTTTCGATCAATGTGAGCGCCATTTTGTTGATGATACTAAAGTTCTCCGCACTATATCCCTTCCGTTTTCTACTCGCATCTTCTTAAAAGAGGACATCCAGCATCCAGTGAAGATGGTTTTCTATGCGCCAATGCGCACGAATGTTTGCATTAAAGACCTGCGCTTTTTCTTTTTTACTGCTGATGTAGTATCGGGTTGAGGTGGTGGTTTTGCCGGTTGGTTTCTCCATTCTCCGGGCTTCTATACAAAGGAGGGTGGCTAAACCCGGCCACTCTTGATGGTCATCCAGCAAGGTGAGGTCCTCGATAACCGTACAGGTTCTTTGTTC
>JBCDKO010000349.1:0-2448 GCA_038746525.1 Bacteroidota bacterium
GGCAACAGGTATCACTACTAAAGAATTGAGCTTGGCAATGGCTTAAAATTCAGGAAACTTCTTTAGGGCTGCAAACTAAAACGCTCGCCTAATGATGAACAGTGATATACTTTTGTGCTGACTCTAAAAGGATTGTTATATATGAGTATAAAATGTTTTTCTTTTGAGACCAGTATGTATATTGACCCTCATAGCTATTATCTGTTGCTTCTGATAGAGTCATTGAGATCTTATACTTATTGTCAATCTTTCCCACGAAATGATATGTAGGTTCAATTGGAGCGTATTCTTTAGTTAATGCAAAAATCCATTTCCCATATTCGCTTAAATATTCCTTGAACAGATTCACTTTGATGTATTTAGAGCTGCCGTAGTTGCAATTTCTCCAAGCATGGGGAAGCAATTCGTATTATTACCTAATAGAACGGAATCCAAGCCTAAGACAAATTTGTAGTTTATTTTGTGACATTGAAATTCACACTTGCCTTCAAGTTTAAAAGTTTCTGTTGACTCATAATTATCAGTTTCGTTACCATGAGCACACTGATGAGATTCTCGAATAGAATTATTACAAGTTTCTAACCAGAACTGATCTAAAAACTCAAAGTACTTTGACGTTTCAATTAAATCAGGGAAAGTAATGTATTCTCCGGTCATTAAATCAAAATGCAATTGTTCGGATTCAGCGCCTACTGGATATGGGCGTCCTGCCCAATCAATATCTACGGTAATTCTTAGAAAATTTTGTGATTGTTCAATTTTGTAATCGAGATAGCTTATCCCAGACTGATCAATAGAGTCATTTCGTATGAATAAGTGTTTCGTAAGCTTATTTATATTTTCATTATTGATTATATCTTCATCGTAGAAAATAATATTTTGCAATGGCTTGTTTAGTCGAGTTGCAATTTTTTGGCTATTGCGATCTGTACTAACTGCAAAAGGAAACTTTATTTCGTTATTATATTTTATCTCTTCAAAAGAAATGAATTGTTGTCCTTTCATTTCAAAAAAGCAAAATAAGAAGAGTAATGAAGCTAAAAGGATTCTCATAATTGTTTCTAACGGTCCGGATATGACACATGCCTCGGACTCTACTGATATCTGCAATCTAGCGGATTTGCATTTTATTTTCAAGTGACTACTTAGAGGCATGTGTTATGTCGTTTGTTAGCGACTTTCAATTATATCCCTGTAGAACCAATTAGCGCTTGGTCATAAAACTCTTCTTACCTTAGGAAGGGTTTGATTAGGGTTCGTCAAATCATTTTACTCAAAAAGATATTTTTTCAACTCAGCTCCGGCATGGTCAAACATTGATTTTGTTGAAGGTAGCTCAGCCAGGAAATTCAATAATCCGAAATCATGGATCATTCCATTATATCGGACAGTTGTAACAAGAACTCCTGCCCCATCTAATTTTCTGCCATAAGCTTCCGCCTCATCCCGTAGGATATCGCTTTCAGCCACCTGTATCAATGCAGGAGGTAATCCTTTCAACTGATCTATTGATGCTTGCAGTGGAGAAGCATAAATCGACTTTCTCTCTTCAGGATTTGTAGTGTATTGATCCCACATCCATTTCATGATTGGAGTGGTGAGAAATCGATCTTCACCATAGGCTTTATATGATGCTTGCTCGAAAGAAGCATCAGTTACAGGCCATAGTAAAACCTGAAGTTTTATGTCCGGACCACCTTTTTCTTTAGCTAGAAGTGTAGTAACGGTAGCCATATTCCCACCTACACTGTTACCTACTACAGCAAGTCTGGAACCGTCCACATTGATTTGTTTTCCATTTTCTGAAACCCATTTTGTGGCCGCATAGATCTCATTGATGGCCGTGGGATATTGTGCTTCCGGAGAAGGCGTGTAATTCACAAAAACAGCAGCAGCTCCCGAGCGAACGACCAGGTCTCTAACCATACGCTTGTGGGTTGGATAATCACCCAAAATCCATCCGCCACCATGAATGTAGATGAATACTGGTAGTTCTTCACCCACCCCGGCTGGACGGACAATGTTCAAATTGATGGTATGGCCGTCTTCCTGAATCGTTTTTTCTGATTCTTCGATTCCTGAAAGGTCAACCTCTACTGCATTTTGTGCGTCAATCAATACTTGGCGAGCGTCCCCTTTTGAAAGTGTTTCCAAAGCAGGTCCACCAGAAGTATTAAGGGCTTGTAAGAATTCCTTTGTTCCACGATCAAGTTGTGGATCGGTCAAGTAATCTTTTACTTGGGCGTTTAATGAATTGCTCATGATAATAATGTAATGATTAAAAGTTTAACAAAAATTTTCATCGTTTTTGTGATTTTGTTTGTGAGCAATCTTACGCTTGAAAATCGCAAAATGACAATAAACCAAATTAATGGAAACTTCAAGATTTGCCCTTGTCTCCTACATCGAAACGAACTGTACTAACGTGCCCACCATGCTGCCAGGTAC
>JBCDKO010000350.1:0-2380 GCA_038746525.1 Bacteroidota bacterium
TGGGCCAGGGTTTAGACCTTGAGAGGGAAGTGAAAAACCCGGAGGAACTTATCTCGAAATTGAAAAGTCTGAGCAAGCCCAGGACTTACAGGCAGATAGCCAGAAAGGAATATTTGAAAACCGCACAAAACAAGAATCCGAATTGATCATCACCATGGTGCGATTTATTAATAAAGCGCACCAATGAACCAGACCTCTGAGTCAAAAAAGCAACTTTTTTAAAATAGAAGGGAGATTAACAAAATGAACGTAGTATATTCTGCCAGATTTTTACGCAGATGAGCCAACGCTTTCGTCATATGGGACTCTACTGTTTTCTCAGAAATTAACAAAGCGGATGCTACTTCTTTATTGCTGAGACCTTTTTCTCGACTCAGCTTATAAACTTTCCTACAAGTGATGGGCAATTGATCTACCAGCTGATTTACCTGCTCTTTGAGCTCAACGAAAGACAAAATATTCTCAGTACAGTTTTCTATATGAAAATGTTCTTCCAACTTACAAACCATATTGCTAGAGGAATTTGTTTGTCTTCGAAAAAAATCAATTGTTTTGAGCTTAGCTGATCTCATCAGATACCGTTCAATCGAACCATTTTTGTCGGTGATGTCTTCTCTTCTCTCCCATACGGAATAGAAGATGTCATGTACGATTTCCTCTGCCTCTTCTCTGTTTTTGATTCTGCTAAAACAGATGGTAAACAACTTTCTGGCATGCGCTTCATATAATAAGCCAAAACCCTCAGGAGTCCTGAAGTCTAACCTTTTTTCGGTATTGGCTTTCTTAAGAAACAATTCTGTTATTCAGGGTGATTATAAACAACAAAAGTAGGGTTCGGTTTAAGATGAACCAAATTGCATCCTAAGACGGTGTTATGAGAAAGAAGTGGGTAACTGATTTTAGTGTTTTCCAGCATAGCCATTCCGACAAAACTCCCTTATGATCCTCTGCACCTATTTTGATTCCGAAGTTTTGATCGCCTTCAAAATAATCCTGTACCTCTAATCAGGATTTTTCCTTATTTCATTCTTTAAATCCTGGATGATCAGATAGTGATTTAGACTATCTAAATCCGTGGAAAGCATCTTTCATCTTTGAGTTGAATTGGAAGTCAATACAGAAACATTCTTATCAGATTTTTCCTTCGCTAAACGCCTTGAAATTTTTGGTTTTGGATTCGGAATTGCCTGCCAAGCTGTGCTTCTGACATCTATTGTTTGACTAACTCCTATCCCATCATCTCCTTCACCTACCTTCATTGTACCTCTAGTTCCCCCGGTGCGTTCAGGTCTTCTTTTCTTTTTATTGATGTGCTTTTGAATTTGACGCTTCCAGCATCAGTAGACGCAAGATCAGGTGAAAAGAAACCTATTGTTGCTGATTTCAAATGGTCAAGGCAAATAATGGATTTAGCTGATAACATTATGGGGCTGTATCAACCGGATATGTATGGGATTGAGGAGAATGAAAATGGAGAATCAATGATTGGGTCCATGTCGAGTTGATTGAACTAAAATCCACATCATAGTTTAAGGCTGCTCTTTTGATTTTCCAGAAAATTAATTTCTGAGTTTTCACACTCGTTGCGAATTTCGTACTCGTTGCGATAGAGCTTCAAAACACAGGTAATGTGTACAGCTATTTGCTGTTCTTTTCAGACTAAAAAAGCGAATGAAATATTTGCCTCTTGATATGTTTTAAGAATCCTTTGAAAAACCCACCTTTTGGCCCAACTCTTCGTTACTCAAAATTTCAAAAGCCTCATTTACGACCAGTAAACTACGTTTTTGAAATTCTGAAAGCCTCGATTTGAGCCAAAATCCCAGTTTTGCAAAGGATTCTTTAAGCTTAAATGATTTCCTAATTCATTTTCAGTGCGATTTTTAGTAAAGCGATGACCCTTCTCAAATCGGCTTTTAGACATAAAAAAAACCAATCACGTGCTGTAATTGGCTTTTATTCGCAGTCCTTAGAGTAACAGAATTATATCTTGTTGCACCAACCCATAAGTATTTTGAGAGAGGATCTCAATAGCAAATTTACGAATGCCGGCACTCTCCCAGGAACGAAATAAAGAATGCATATAGCGAGTATTGACAAATTGATTGATGGATTGATTTTTCCTCAGCGGAGAACTAATCTGGTAGCTGGCATTGGCATTAGAAAAAAAGTAGGAGCGATTCGGAATACGATCTCCTTTAAATCGACTACTTAGCCCTTCATCAGTGGTGTTTCTAATTAGGGCCTGCTGAGAAACGTTTTTTCAATTCAAAAAACACGTTTATGTGGTCAAAAGATACTGTTTAGTAAATTTCTTTTTCAATAGGTGCAAGGTTTTCGAGCAGATGCTTCCATTTTTCGTGCACTGAAAAAGCTCGAA
>JBCDKO010000351.1:0-2368 GCA_038746525.1 Bacteroidota bacterium
ATCAAGTGATTTCATGTACACTTTTTCAAGCTGTACAAGAAATGTATTGGATGAATTTAAGAAGACTTTTATTCAAATCTATACGAGAAATTACATGTGATAATAAAATACCCGTCTGTAGATAGCCACTTTTCAGAGTGGACTCAATAATACATCAAAAACTGTTTTATCGGAATTTACAAAATGTTGAGTCAAATTGTAGTAGTAACTTTAAAAGGTTTCAGGGGGTTACTTTTATGTATGAATTTTTAACTCTTAAAAGACTTTGGTGGTCCTGAATGCGAGTTGATGGTTTGTTTTTTGGCTGTGTCTAAACCATAAAAATATTAGTTGATGAACGATTATTTTAAAAGAGTTACCAACAAATATTATACACAGATATAGAAATTTTAGTTGATGGTGAGAAGTTCTATTCATCCTAATTTGCAGAATGGTATTTTTGCATCTTATACAACACTTTTTGGTTAATAAGCGAAAGATTTTCAATGTAATGATACTACTCCACATAAATCCTAGGTTTTAAAAGAGGTACTAAATAAATTTTGTTTTTGATGAAGAAGTTAATGCTGAAGCTATCGCTTTTATACTCACTATGTTTTTTTGTAATTCGTGTGGGCCACGGTCAGGGATATGAAATTGAAGTAAAGATCAAAGGCACTCAAGAGCAGGAATTACTACTTGGATACTATTTTTCAGGGAAGACCTATGCAAAAGATACTGCTTATTATCTCGGTAAAGGTGGTGATTTTCTTTTCTCAGGTAAAGAGCCTTTAGATAAAGGGATGTATTTCTTAGCTCAAAATGGAAACTTATTGTTTGATCTGGTTATTGGAGAGGACCAACTCTTTACTTTGAAAACCGGCTCTGAAGCATTTATTGATTCTATAGAAGTGGAAGGAGATATGGAAAATCAACTCTTTTTTGATAACATGCGCTTCAATATGCAACGAAACCAAGAAGCAGCTCCATTTATCGCAGTGTTGAGAGATAGCACAAGCACAGAAGAAGCTAAAACTGAAGCCCAGAATAAATTTGAGGTGATTAATGATAAGGTAGAAGCTTATGTACAGGGGATTATAGATGCGTATTCCAATAGTATTATGGCAACTATATTAGGTGCTAACAAACGCTCAGGAATTCCTGATGAAGAATATATAAACAATCAAGAAGCCAGATTTTCTTACCATCGCGACCATTTTTGGGATCATATTGATTTGGGAAATCCAGTGCTACTTAGGTTGTCTACGCCTATTTATAAACAAAAGGTCGATCATTACTTGGATAACCTAATTCGTCCAGTCCCTGATGACATAAAAAAAGCAGTGGATCAATTGATTGAGGTAGCTAAGAAAGATGAGGAGACGTATCAATATTTGGTTTGGCATTTGACGATCAAATACCAGACTTCAAAAATTATGGGTTTTGATGAAGTCTATGTTCACTTAGTCGATAAATACTTTCTAACCGGTAAGATGGATTTTTGGGCCAATGATCAACTGAAAAGTAATTTAAAAGAAAAAGCAGACCAGCTTCGCAACAGTTTGATCGGTATGGTGGCACCTAATTTGGTATTACAAGGTTTGAATAGACAGCCTAAATCTTTATATGATTTGACCAATAAGTATTCGGTGATTTATTTCTATGATCCGGATTGCGGGCATTGTAAAAAAGAGACTCCTATTTTGAAAGCTTTTATTGATAGCACCTCATTTGATGTAGGTGTTTACACTGTCTCTGCAGATACTTCAATGACTAAAATGAATAATTACATTGAGGAAATGGCATTACAAGATTGGACCAATACAAATGGGACAAGAACTTATGAAATAAATTATCAGCAGGTTTACGATGCATTTACTACTCCGACTATTTATCTTTTGAATGAAAAAAAAGAAATAATCGCGAAAAAAATCAAGGCTTCTCAGTTAGAAGAATTGCTTACTAACTATGAAAAAATGGAGAAGAAAGAAAGCAATTGAAAGTTAGTTTTGATCGATTTTATTAAATAACTGATGTTACGCACATTAGAACTTTAGTTCTAGTTGCATTCCATACTTAGGGCTTGCTGAGAAAGTCACAGGTGTATCAGATACTAGGCAGCAAGGTGAAGATGTATGCTTATGCTTCGATCCGCAGCGAACGACGTAGCTGATGTACCTGTGACTAGTTGAAAAATCTCGAAATCGAGATTTTTCAGTGCACCGAAAATGGAAGCATCTGCTCGAAGACCTTGCACCTATTGAAAAAGAAATTTACTAAACAGTATCTTTTGACCACATAAACGTGTTTTTTGAATTGAAAAAACGTTTCTCAGCAGGCCCTATCATAGATGTGAACGATGAAGGCAAATGCGATGCTTTAAGCCCAA
>JBCDKO010000352.1:0-2316 GCA_038746525.1 Bacteroidota bacterium
GCAAAGAACACCTTCGAAAACACATCGAGGCATATACAAAGGCATATAATCAAAACCATAAGCCGTTCATCTGGAGAAAACGGGAAGTGAAAGGAAGTCAACTTAAAAATAATATAGATAATTTAAGCAATTAGACACTAGCAAGGCAATAAATGACTACTTTTAGCCAAAAAAGAGCAACTTGGATATACCAATATTTATGGCCCGTTAAATTCATCGCTAGATTTCGTCTCTTTCTATCACACATTTAAGCAAAAAGTTGATTCAGTAATAGACCTGGAGATAAAATTTTTCAATAAATATAGAGCATTAAATAGTCTTTCAGATTGGCTTATCAACTATGAATTTGCAGAAATAAGCTATTCTGGAGCAAGTTTTAAGACAATGTTTCCCATGTATAATAGTCTTTTCAGAGTATTTGTTGACAGTCTTCCTTCAGATTATTTCAATCATTTTAAAAACTTACAAATTGATGATCCAACTGCAATTTATTCACCTGCTTACTTGAGCTTTCTAAAAGATTATTTCACACTTAATATTCCAAAAGAATATGAAAAGCAATCAGGATTTTATCGAGTTAGAAACTTTAAATCCTATAGGTTGCAAAAATCAAAAATTGAGCTGAAGGGTGAAGTCAAGAATGTTATCACTTGAGTGAGTTTTGTGGTCTATTAAAGTATTATGCAGATAGCACAGACATAGACTCTTTGGCAAATCTCTTCTTTTTGTTCTCTTATAACTTGCATTAAATAACTAACCAGTGGCAAGCTCACTCTATGGGGTATAGGTCTTTTAGATGAGAGGTAGAATCATATACTTTACAAAAAACGGAATAAATAGATTTTGGTTACCTCCAACTATTGAGAAGTTACGAGTAAACTACGTTTTTGAAATTCCGAAAGCCTTAATTTGAACAAAAAATCCAGTTTTGCAAAGGATTCTTTAAGAACCTGTGGCTCGTTTAGGTACAGAATATCCCGAAAGGTTATCCCGCAAGTAATTCAACGCCTTTGCAATATGCTTTTTTACTGCATGGTCTGATATGGCCAGGTTTTTTGCTATTTCTTTATTGGTTAAGCCTTGTTTTCGACTTAGTAAAAAGACTTGCCTGCACTTAGGAGGCAATTGGGTCACAATGTCATTAACCTGACCAGCCAGTTCTCCAAAAAACAATTCTTTTTCTGTGGTATTGTCTGAAGTTTGAAAGGTACGTGCTGCTTCTGACTCGAAATTTTTGACACGTTCCTGGCTTCTTACGTGATCGTAAAGTTTGTGCTTCACCGCTTTGGTTAAATACCGCTTCCATGAATCCGCCTGCCAGGAGTCTTCATATAACTCGTTTCTACGTTCCCAAAGTGAAGCAAAAATTTTGGAAGTAATATCTTCACTGAGGCTTTTATCGCGCAGATAGCGGTAACAAAGAAGAAATACAAAGTCAACGTGATTTTTGTAGAGATCAGTAAAACCATCTTCCGTTCTTATATCTAGCTGTTTTCTTTTTCTTTTGGATAAAAACATACAATTAGGTTGATGTTCTTTATAAATCAGTCACTCAGGAATATACCTTTTGACTTATTTAGAATCATTCTGGAAAAACAAATGTATGTTTCAAGGTAATTTGATGCAAACAAAAAAGCGGATAAATAGTTATAATAGGTTTTTGTTTAATGAGACGCATGAAAAATGATGGTTTTGAAGCGAAAGGATTAAACAGAATTATAGCCACTGGGCCATGTTCACTCCCAACCACCCAGGGTCAACTGTTGATTGGAAATGGTAAAAGCAAATGTGTTGATTAGTGTCTCTTAAGAATGCTTGTAGCGTAATTTTTCAACGAAAGACTGAACAGAATTTATTTTATCGATTGGAATTGTTTTATCGATTTTTCAAAAATTCATTTGGATATTGGATGAAGCGAAAGTTAACCCGAATTTCAAGACATTGCACCGCTGAGGCGGCGATGTAACATAAAATAGCTGACTAAAAGCACTTGGCTCTAGTTTAGGTTTGCGTTGATGTTAGTATTTCATACCTATGTTGCAGATTTCCATATCTCTGATAGGCCTTCACATCCTGAGCAGTGATCTGGGTAAAATCTGCCAGCAACTGTCTGCTTCCTTTTAGCGTCTGTTTGATTCTGAACCAATTAAGGTATTGGTGTAGGTACTTGGTAGATACTCCCCAAAACTGATTTTCAATCCATTTTTTTAGCCTGTGATGAGTAGAGTTCACATGTTGTATATGGTATACTCCGTCTTTGACTCTTTGCTTTAAATCGGAACGTAGCGGATGATGTTCTAATTGAGTGTCAATCGC
>JBCDKO010000353.1:0-2287 GCA_038746525.1 Bacteroidota bacterium
AAGTCATCTCAAGCAGCACCCCAAAGGGGAGCAACATGCTCGCACTTGCATTAAGAAATGCGGCTAATACGATGGATCGAACAAAAGATGGAGTATTGACCCGATTCTTCAAACGAAAAGCTTATCAGAAAGGTCGAGGGACGGCTATTACTGCAACGGCCAGAAAACTCGCGGTAATCATCTGGAATAGGATGGTTAAAAAAGAACCCTTATCAACCCATCGACACTGAATTTTACCAAGAACTGATTAAAGAGAAAACAATCGCCAATATCAAGAAGCTAATGCTAAAAATGGGCATACTGTCCCTAGATATTACACCTGCTCTGAAGGGAAGTTAGATGGAAAAATTCGGGTGTTATTCATTGAGATGAGGTAACACGTTGAATAGGAGGTAATTGATTTTGAATGAGAGGACAAAATCGTTCCCCAAATTTGAGGAATCAAAAATTATTATTATGAATATTCAACTACGGTAAATCAATTACTTGAATCAACCCGCCACTATTTGTGGTGAATACGCGGGTTAACTATTTTTCTTTCCTTGTTAATAATTGGTTTATGGTTAATCTGGTTAACAATCGATAAAGGAGATTTAGCCGGTATTAAAGTAGGAGTGAGGGCCAGCTGGAATTTACAAGGGGCTTCTACAAAACTCCCGAACGCTTTTTCACCACCCGTGACTCGGAAGTTGATGGTTATGAGTTTAATGATTTTATCTCCAGATGCTTGCTCAACAAAAGGGGAATATGTATAAGCATCTGAATTTGCTGATTGTCTGTCTGCATAAACCCAGCTTCTTATTTCTTGAAACACCCAGATGCTACGGGTTATTCCTAAAATAAACACCCTCAGCTCGGAGGCTAGCCCGGGCCAAGGGTGTATTTTACCTATGATTTTCTTTAAAGGCACAAATGATCAATGAGGTATGGCTGTAAACGAGATGCTACAATTACCGTGAGGAAAACTTTACTAAAGTTTATCAACGTGTATTATCTCGCTTTGTTCATTTGTAGTGATTTCTGTCACGTCATTTACGTTAGCCTGCTTTTAGATCAATCTCTCGTTTGGTGGAAACGGATAAATTATAGTGAAGGCTGACTCCTTGATAAAAATTGGTGAACTGAACCTCTCCAAAAGGACTGCCTGTTATTGCTTTATCTATTCCAAGACTTAGCTGGTCAATAAGTCCCGAATCTTGGCTGTTTTGTACTTCATAGGAATTAGCTGAAAAGAATATTGCACTAATAGTCATTAGATTCCGGCATTCGGCTGCGATGCGCTTTACGGCAGCCGGAATAACGTTACAAGTAAGTGTCGATATAGTTCTTAGGTAGTTGATAATGTTTTATTTTGGATCAGAAATATTTGTCCGTTCTGTGAATGAAGAAGCTACCTTTTAATTCCATTTTCCAAGATTGATCAGCTGACTTGAATTTTCTACTGATCAACCTGGGCTTTTCAGCTGAGCCACTAAGGAAGTACGTCTGGTAGGAGTCCAATACGAAAGAAGTGTTGCCTAAATGAATAGTTTTTTGTGAAAAGGAGTTATTGTAAAGTCTCAGTACACCATCAAAACCAACCTTGAATTGATCGCCAGACAAGTAACCTTCTGCACCATTCCCACCAAAAACATACAACATGTCTTTCGATGACTTATCTATCGTTTCATTGGCATTGGCTGTGCTAGCAGAAAACCTTCCTCCAAAGAATGCTGCAAAAATGATGCATGCAGCTGCTGCATATCGCACCACTCTAAGATGCAGGGGGAGGGTAGGAGCACCTCCATAACCTTGCAACTCAGGCACAGACTGAGACATCTTCGACCAGATCCGGTCCTCATTAACCTCCGGAGTGACAGGAAGATTCATGGAAGGATCATCAAGTGTTTCAAACCATAGCTTTATGGCCTTCTTTTCCTCTTCTGTACAAAGCCCCATGCCATGGCGCTCCAGTAATTCTGTGGTTACCTTCATTGTGAATTTATGTTTAGTTTTCTACTCATAGCTTATGGTAAGCCCTCTAGAGTAATAGTCAAACAAGTAAGTAAAAGGGGTACCTCAGCTTTTTAAAAATTTTTGAAATAGAGGCATAAAATGAAGCGCTTTCCAATAAAAACGGGTGCTTTCCATCGCCACGGTCTCAATACGGCAACTTAGCAACCACTTGGCGATTTCATGTAGATCGCAGGTAAATGCCCCGAAAGTGCTGATGTGGTCCTTTGCCCGATCTTTTGGCACGCTGACCACAGGGTCTTTACTTGAAACATCGATCCCTGCTGCATTGGGA
>JBCDKO010000354.1:0-2171 GCA_038746525.1 Bacteroidota bacterium
CCAAAATGAGGATAAAAAGCTCGTTGCTGTGGCTTTAGAGCGAAAAAACAAAGGAATCGGGCGGATGTATGCGCGGGTAATCAAAGATGGAAGCAGTTCATCCTTACGTCCTTTTTTTCATGATCATATAGATAAGAACGCTGAAATCAAAACCGATGAATGGAGAGGATATCGTCCGCTTAAAGCTACCTTCCCTCATCTCACACAGAGCGGCATCAGGTAAGAAAGGGGAGCATTTCCCCCAGATGCATCGAGCGATCATGATGTTCAAAGCCTGGCTCCGTGGCACCCATCATGCCGTGGAACATCTGCAAGCATATCTAGACGAGTATTGCTATCGGTTTAACCGCCATCTGATGAAAGGTAAAATATTTGACCGTCTGATGGATAGAATGGTGGCTCATAGCCCGGTCTACTGCAAAAACTTGACTATTTACTAAGTGCCTACTTCAATAGATCTAATTTTTTCTCTTTTGCTTTCTTTCATTTTTCAAATCTGTATTTACAGGAATCTCAATTAGTTTTAAAGTTTATCTAGGTTGAACAATGAAATCCTTATATCCAATACAATACTCCTTGTAATTCATTTTACTGTCAAGAACTTTCTGTCAAATCGAAAATGCAGCCTGAAGTCTTTAATCTAGAAATCATAGCTTCCATAGATTACAGTCAAAACATCAGAAGATGCCAAGTGAGCAAGCATTGCTTTCCAGGCTTCCAAATGACGAGGTTCCAAAGACTCATTCTGAATACTAAAAACCTCAAAAATGATTCAAAAAATCTTCTCCTGAGGTTTCACATGTTGAAATTAATCAGCAAAAACTACAGTTAAATTCTTAAAAACCACTTTTCTAGTTAGAAAATAATTTTCATGATGAACCTAGATAAAGAAATGATAACAATTAATATAAAGAGGTAAAAAAGTTGGAGAAATCATAAAGGCTTGACTTCTATCTATATGAGGGATCGAAGTCAAGTCAACTTTCTTGGAGAGGATTTTTTGCACCCCTTTGTAAAGAGAAAATCAACAAGATACCTCGAACGTATTCCATCCACTGTCTGGATCATTTCCAGCAGTGTCTAATCCTGCATACATTTGCCAAATATGTTGAGCTTTACGTCCTCTATAAGTAGGGTTCTCACTAGAGGGGATATTATATTCAAATTCCCAACTATGTGAACTGTTAGGCGCCAACTCTTCACTTCCAGAGACTTGTAAATCAATTGAGAAAACTGTTTCACTTTCCCGGACTACTTCGCTACTTCTATGAGTCTTACCATCCTCATCTGTGTGTGTGTCTGAATCTAATACTTCTACTTGTTCTACAGATCTTATTTTCAGATATACGTTTCTCACGTTGACAGAAGAATCTTTTGTTTGAGCATCAATAATAAACTTTATCGGAGCACTTTTACTATTAACAGGGCTTTCTGTTCTGATATTGACTATAGCTGAGTTTCCTGTAACAAAGTTAGCTGCTTGTTTTAATTTGTCGAATAATCCCATTTTAAATAGTTATGTTAAATAAAAAATATGTCATGAGTTATGATAAATAACCTTTGAAGAGTTTCACTAATTGAAGATGATTGCGCAGGTAATTTTTACAGTTAAAGAGTAATATCTAAAGAGTAATATCATTTATAAAGCTTTATGTAGTCAACTTTTCATAGCATTGTTTATCGAAATCTTTATACGCTAATTTTTTAGTCTACAACAATATTAAGAAAAGTAAAATAAATACCAAGTTTTCTGGGATTATGTGTTCAATGCTCTTGCTTTTCATCAAATCTCCCTTACAAAAAACACATTTCATGGATTTGAACGGTAAATTTTGGATTTTCGTATTGCCGATAACGATCAGCTATGATGAGTAGGGGTTAGAAAGTACTAATCTCTCGTCACGCACATAGCCACACGCCTTGAATTAAATTTAAAAATTGTGGCGGATTTTCAAGTCCTCACGAAATATCTTGACCGATGAAATCCTATTCATTCATAGCATATGTTGTGCGTTCGGCTATTTTTCTACGGAATTCTTGACTTGGATTACTGTATCCATCGATACCTCTAGCATTTCCGCAATTTGTTCCAAAGTCAAAATTCCTTGTTCAATTGCATTCGAAATTGCTTGAAAAGTTTTTTGTTCAATGCCTCGTTCAATTCCTTGTTC
>JBCDKO010000355.1:0-2160 GCA_038746525.1 Bacteroidota bacterium
ATCGAGCTTTTTCAGTGCACGGAAAATGGAAGCATCTGCTCGAAAACCTTGCACCTATTGAAAAAGAAATTTACTAAACAGTATCTTTTGACCACATAAACGTGTTTTTTGAATTGAAAAAACGTTTCTCAGCAGGCCCTACTTACAACTTATTGTTGTCTAGCTCAAATACCATTCATCTGGCAATAGGAAAGGCGGGGAAAGATTATAACAGAACTTCACACGTAACATGGTGCACAGCAAGAAATTCATTACAGTTATGAAGACCATTTAGAAGAAACGTCGCTAACCAACAACACAAAATGCACCTAGCAACTGATTGAGAATCAGGGATAGAAGTCTATGTTGGCAACTGCAAGCTCACAATTGTTAATTGTAACAACTGCAAATAGTGAAGCTTGTAGTTTTCTCCTACTACTTAATTATTTCATTGAAGCGATCATCAAGCAATTACTGATTGATGATCATGTTCTTCTTCCTCAAGCGTAAGATAAACCATTGTCTGATCTAGGAGTAAATAAGCAATCTCGCCAAATGTGATTAATCCGGTTACATCACCAATCTTTTTACCTTCTAGGTTACCAAAAAGATAATTATACAAGCAATTACAATTAAATACCATTTCTTTGTTGATCGCTTTAAGCTCATTTTCAAACTTTTCTTCATAGTTGTCAACAACTTTAGACAACTGATACTGATAACCTGGCCAGGTTGGTGTCCATACTTTCACTAACTTGTTGGTATCGTCTAGTTCTTTAATACTAGTGTTTATTAAGGAACCACTAACATCTGTAATAAATGGTTGTTGAATGCCCGCATTTGAGCTTTTGAGATATTCGTAGAGATTTTGCTTCTTGCCGTCTATGATCGCTTCCGAAATTTCAGTGGTTTCTTCCTCAAACTCTATGATTGGCCCCGTAGGTTCCAAAATATTGATGGTTCCTAACGATGGGTTAACATTTTTGGGTAGGTCACAGTGCATTACCAATGCTTGATTACCATAGAATGTACAGGTCTGCCCATCAATAACTTTAGGATCAACCTTGCCAACATTATCCCATAGGACTCCTGAAAGCCACCCAATGAGTGGTGACTTTAGTACGTCAATGTTCTTATTTGTCACAAAAGGATAGCGGAAAGCCACTTCAGAAAGCGAGGGTATAATAATAAATGAGACACCCCAAGTGGGATAGTCATCGAAAATACTTTCCAATTGATGTTCTTCGTAGTGTTTTATTTGGTTAATCTGAAAACGATCATCTAAATGATGCAAAAAAACCTTGTCTTGAGAGAAAGTACCCCCATTTTCAGCCATGAAATAGGGCATCGTACCCCCAATCCATTTTCCTTTAGGGAGCTGTTTTAGAAGTGACTCATCAGCACCTACTATTGCTGTTACACCTTCCTCTAAAAGATCTTGAGCCTCTTTAAGAGCATATAATTTATTTTTCATTTTTACTTGAGTTGATTGTTAATAAATTCAAATTCCAATTTACACATGGACTTATATTTATTAAAGAACGAATATAACTCGGCAATCGCCTCTTCTTTGGAAACACTATTCAATTCAATGCCTCTGTATAACCTATCTGTTAAAAGTCTCAATGCAAGCGTATTGGCTTTAGGTTTTTGCTCTAAGATTTTAGTCCAAAAGGCGCTACTAATATCTGGAAACATAAATAAAAATATTTAATGAATTGAAAAGAAAAAAGTAGGTCTATTCATGATATTGTAATTTAGCATTTCAAAGAAGAATTCTTTAATTATATAATGTAATAAAATCCTTTTCTTGATTAACTAAAAATATAGTTTCATTTACGATGTACGTGCATTTTTATTCAATATCCTAATGACTTTGAGCCAGATTTAAGGACAACCACAATGAGCGTATATTTCAATTTCTTAAGTAATGAGTCCACTCCGAGAAGTATTTGTTTATTTTTTAAAGTATTATTTGTGAATTAAATTAGTTGAGTGTTTGGAAAAAGCTTCTCAGCTCCTCAGTACGACCTTTATTCTTCTACAGGGAAGATGTTATCAGGAAAGAGTTTGAATCTCTATGAAGATGACTATGGTTGGCATAAGCTATTTTTCAAGCAAAAGTAACCGGTCGAATAGATGAGTCTATCGTTAAGCCGCTTTATACCTCATCGACAGGCA
>JBCDKO010000356.1:0-2126 GCA_038746525.1 Bacteroidota bacterium
CAGAAGAATACCTGGATGATATGGTAGCGATTGTTCAGGATGAAAACAATGGAGAATCAAGGCATATGTTTGTTGCAGCCATGAGCAAAATCAAATCTCCAAAAGTGAAAGAAATTTTACAACGGTTGCTAGAAGATAAGGATAAAACGATATCGAAAGAAGCTCAGAAAGCCTTGAAGAAAATCAAATAATAGATGAGTGAGCATGAGCTTGTAGCTCTTGTTTTAGGGAAAAAGAAAATGGATATAAAAAATGAATAATAACCAATCAGCTCAGTCGTACCACAGCTACGGCAAGTTTATAACCTGCGGGATACATCAAGATAATCCCCTAACAGCGTTTCTAGTCCGAACAAGTAGAAGATTAGACCTATTTAAGTGCAAGAGTTTATGCGGGTGTTAAAGATCTTTTTGCTATTGAGCTTTTGGATGGATAGTGTTTCCGATTGCAAACTTGTAGTAACTGCGGAAAGTCAGGGAGGAGGAAATTTTTGGAACCATTATTCAAGTTCCTTTACATCTTCGGCACTCTCTACGGCCACAGCAGGGCTGTCCAATGCTTTCGGCCTGAACACTGCTGTGGGAGGATATGGTGCGGGTGTAGCCTCTTCGGGTGACTGGAATCCGGTTAAGTGGAGTGGTAATGACTGGACCTGGGCAGCCGGTGGTTTTGTGGGTGGTGGCACTTTGGGTGGCGCCTTATTTAGCCCAACAGGAATAGAGCATACCCTCACTACAAGTGGTGGTGCCACCATGAATTGGGGTAGCCCCACAGGTATCGGTTGGAGTCCTTTTGCGCAGCATATTGGAAGAGGGATATCTGATTTGTTTCATTGGGGTTCGAGGTTAGACTTAGGTCCAATAAATGAACTTTCACCTCGGTTGGTGGGAACGATCGTAGACCAGGAACATTTTGATTTTCTTCAGGAAGAGTTTAATCGGGAGATGCACAAGGAGTTTGAGTTGACCGAAGATCTCCTGATAGAAAGAATACACAGTGCTCAGACAGCAGCCGGGAATGTAATCATAAATGTTGCCACCACTATTGCACCGGTTCCAAAGGTTGGACTACTACGATATGTCAAGAATTTCTACAAAGCCAATAAGGCAATAGTGGTGGCTAGGGGAAGTACGCAGACTTTTAAATCTCTTGGAGCCGCAGGAAGAAGTTGGAAAAATGTTAAGAAGATACCTGACGACTTGCTTAAAAATTCAGGTTTAGATGCACATGCTATAAAGCGAGAATTTTTAGGACGTAGTGCTAAAATTTCGAGATATGACCTTTATAAGCATACAGATACAGGCGAGATTCTGATCTTTAGAAAAGGAGGACAAGGAGAACCTATATTCACTGGATATTTTACTAATTGATATGGAAAAATTTGAAACCCAGATCAAGTTGATATTAGTAATATTTGGAGAATATTTTCCGTTAGATGAACTTACTGAACTCATTAAAGTAACTCCAACGCAATCTTGGACGAAAGGAGATAAAATTCTTTTACATCAAGGGTTGATTAGAAAGAATAGTAAAAATCGTGTTAGGCAAGAAACAGTTTGGGAGTTTTCTACAGGATTCATTAAAACTTTAGATTCTGAAGACGTTTTTCTTCAATTTGAGAAAAAATTTAAAAATAAGTTATCTGTTCTTAGTCAATATATTTGTAAAAATAAGTTAAAAGCTGTAATAGATATAGTAGTAGAAATCGCTGATGAAGAAAAACCAAGTGTTCATTTTAATAAACAAATAATTAAAATGTGTGACAAATTGGGAGCGGAAATAGATATTGACCTATATCAGTTAAGAAACTATTGAACCCCCTGACTGCTGCAAGTTTGTAACTTGTGGTTTATTCAATAAGTAAAACGTCAATTAACCCTTTAATTTCTGAATAATCTCTTGCCGATGAATGTAGGGCACCTCTAAAAACCCACTTTCAATTTTTGAGATGCTCTTTTTTCCTGATACTTCGTTATCAAAATACTTATTTAACGCGGCTAAACCCCGAGCTCATATAATTGCATAAGAAACAGAGATATAAAAAAAGTGCAATTTTGATTTGACTCCATCAGGCAGAAGAGAGCCCCCTCGCTAAGCACACAAAAAAGTGATGCAGTGCGCTAGGA
>JBCDKO010000357.1:0-2070 GCA_038746525.1 Bacteroidota bacterium
GTACTCATTGGCTTCACAGCCAATGAAAATACCAGTATTGCTTCCTTTTAAGGACAGAGGAGCAATTCCTGCATCCTCTAACGTATGCCAGGTAGACATCAACAATAAGCGTTGACGTGGGTCCATTTCCTCCGCCTCAGCGGGAGAAATCTGAAAAAAATCCGGATCAAAAGAGGCAATATCAGGGATGAAACCGCCCCACTTTGTAACCATTTTGTTTGCTTCTGAGCGCGTTGGGGCGTAATAGTCCTTCCAGCTGAAACGGTCTTCGGGAATCTCTGTGATTAAGGATTTATCCTGATCTATCGCTTCCCAAAATTGGCTGACACTCTCACAGCCCGGGAAGCAACCGGATACGCCTGTAATCAGTAATGGTTCCATGGAACCATTGTGAAGGAGTTCCTTCTGACCAACTGGTGTAGTATTAGATGATGACGCTATTTCATTTTGTCTAAAAAGTTCCTCCAGGATATCCAGATATTTTGTTTTAGTTTCCATTTTTATCATTTTAGCTTAGTGTGTATTTCGATCTACAAGTATCCGGAGAGAGAATAAAGTCTGCTTCATTCCAACCATCTCCAAACCCCAGATCTACCCGACCATTGGATAAAATATCAATCATTGCCCAATTCTCCACAATTTCTACAGGGTGGTGCAGCGTGCTGGTGATGGCGGCCGTGCGTAGGCGAACATGCTGAGTCAAAGGAGCAAAATAGGCCGCCATAATCCCATTATTCGCGTAGATACTTCCAAATTCATAAAAATGTCGTTCAGGAAAATAAACCGCTTCAAAACCTGAAGCATCAGCAAATTCTACCAATTCTCTGGTGAAACAATACTTTTCCCAGTCTGAAATATCCTTCCGTACATCGGAGAAAAAAAGATAACTAAAGCTTATCGATCTTGGGGATAGCTTCTCTTCAATAGGACGCTTATTCAATGCCTTCACATTGGATCGAGTCCCTGCAAATACCTCGGCCATTGCCTTGTCTGGATAATTGCTCATTTGTGTAAAAATTGGATTTTGTTTTTCTTTTTTCACCATATTAGGTGGTAGGCTGCATGGTCTATGAACTCTTATGTTGATACTTCAATAGACTTTCCTCCTTCCTGAGTCAAATGAAACGTTAATAATTCGATGTTAGGATACTCAATAAAGGCATTCGGAGGTATCGATCGTTGCAATGCTTTCTCCAAAAGTGTAGCAAACTGCACTGCAGTAATGGAATCTAACCCATAGTCCTGAAACGACCGGCGGACATCTAATCGATGGTAATCTAATTTTAATACCTTGCTTAATAATATTTTAACATTTTCTATAACATGAGATTGATTACCCACTGTGACAGAATCTGTTGAGGTAGATTGTACGAGTTGTTTGTTGAAGCGGCTTTTTAATGGAATAGATTTGGTCGTGCCATTCGTAGATTGATTTTGAAGCATCGTGCCATTATCCAAACCAGGCTGTTTCGCCCCTTTTTCTGATCTTTGTATTGAATTGATGACCCTTTTCAGCGTATATACATCCAATTCTTTCAAACGGAAGGTTTTTAGCAGACGTAAGAATTCTGATTTCAGGATCTCACCGTTTTGAAAAGAACTAAGGAGTGATTCTATTCTCTTTGAATCCGAGATCAGCGATTCAAACCCTAATGATTTCATCGCTGTTAGTTTATCTTCAACTGCCACCAGAGCCACTACTTCCGAAGAAAGTCTCAAACTGTTTTGCATCATCACAAAACCTGAAGGAGCATTGATCAAATCCATACCTTTCTCACGGATCTGTTTCAAGCGTGGCGGAAGATGTTTAGGTGTAATGGCTCCATCCCGATCCCAGGCACCCCAACAAAGAGAGAAAGAACGCCCTTTTCGCAGCCCCTTCGATTGCAAATCATTGCGGTAACGGATAAAGGCATTTTGAAAGGCACAGGCATAGGCATACGCCGAGGATCCTTGTAAACCAAAAGCAGCTACTGAAGAGTACGCTAAAAAAAAGTCTAGTGGCTCCCCTAATGTAACTTTATCTAAGTGGATGGTCCCTTGTACTTTTGCTGCAAGGCCCTCTTCAAA
>JBCDKO010000358.1:0-2062 GCA_038746525.1 Bacteroidota bacterium
CCAAAATGAGGATAAAAAGCTCGTTGCTGTCGCTTTAGAGCGAAAAAACAAAGGAATCGGGCGGATGTATGCGCGGGTAATCAAAAATGGAAGCAGCCCATCCTTACGTCCCTTTTTTCATGATCATATAGATAAGAACCCGAAATTAAAACCGATGAATGGAAAGGATATCGTCCGCTTAAAGCCACTTACCCTCATCTCACACAGAGCACATCAGGTAAGAAAGGGGAGCATTTTCCCCAGATGCATCGAGCGATCATGATGTTCAAAGCCTGGCTCCGTGGCACCCATCATGCTGTGGAACATCTGCAAGCCTATCTAGACGAGTATTGCTATCGGTTTAACCGCCATCTGATGAAGGATAAACTATTTGACCGTCTGATGGATAGAATGGTAGCTCATAGCCCGGTCTACTGCAAAAACTTGAATATTTATTAAGTGCCTACTTCAAAAAATTAGATCACATTAATATCTCAAAATGGCTTCATTTACAGCTGTCGGTTTCTTTTGATCTAACCCTAAAAAGACCCTCACAGTTACCAATTCACAACTATTTACTAGTTGGTTTATCTTCTTTAAGATTTCTTTCTTTAAAATCTGCTATATTCCAGGAGAGGAAAGTGATTCAATAGCAATTGATATTTTTAACAACTACATCGAAGGGATTGAATAGGGAAAAACAGAGATATTTGAGGAAGAAATTCTACATCTAAAAATTTAGACGATAACAAATTATTTACTTTCATATGTACAGATGATGTCAGGTCGACATCTACCGTCAAGAAATTAATATAGAACGCCTCTAAAACCCACTCTCAATTTTTGAAATGATCTTTTTTCCTGATACTTCAATGTCAAAATACTTATTTAACGCTGCTAAACTCCGTTTTGACGTCTTGTCTCAGAAAAAAACGCTACCTCAAATTCTTGAACTGAGTTTTTAGAGGTGCCCTACAGTTAGAAAAGAAATTGGCCGAGATTTTAAAATCGTTTTTTGCATAAATTCAATGCTAAAGTTCCCATTTACACTTCCATCCACTCGCAGAATCAATGAGAGTGAAGTTTATATTTTGCAAGAGCAATCAATGAATATATGCTGATAGAATTGATCTTAATTAAATAATAAAACGCATGATTTCAACAAGTCAAAGGGTATACCAGATTTGAGAGAATTACATGAGATATTTTAATTTTAGATATAGTGATAACTTTTGGGATGACAAATTCTTGAGATAGAAAAAGGTATTGTGATCTTGTTTGATAGTGATTGAAAAAATAAGATGAACCTATGGTCTCGCCCTTAGGTAAGCAATAGCTTATCGACTATGAAGTTTAACGAAGCCACATTAATCATCCTTGAAGCTAACATATATCATTCACTGAAGACGACTCAATTCAAGAGTTCGTCATTAGATGATTGGTTCAAATCCTGAAACGGCTTCATCGCTTTGATTTATCTAAATTTTTATATGACCCCTTAGTTATTCAAGGTACTGTAATCTCGAAGCTTTATTATCGAATTCATAATCCTTCTTTCCAAAACCGAACTTTATTTTGATATCATAAAACCTATTTATATGGAACATCAGAGCGATTGAGAACAGGGAACAAGCAGAAACCAGTGAGTACAAACCGCTACGGGACCAAGCCCAACAAGCTTTTTGAAATAAGCGGTGAATGAGATCCATGAAGCCGGTGAGTCCGTCGTTTGGAAAGACGAGAAAAGGCTGAGAGAGGTACTCCAGTGGCTAAAGAAAAAACTGAAATAATCGTGGATGTATATTTTTCCCCTCGGTTTTTATGATCTTTCTCATGGCGTGGGGAAGCCGCCACTACCCGTGGGAAAGGTAATAAACCCCGTGAGAAGGGTTGCTGATGCAGAGGAACGGAATAAAATTCGACGGGAAGATAGATTGTATACCAATGTCGTTTAGTTAAGGGTATGTAATAAGTAACTGTGTTTTAATTTTTTTTCACTACTTTTAGTACTCAGGTATAAGGGGGGTATTTCTTCCCATTTTTCCGTTAAAACTACTTCATACAGAGAACATTTATCAAACGA
>JBCDKO010000359.1:0-1979 GCA_038746525.1 Bacteroidota bacterium
TCTACCCCGATGGTAGTTCAATCCTTCCAATGCGAGTTGTTCTAAGTTTTTAAAACTTTTAGTTCTTGTCTTAAACGGAGGTTTATTCGTAATCAAATCCCCTTTAGGAATCTTATCCCACGGACATTCTTTTATGATGACTGGGTCTGGTGCAACAACTTGTTCAGTACATTCTATACCTCTTGCACCACCATCTTTTAGGTTTACTCGAAGTGTAACATCTATACGTTTTGTGTTTTTGTCAATTTGGACATCTACCCATTTCACTTCTTTGCATTCAAAAGCAAACTCGCTGCTTTCTGCCGTCTTTTCTTTTCCGTTAAGTTTTCCTTTTATGCGAGCTTTTATTTTGTTTGAAGTAAAAACAGTACTATCATAAATTCCGTGATTATCAAATCCATCCCATTTAAAAGTGTGTTTTCCTTTTGTAGTTTTTAATTCTAAATCTTGATTTGAAGCGTTGCAAATAATCGTATTGTTTGATAGAATTTCGATATCGAAATTGTCAATGTTATTTTCGGAAATTTCTATTTCAAATTCAATATTCTTGTTTTCTGGTGTTCCACTAAATGCAGGAATTCCGAGAGGAACAAACGTTTTTTCGTATGTTAACCGTTTTATGCTTAAAAAAAACTCATCTATGTTCTCCGCTCTTCCAGTTTTGTAAACCGGAATTCTTATCATTGGATTGACAATCCAAATCTTCTGTTCTTAGATGATGGATTAGAATATCGAATGAAGAGTCAAGGTAGATGATATTTTGTAACGTTTACCATACGTAATTGGGCAGATATATTTACCAGAAAAAAGATATAGAATCCTTTGCAAAACTGGATTTTTGGCTCAAATCGAGGCTTTCAGAATTTCAAAAACGTAGTTTACTGGTCGTAAATGAGGCTTTTGAAATTTTGAGTAACGAAGAGTTGGGCCAAAAGGCGGGTTTTTCAAAGGATTCATATAGTAGAAACGAGAAAAAGTACGTATTGAGTAGTGCTGATGATTTTTATAGATTTCGAAAAGAAGGAGTAGCATGATACACTCAGTGATCATGCTTCGAGATTACAAATCTCGAAGAGCTGAGTTAGCACTTAACTTTGGAAATACGTACCAAACTGAAAATTCGCGAGGATTTCCAGAAGTAGGAGAGAACAAGTAATTAATTACAGTCATTGTTAGGCAACGTTATTAATGGTCTTACATGCTCACTAGTCTTAGATGTCAAATAAATTGTATCTCCAAAAGGAGCTTCTTTCACAAATTCATGTTGTCTATCTAGCGTACTTAAAATAAATTTCCGATAGTTCTCTTTTTTGAAAATAATATACTTTACTTTTTTGTTTTTCTTTAGCTTAAAATATCCGATTTTATCGCTATTTACATAGTCTGTAGAATCGACAGTATAAATCCGTACATTTTCTAAGGGTATTTCCTCATCAAAATCATATACATAACCATGGTATTTTACATAGCAAGATTGAATTGTAAGAAATGCTATTAAAACTAAATTTCTCATTTTACTGCTAATTTCGTTTGCCAAATTAGACTTATCACATCTTTTTCAGAAGCCACCGATCTTTTATATACATTAGGTTGCATTCTTTTTCCCCCATATTTGTTTTTCTTAAGATATGGCATTATGTCAATTTCTCCTGAAATTGGATATGAGGGAGCAGATGATTTTTGTTTTTGTGTAATAGTATTTACACTTCCTTTGTGACCATAAGAATAAAAAGTGCCTCCGTAAGCTTTTAAGATAGTGTGTCCGATTTCGTGTGCAGCAGTTTCCATAAACTCCTTATCCTCATTGTTTGAAGTTTGATAATCCCAATTATCTAGTATCTAATTGCTTAAATTATCTATATTATTTTTAAGTTGACTTCCTTTCACTTCCCGTTTTCTCCAGATGAACGGCTTATGGTTTTGATTGTAAGCTCTTGTATAAGCTTCAATGTGTTTTCGAAGGTGTGCTTTGCTACTAA
>JBCDKO010000360.1:0-1923 GCA_038746525.1 Bacteroidota bacterium
AAATAGCCCTGGCAAGCTTTAAACAAAGAAAATAGATTATTTAGATAAATCAAGTACTACAAATCAGCAGATTTCTAAATCCAAATGTGCTCATATGCATGCTAAACCCCATTTTCAATATTTATTAAGTGCCTACTTCAAAAAGAAAAATCAGTGGTTCTACCAGAAGCCCCAATGGAAGAAAGGCCAGGGACACCTTTGCTTCCCTGAAAAAAAACATGTAGAAAGTTAGACGTCTCTTTTTGGGATTTTCTCTATGACCGACTGACGGGAAATAATAAAATTGACGATCTGCCTGAGCTGCTCTATCGTAAATTAACCTCCAACTATCTGAAAAGTTACCCGAATTACTCATAAGTAGTTGATATACAGTTGTTTTTAAGTCTCAAGCGAATCAAAATGATTCAATAAAAACTGTATTTCGGTTACTTAAAAGAGACAAAACGATGAAAACGACACAAACCTTCTCAATACTTATCTGGGCGAACAAAGCAAAAGCCACGCAAGCTGGGCTTCCACTGTTCGCAAGAATCACTGTAGATGGAAGACGAGCAGAGGTATCATTGAAAAGAAAAGTAGCACCAGATAGATGGGATTATAAGCCAGGAAAAGTGATAGATAAAAGCCGAGAAAACCCAGGAGCTCAACCACTATATCCAAGAAGTGAAGTAAGAGCTTTTAAAGGCTCTATCACAAGATGGGATCTATGGAAGAATTCTTGTCCGCAGAGAGTATAAAACTCCGGTATACCGGGCAAGAATCTCCAAAGAAAACTTTGCTACAAGTCGTTGAGATTCATAATAAAGAAATGGAACGAAAAGTAGGGAGTAATGTGAGCAAAACCACCCTGACCAAGTTCAGAACACTGAAAGGAAAGCTGATTAAATTTGTAAAGGAACACCAGAAGAAAGCTGACTACTACCTAAAGCAATTAGACTACAGTTTTGTGACCGAATTCGAGTACTTCTTAAGATCGAAAAAAGAACTGAATTCCAATACTTCGATGAAGTACATCAGGATACTAAAGAAGATCATGAATGATGCAGTAAGGAAAGCCTGGTTAGTGAAGAAGCCGTTCGGTGAATTTAAATGCACCTTCAGGTGGCCAGAGAAAGAAGTGCTCACCATGGAAAAGCTGCAGCGCATTATCGACAAGGACTTATAGGATAGAGCGGCTACAGATGGTGAAAGACTACTTTGTGTCTAGTTGCTTTACCGGATTGGCATATATTGATACGGCTAACCTGACCTATGAGAACTTTAGCAAAGGTATTGATGGCGGTCTCTAGTTAATCGTGAACTGACAGAAGACTGGCCCCCTATCCAGAATCCCTCTGCTCGAACAAGTTCGAAACATCATGAACAGATACAAGGATCATCCCAACGCTTTGAATGCCGGAACCGTATTTCTAAAAATCTTCAATCAAAAACTTAATTCATATTTCAAAGAGGTATTAAAAATTTGCGGTATTGAAAAGAATCTCATCTTTCACCTGGCGCGACATACCTTTACTACTACAGTCGCCTTGAGCAATGGTGTTCCAATAGAATCGGTAAGCAAAATGCTTGGCCATATACCAGAATTACTACTACGCAAGTTTATGCTAAATGGTAGAGGCTAAACTTAGCCAGGATATGGAGATGTTGAAAGACAAGTTGAACGAGAATAATAACAAATCTGGGAAAATATCACAGGGTTAAATGAATAACTTCTTGAAGGTATTCTCCACTTAACTATCTAAACTTGATCTAAATAAGTATTGACCTCAATTAAATTGGTTTGTATGAATTACTCCCCAAAAATCGGACAGTAAGTTAAGGATTATTAAACCCTATAAATTTACTGAAATGAAAAGAAGAAAGTTTACCTCAAAATTCAAGACGAAAGTAGTGCTGGAAGCACTAAGCGAACGCTCCACAGTA
>JBCDKO010000361.1:0-1922 GCA_038746525.1 Bacteroidota bacterium
AAGTACACCTACCATGCCGTGCTAGACAAAGACCCTGACGAGCTAGAGCTGGACAAGATCAACTGGGCGGTATCTTATGACGATGAAGAAGCAGAAAAAGCGTATAAGCTGCCCTTTACGGGAGGCAAACGTATCAGCGATCGTAAAATAAGTGTAGATATCGAAATAGAGAAGGGCGAGGAGAAGTTTCGTATTTATGCCTATCAGGGGGATATGCCTGATGAGGATGTTTCGTTGGACATAATGTACTACTTCGCTGCAAAACGAGAATTATGTGTATATGAAGCAGCTGTATTGTCGGATGCAGTTTACTATGTAAATAATGGAAATACGTTAGAACATGACTTAATTGAGTTCATAGAAGAAAAAACTGGGTTTAATCTTTCAAAAAAGAAAATAAATGGAATTAGTATAAACGAATTTGACAACACTGAAACAGGATTTCGATCCGCTTTATTTGAGAGAACGAATAAAAATGGTTCAACAGAATATGTATATGCTACAGCAGGTACAGGAGATTTTCCTGATGCAGTAACGGACGTTAAACAGTTTCTTGGACTATTAGAACCCCAATATCCACAGTCAACCAATAATGCAGTTGACATAGTAAGAGAGCTGGGAGTTGAAAACGTAACATTCGTAGGTCATTCATTAGGAGGAGGACTTGCTGCCGCAAATGCCTTGGCCACAGGCGGAAAAGCAATCACTTTCAATGCTGCTGCGCTCAACCCCAAAACAAAATCAAGGCATGGTCTGATAAAAAGTGCCGAAATCGATAACTTCTTTATTCTAGGTGAAATTGTTACAGAAGCGCAAGGAACAATAGGTATTGGCAATGAAACAAATGGATTGGTCGCGGAGGGAAATCAACACCCTTTACTACCACCGGAAGGTTTTGAGCTTGACCTTACTGGTATAGGTAGCCCATTGTTTGATAATAGATCACCAATCGTTAAGGCACTTGAATCAATTGGAAAAAACTTTGAACGGGCAATTAACACTCCTGAAAGAGCCAATAATAGTATTCAAAATCACTTAATGCCCAATATATTTAGTGCACTGGATCAAAACAGGATAAAATGAAGCAACAATTTATCTTGCTTATTCTAAGTCCTTTTACCATGTTTTTCTATAGCTGTAATTCTGGATGTACTAAAATCAATGTAGATAACGAAGAATTAGTTTGGTTAGCCCCGTTTAAAACTACGAAGCTCTTGGAATATCATAGTGATAATGGAGATACATTAAAGTTTGATGTGATTGAAAAACCCATATTTTATACAGAATGTCTAAGACTATCTCATGGACCAAATGTATATCAATTTTTAGGTTATGAAATGGTATTGAATAATGATTCAATTAATGAAAACGCTAATTTCACAATCAAACTAAATGAATATCACTTGACAAAAGATTATGATTATTCATATAAGAGAATGAATGTATTCGGTTATCATGTTTTATTTAGTGATTATACAAATGATTATTTAAATTTAGATACTGTAAAAATTGGAAAATATTCTAATATATTAACTTACTTTTTTAATTCAAATGATAGCTTAAACATTCGAGCACCTAAAGGAAGCTATACAAAGAACTTTCATTGGAGCAAAAAATATGGTTTGGTACGTTTTGAGACTTGGGAAGGAGAAGTCTTTGAGCTCGTAATGGATTAAATATGCCTCCTAGCTCTTCAGGATGTTCCGCAGGGCATCCCGAAGCAGAGATAAGTATGGATTTGTAATCCATATAGATAAACTTTCTGCTAGTGTTTCACCCTAGCAGGCCGTTTGGGACAGGCTTTAGGGCGTTCCGAATCCCCCCTGCTAGTCCAAGGTGTGCTGTGAGTGAAGCAGAAGGCTTTACGTAACTACAAATGAGATGGTGGAATCCTGCTCTTCCAGTTTTGTAAACTGGAAGTC
>JBCDKO010000362.1:0-1921 GCA_038746525.1 Bacteroidota bacterium
GGTGGGTTTTCGTGTTGTATTCTCTTAATTATTGCTAAACTGGTTGTTATGTGCAAAACTAATGAACAGCAGATACTAAAGCAAAACGACCTGAAACCCCCTAAGGTAGCTTATTGGTGTGGGAAAAGTACTGATCCTGAATTTGAGGAGAAAATGCTTAATGTGATCGGTTTATACATGAATGAGGATCAAAAGGCCATGGGTCCTATCCGTAGACAAGAAAACCCAGATACAAGCCAGCCCGAACTACCTTTAAAGAGTGGGCTCCCCAAAAGACATACGACCACTTACAAGCGCAACGGAACAGTGGCCTTGATGGCTGCTTTAGCTGTTCACCAAGGTGAAATTACTGCTGAGGCTATTGGGAAGAGCCATCATGAAAACTTCCTTAAATTTCTCAAGAAACTCTATCGAAAATATCCCAAAAAACATCTACACATCATTGCTGACAACCTCAATGTACCTAAACACCACAAGGTGAGAGAATGGGTAGACGCCAAAAAACGACTCACGCTGCATTTTACTCCAACCTATTCTTCATGGCTCAATCAAATAGAAATATGGTTTAATATTTTGAGTAAGATGTCCTTAAAGGGGGCATTTGGCATTCCAAACAACAACTTGTCGAACAACTTATGCAATATGTAGATACCTATAACAATACCAGAGCTAAACATTTTGAGTGGACGTACACTGGTAAAAGTAAATGAAATACAAAATCATTACACTAGGCTCTTAATAAATAACTTTGACAAGCTAGAAACAAATAAAATGGATCATTTAGATAGAGCAAACATACAGATCAGCAGATTTTTAAATTAAAATGTGCTCGTATGTATGCTAGATCCCATTTTTTATATCTACTAAATGCCTACTTCTATGAAAATAAGTAATTAACTCACGAGTGAGTGAGTTGACATTCAAGCAGTTTAATTTTCAATTCACCAAACTTTGTAAAATAACATTTTCACATTTTCTTCATTTAAGCCAATTACTCTGTTTTCAGGAAATGATATCTTCTCAATCTGAATGATTACATCGGTAGTTGGGTATTCGGAACGGTTACGATTAAGATCTCTACTTCTTTAAACATGGATTCTTGCATCCGTAAGTACAAAAAACAAATAAAAAACAATGAATCTAACTAATTTCATTAGAAACGAACAACTACATGAGCTTACAGAAGCGATCAAATCCAATCCTGACATAGTAAACCAACCGGATGAAAGAGGCTTTACTCCTCTTGTACTAGCTTCCTACTTAGGGAAGGAGACGGTTGCTAGGTTGCTAATAGAAAATGGAGCAGATATTGATGCACAAGATGCTATGATAGGAAACACTGCTTTAATGGGCGTTTGCTTCAAGGGAGCTGTGAGACTAGCTAAGCTACTGATAGAAAAAGGCGCAAACACTACCTTAAAAAATAACAATGGAGAAACTGCACTGGACTTTGCTAAGAACGGAGGGCATGAGAAGATAGTAAGCATCTTAACTTAAAAAATCTTTTGAAGTAGGCACTTAATAAATATTCAAGTTTTTGCAATAGACGGGGCTATGAGCTACCATTCTATCCATCAGACGGTCAAATAGTTTATCCTTCATCAGATGGCGGTTAAACCGATAGCAATACTCGTCTAGATATGCTTGCAGATGTTCCACGGCATGATGGGTGCCACGAAGCCAGGCTTTGAACATCATGATCGCTCGATGCATCTCGGGGAAATGCTCCCCTTTCTTACCTGATGCGATCTATTTGAGATGAGGAAAGTGGCTTTAAGCGGACGATATCCTCTCCATTCATCGGTTTTAATTTCGGCGTTCTTATCCATATGATCATGAAAAAAAGGACGTAAGGATGGACTGCTTCCATCTTTGATTACCCGCGCATACATCCGCCCGATTCCTTTGTTTTTTCGCTCTA
>JBCDKO010000363.1:0-1854 GCA_038746525.1 Bacteroidota bacterium
CTTCGACCAGGAAAAGCTGCTGGCCGAAGATGATGAAACGGCTATCAAGGTAATAAGGGATGACCAAGAGACAGATTGGATCAATGCAGTCAAGATAGACGATACGGGCAAGGCCATTGTGAAGGTGAAGCTGCGCAAGAAAAGTGATGAGGACTACAAGAAGCAGCAAGAAGCCCTCAAAGACGATAAGCAAGCCAGGCTCTTCCTCAAAGTGACCTGCCAAGGTGATGACAAGAAGCATAAGAAAGTGTTCGTGAAGCCGATTGAGGAAGATCAATATATTCATCCAATCGCCTTTGGCGAACATTTTAAGCTGATTGTGGGAGGAATATTGAAAGTTGCAGATTTGAAAAAGATTTTTAAAGACGCAACAAACGATACACTGAATACAGTTGTAGAAACATACAATGAAGCAGCTGCAAAATTTAAGATGGATACATACTTACAAGTAGCTCATTTCTTTGCACAATTACGAGAAGAAACAGGAACAAAACTTGAGGTTAAAGATGGAGAAAATTTAAATTATTCAGTAAGTAGTCTACCGCGGCAATTCAGCGCTTTCAGAGAAAACGGGTCAAAAACAACACCTAACGATTTAGCTAAAAAATATGGAAGGGATGATTCAAAGGGTCAGAGTGCTAACAAGGAAATGATCGCTAACATAGCATATGCCAATCGACTTGGAAACGGTGATGCTGAAAGTGGTGATGGTTGGAAATACAGAGGGCGGGGAATTATTCAAGTTACAGGGAAGGGGAAATATGAAAGAATAAATGCTCGAATAAGAAAAGATTATCCTGAGTTTGGAATCGAAATCGACGCAAATAATATCAATAATCTTAAGGAGGGAAAAGTAGCTTCTATGGCTTATTGGGTTGAGTATGGCATAAGAGAAGTAGTGACAGATGATACTGATGCTTCAGTCGATAAAGCTATCGACATAATTAATAAACACACGTCATCTAGGGATAAAAGGAAAGAACACTTTAAAACAATCAAAAATATTTTTGAAGTTTCAGAATGATTAAATTCAGAATAGTTATTGGCATAACACTATTTACTATTTTTTTTTCTTGCAAAAAGAATACAGATCAAAAAAGCTCAATAGAGACACTTTTAGCAACGAATAAATTAGAAATTGAAGAAAATAAAAATCAATTATTTGACAAGGAAAGATTAGTTGACTCTGTATCATGTGATTTAAACAAAGACGGGTTTAATGACATGATAGTCCTATTAGAAAACCCAGAACCTAAATTTGAATATGATGCAAAACATTTCAATCTGCCAATTGAAATTTACATAACTGATAATAGTAAAATCTTAGTAAAGTATGCTACAAATGATGATCTGATTTTTTCTAATCCTTTGAGTTGCTATTCTGATGGATATTTACGCACAGTATGTAACGGTAATTTTTTCACTTTCGAGTCAGATATATGCTCCGGTGATGTCATAATATCAACTTACATAACAATAAAATTTGTGGAAAATCAAATGCTCCTCCATAAGTATGGCGAAGAATATTTCAATAAAGCTAATCACGAAGAAAAAATTCCTGCGAAAATTTGGAGTATGGATGATTTCGGTATTGTTGCATTTGATGAACTTAATGAAGGATTTTTCATTAAACTTAGAAATACGAAGCCATAGTCTAAGGCCTCAGCTATTTTGAGCATATCCGTTGCGATGGTGCGAGGCTGTGCCTCGTATCCTCTGCTAGCGCACGCGTGTCACGTGTGCTTTTCCCTCCATATAAGTCCCAAGATGTAAACCCCAGTTCAAGCGTCCGCCTAGACCATTAAGTATGTAGCGTCTCTAAGGTAGAGAAGATCATATGATTTACCTTTGAGC
>JBCDKO010000364.1:0-1843 GCA_038746525.1 Bacteroidota bacterium
CGATGGAATCTCTGATTCTTTTTCTTCCTAAAAGAGGCACGACCATATCCACCATAGTGGCCAGTGCATGGGTTCGGTTGATTTTCTGGTCATAAAAGATAAGTTCCTACTGAAAAAAAGAGCGATTATTGAAACCGTCATTGATTTCCTCAAATACATCTTTGATCTCTGGCATACCAGGCACGCTCTTTTGACAACACCTTCAACAATGCAATGGCTTGCTTGGCTGCTTATCAGTTCCTTGACAAAAAACCTTCCATCTCCATGAAAAATAAAAGAGAAATGGTACTTTCTTTAGTCAATTCGCCAAACTGACGTTATATTAAAATCCATATAAAATATTGATGGATAATGTATTATTTGTCACGTCCACATTCTCATTACCTGAAACATCAGTTACCCCAATGTTGTATCTAAGGCCTCCTGTGGTTTTACGATTAAAACTGTAACCTGCGCCAATGCCTAAACTAAAATTTGCTACGGTAGCACCTGCACCATCATCTCCTAGAATTAACCCAATCTGAGGTCCAAATTCAACCATTAATTCCTCAAGACTAAATTTACCCATAGCCCCTAAGTTGAAGTTGGTAAAACTAACGTCATCGTCACCTTCTAGAGACAAAGCTGCTTCAGGCTGGATCGCAAAATCGCCAGTCAAAATTCGATGATAGTATGCTCCAAGGTTCAGTCCTATTCGGGTATCTGAATTGTTAATATCTCCGCCAAAAAATGATAAATTGATTCCACCTTTTAATCCCCAACCCGGTTCCTGTCCTTTAACCAATCCACATAGAAATAATAGTGTTACTGAAAAAACTGTTTTTGGATTCACTTCGATAATACTTAATTAGATTACGATTAAATTTTACGATCATAAACAGCACGAACTATAATTAGTTTCATCAATGAAAAAAATAGTGGTATTGACTGGAGCAGGGATTAGCGCAGAAAGTGGATTAAAGACTTTTAGGGATTCAGGTGGCCTTTGGGAAGGGTATGATGTAACGGAAGTTGCCACACCACAAGCCTGGGACATGAACCGCAAATTGGTACTGGAATTCTACAATCAGCGTAGGAAACAAGCCCTAGAGGCCGTGCCTAATCCTGGTCACCTAGCCGTTGCAGAACTAGAGAATGATTTTCAAGTCTCTGTTATTACGCAAAACATCGATGCATTACATGAAAGAGCAGGAAGCACGGACGTCCTCCACTTACATGGCGAGATTTCCAAAGCGAGAAGTACGTTATATACAAACCTAATTTATGATTTAGAAGGATGGGAGCTCAAAGAAGGGGATAAATGTGAAAAAGGCGCACAACTCCGGCCTCACATCGTCTGGTTTGGAGAAGCGGTACCTATGATTGAGCCGGCAATTGAATTAGCTACTAAAGCCGACATTTTTATTGTAGCAGGGACTTCTTTAGTTGTATATCCAGCAGCAGGTCTGTTAGATTTTGTTTCCAATCAGGTGCCAAAATTCATCGTTGATCCCCAGATTCCAGAGGTAAGTAATGTCAAAAACATGCGTTTTATAGAAGAACCTGCGAGTATTGGTTTGCCAAAAGTCAAAGAAATCCTCATGAAAGAATATCTATAAGCAAAGAAATCATGCAAAAATTTTATGCTGCATTTAAGAAATATGATGCCTTTACAATAGGTGGCCTACATCATGTTGATACAGTTTTTTAATGATCCTATATTCAATGTCGTTTAGTTAAGCATTTATTTTCATAGTGGTTTATAATTTTGATAATAAGATCTTTTGGGTTTGTGCAGCCTGGGATTCGATCGGTCGGGGCGTATAATTTCTCTGGTGTGATAAACCATGCTATCAAATGCTTC
>JBCDKO010000365.1:0-1843 GCA_038746525.1 Bacteroidota bacterium
TAGAGCCATCCACGGCTAAAACACCGAACCCTTTCCATTTCACGAACTGAACATTCGAATAAAAAAAAGTGACGATCACTCGGTTGAGTCACTTAAATACTTGCGGACATAGATTGGCTCTGGCTTGAGTAAAAGCACTTTTAAGTGACTGATTTCAACTCGTGGAGGTCAAAGAAGTGATCAAGGCAGCCTTGAATACTCTGGATTGTTTTTTGAAGAATGAACCAGATAATCAGAGGAAAAGGCGATCCTCGATTTTTAACAAAACGGTTAGATGAGAGTCTATTCCCGTTGATGAATTTTCAGGGAAGCAACTATTCCGGTTGTTTCCCTGTTTCACACTTCTAATATACTGAAATCCAGTGTACTATACCTCATCTAAATGGCATTGATTGTCGATTGTTTGAAAATCCATTAGAAGAATTTTTCGGCTTTCGACAAAAATGATATCTAAAACTTCTATAATAGTAAGAACATGGCAAATATTCCTTTATAGACACATTTTGTTTCACCTTTACTGGCTCTGACACTAAACCAAAATGCAACAAAATCGAGAAACACCCAACAATTACTCATTTTGTTTTGTGTGAATTGATTTGAAATATACATTTACCTTCCAATGATTCTAAATAATGCGATTTGGTATATTCCTTAAGTATAAAACTATGATGAATCATTGAACCAAGTCGATGTTTATATCCAAAAGGAAAGTCCAGTTAAAACAGCCAGATGTGAGTACATCTGCAGGTTTTACTGTGATTTACAAATTCCACCTAAAATACGTCTACTCTATTTGCTATCGCTACCTTAATGATCATATCGAAAGCGAAGATATATCGGCCAAGATATTCTCTTCAATATGGGAGAAGAGAGATAAGATAGATCAAGAATCGTTGCAAGGGGAAGGAGCTTGGAAAGCTTATTTAGCCAAAGCAGCTAAGCTAAAAATATATGACTATCTAAGGGACCAAAAGCGAGCAGAGCAACATACTGCAGAGGCTGCAAGAGAGCTTCAGGCTTTTGACGATATTACGATAATACCCTGTCTCACGACGAGCTAGAAGAAAGAATAGCAACATTAATTAACCAATTACCTCCAAAGTGCGAGGAGGTATTTCGCATGAGTAGGGAGAAAGGTTTGACAAACAAAGAAATTGCCTCGGCCGTTTCTATATTAGACCATGCCGTCAAAAAGCACATAGCAAAAGCACTCAACTATCTGCGAGAGCAGCTAAAAGATTATCAGATACCTAAGCGAGCAACTGGCTAGAAATCATAACCTTACCGAACCTCTTCTATTACTGTAAAAGTCTTTTGCATCAAACTCGAAAGGCTTTTTCTACCCACCTTTTTTCAAATGGTTGGTCCACAACATGGAGTAGTTATCTGACATTTAATTTTTTTCAGAATAGAGGTACCCATTGACAACACTTAGGCGATTCTTATGGTGAAGCTTCAATCAACTAGAATTAAAAGTTATGAAAATCACAAAAGAACTACTACAAAGACACAGCCTGGGCATCTGTAGTGAGGAAGAAAAAAGAGCGGTGGAGGAATGGTTCAAGATCAAAGAGGATGTTTATGCTGGTCTCTCCATGGTAAAAGATCAAGAAATAAATGAAAAGCGGATCTGGTCCAAATTAGGGGTTCTACTGAGTTTAGTGTGGGTTTGCGATCTTTGCATAAAACTTTTGGAATTATGAGATCATTATAAAATCCTATTAGAGCTAGATGAGAACTGGGGAGTTTCCTCTATTGATTTCGACCATAAGAGAGAGGAAGTAGTTGTTTGTTTATCGTATAAAAGGCGTAGTCATAAAGGCAGATCAGAGGTGATCCATGA
>JBCDKO010000366.1:0-1801 GCA_038746525.1 Bacteroidota bacterium
AAAGTTTCCTACGTAGTCCGTGGTCTTCGTCGGAACTCCTCCTTTGTAGACGATCTGTCTCAGCTTGATTCCGCTGGCATCATACAGCGTCTCTTGCACCTGTCCATTCGCCCATTCCACACGTGTCGGTAAGTTCAGGTGATTGTACTCGATGTGGGTGATGCCCTTATTCAAATCCTTTGTCATATTGCCATTAGCATCGTAGGCATAGTCATCACCTGAGTGGCTACCATCTTTAAACCCCGCCGACCCAACCAGTCGCTCGTTGGTAGCGAGTGACCATTATTTTTCTTTTTTTGTTCAATGGTCATTCTCATTCGGATCATATTTTATACTCTTTACTTGGCACAGCCGAGCGACTGTTGAAGGAATTTCAACTTAAAGCTTTCTAACATTACTTCTTTTCAAGTAATATATATCCCCTCTTTCAATGTTTGATTTGCTATCTACAGAACTCAATGATACGCTTCTAAGCTCATTTTTAGTATCCATGTATACCAACGGCCTTGATTGATCATCTTTAGAGATATGTAAAACCACCCCTTCTATTTTCCAAGCTATATTATCATTATCATCTATTAAGTAATCTCCAATTGATGGTTCTTTTTTGCAATCAATAATTGCAACTAGTTTCTTAATAGGGATATTGAAAATATCTAAAACCTTAACTTCCTCCATTTTGTGTTTCCTTTTCTAGCAGTTGTTGCCACGATTCCTTAGCATTTCTTATTCTTTCCATTACTTTATCTGACCAACCTTCATCTTTACCGATTTTAAGGAGATGATCTTGAGCTTCGATCTCTAGTTTAGTTCTATTTTTCAAGAAATACTTTTCACCATGCTTTTTAAATTGATTGAAATGAATTATTTCCTCCGTCACTGTTTCAATTGAAGCCCCTTCTCGCAACAAAATAGTACTTTCATCTCCAGCCATGAAAGCTGCCTCAGCTCCCTGGACATCAAGGTACCTAGTAACATCATCTCCTTTTTTACCTACAATAAACATCAAATCTGAAGCATTATCTGCATCATTGATTAGTTTGTTAACTATTCCGCTAGATTTAAACTGACTTCTACTACCTGGATGTAGAGCTAGAAGCCCACCCATAATTAATTGCCCTTGTGCTCTATGGTCTCCATCCAAAGCCCTTTGAAATATAGGACCTCCAAGCAAATGGAATGCTGCATCACCTAAATAATTACCAGTAATATTCTTCCCAAGTTGAGTTCTTGTTGGTGTACCATAGACAGCTTGCTTCTTAACCGTCCATTTTCTTGTTTTTACAATCGGATCCCAAAATAGTCTCTTAAGTCCTTTCCAACACTTTGGGCAATCACCATAAGGATCACTGTATAAGATGGGGTTATTCAACGCATAATGATATGATGTCCAACTTTCTTGAGAGGCTACATTAGCTAAAGGGTCCACTTGCCAGAACCTTCCGAGCACATAGTCATAAACTCTATGTTTAGTCATATCCACGTCCAACTCGAAAATTCGTTCAGTTGGAAAATTTATCGCTCCGATTCCCTGATTAAACAGATATCTCTGCGGCGTACTCGCTGTCCTTTGATACTCTCCAAACTGTAACCCGAAAGGATAAAAATTTTGAGCTTGAACCACATTCGTTTTGCCATGATACACCGTAAAATCATCCCAATGGATGGCTACTTCCTCTGCGTTTTCATTGCTCAGGTAAGCCAAAATATACCCCTCTCTGTCTGCGATGATGTCATTGAGGGAGATTTGCTCATAATCGTGTGGAGCAGTACGTAAAGCTGCGGTGGTGAGCTGCTTAAA
>JBCDKO010000367.1:0-1735 GCA_038746525.1 Bacteroidota bacterium
ACAGATCGACCCACTGGCGAGTGATTACGTGCACAACAGCACGTATGCGTTTGCAGAAAACCGAGTGGTGGACGGGATTGATCTGGAAGGGTTGGAGTATGTGAGATCACCGATAGTAAGAGGCTTCTCACAAAATGGGTTAAAGCTACAAAGTACAGATCATGGGATGGTTAGCCAGCATGCCATACTTCCGCCGAAACAAACCCCACTCAGACAGATGACTATTGGGCCTAATAACTCTCACCATCCATCTATGAGTAGGGAGACCATGATGATAGCAGAAGGTATCGGTATAGGAGAGACATTTACTATGCCGTGGATGAGTAAGGCTGTAATTACAGGACTAGTAAAAGGGTTTAACACTTTAAAAAACTCTGACAATCTGGCTTCAATGGGAGGTCAATGGGTCAAGACCTCAGAAACTATGAGTGATGCTGCTGCGGATTTTCAAAAGTCGATTACTGGAATGGATGCTAATCAAAGCTATCTATTAAACGAGGTTAAGTTTGATGGAGTAACTGATGGAGGGATGTTATTGGATGCCAAATCTGGTATGAAGAACTTTGTTGGAAAAGATGGAAACTTCCAGAACTGGTTTAAAGGATCTGATGGTTTAGTAGATCAAGCAAATAGGCAACTAAGAGCGGCTGATGGCAATCCAATCCAATGGCACTTCCAAGATAAAGGAGTAATGAAGGCAACCCAGAACTTATTTAAGAAAAATGATATAGAAGGAATTGAGTTAATTTATACCCCAACAGAATAGGAATAATATGGATGAGAAAACACGCTCTATAAGTGCTATATGGAAGTCAAAAAAGAAGTCGGTTGAAGAGTGTACAGAACTGGTGCTTAATTTTTTGCTTCATCTAAAAGATTATGATTACAATCTATTCGGTGTTTGGTATGAAAAGGGTAACAGCAAAAAGAAAGCATTAGAGAAAAAGGTAGAGTTAAGTATAGGCTATATCCAAAGTGCTTTAAAGAAAAATTGGGACAAAAAATTTGATGATTTAGGAGCAAGAATATCTTATTGGACAGGAAACGAAGATGAAGATAAGTCTAGCTCAATAAGCTTTAATGTGGGTGCTTACGGGGATAAGTCTTTTAATAAGAATAGCTGTATCATCAATTTACCACAAGAATATAAGGCCAACGAAAAGGATAATTATCCTCATGATTTAATCGATCTAATGAAAGGCTATTGGAAACCTGATAAAATCTTGGTGAATGGAGAGGTCTTTGAAAATAAAGTTTCTTAGGTCAAATAAACTTCCTTTGCGAGTTCGAGCTTACAGCTCGGACGGTTTGAAATATAAATACGAGCTACAAGCTCGCGCCAACGTAGGGGACCGGAGCGATGATCTTCCTCTCCTTGAACAAAGGAGACACAGTAACCCTGACTGTGAACGCCAACTACGAGACCACACCGAGCAACAACAACTTCTTGGGTACGGCTTACACCGCCTTGTTTAGCTCCTTTGATGCCGCGTACGGAAGTGGCGTAGAGAATGGGATAAGCAGTTCGTCCAGCACGTTTGATGAAGCACTGAACGGGATAGATATGTCGGGCAAGGGCAACAGCAGTACCGACTTCTATGGTTCAAGCAAGTGCATTGACATAAATATTTTCATATTTTCTATTTTGGTTAACACAAGTGAATATTCGGTGGATTAATTTATTTCTCACTGCATTGATGACACTCATTTTAATCTTTCCTTCGGCTACCTTTCG
>JBCDKO010000368.1:0-1607 GCA_038746525.1 Bacteroidota bacterium
CCATAACTCAAACTTATCAATGTATTTTGTTTTAGGGAAAACCCCTTTTTTTGGATGACTGCATTATTCACCACAAATAGTGGCTAGTTGATTCAAGTAATAGATTTACCGTAGTTTCATGTTCAATCTGAATGATTGTTGATTCTTCAAATTTGGGGAACGATATTGTCCTCTCATTCAAAATCAATTGCCTCCTATTCAACGTGTTACCTCATCTCAATGAATAACACCCGAATTTTTCGGGTTATCATGGTTTAATGGCTTCATCTGAGAAAACTTGGACAGAGCCTGTGGTAGAAGTCTCAAGATAGACCATCGCAACAGCAGGTCTTTGCTCAAGGTATTTTTGAATTACTAGTAAGGTCTCAAAGTTTAGGGCACCTCTAAAAGCTCAGTCCAAGAATTTGAGATAGCGTTTTTTTTCTGAGACAAGACGTCAAAAACGGAGTTTAGCGGTGCTAAATAAGTATTCTGATAACGAAGTATCAGGAAAAAAGATCATCTCAAAAATTGAAAGTGGGTTTTTAGAGGTGCCCTTTACAAGGATTTATTTGATTCTTCTTCAAGCAAATTTTACCGGCTATGATGCATGGCTGATTAGTCCAAATAAAAAGCCCTAAAATAAAAAAGCCCTAAACAAATAGGGCTTAATGATCCTAAAAAGATCAAACTTCACAATGGCAAACTGGATTATGATTCTGCTAAATATGAATTGTATTAGTTTACTTAAAAGTAGCAACGTGATCATTAAAATTCTGATCGTAATATTCTACCGTTAAATCACCATTCGCTAAATAAAAAACATCTAATATGCGCCAAACTAATGACCCATCAACAGTGGTATTATCTAAAAAAATATCTGTTGATCCATTCGGAAATGTACTAGTGGAATATTCTGTTGAAAACGTAGTACTGTCATTAAAGATAAAATTGATGGTTTCCAAATCAAAACTTATGGAACTAAAAGCGTCATTAACGGTATTTCCGGTGGAAAGGTCTGCAGAACCTATGATGTCCCAACTGTTTACCATAAGTACCAGATCAATGGGAAACGTAAAACTGGATGAAAAATCATAGTCCCTTTGAATAAATAAAGGACTATAAAAAGATTCTGACCTAATCAATTCGGCATTTACTTCGAAGTATAAATAGTAATATCCACTCACCACACTCTCAAAAACGATCTTATCCGTATCAAAAACACCCCGAATAGCATTTTCGAGTATTCCTTCGCTATCGTTATTGGTGGTTGTAATACTGCTTGAAATGAGATAATAATTGACTGAATTGTAATTAAAGCTTTGATCCAGATTATCGATTTCAAGCTTTCCTTGTGAAATAAATTGACTAATATCAATACTTCTACCAGTTGAGCTTCCAGATATGACTTCAAAAGATTCCATAAGAAAGCCTTTAGTACCAAGATCTAATCTGTAATAGTAGATTCCGGCGTTAAGCGGTCCTATGGTTACATTGCCACTCTCGTCAGTAAGGCCCTCGAAAGTATTGCCAGACTGAAATGGACTCTGTGAATTTTTAGAAACTCGTATTTCAGAGTTAGCTATCGGAGACGCTGAGTTTACAAAATTTAAAACTACTACGCCCGA
>JBCDKO010000369.1:0-1595 GCA_038746525.1 Bacteroidota bacterium
CCTTTGCAAAACTGGATTTTTGGCTCAAATCGAGGCTTTCAGAATTTCAAAAACGTAGTTTACTGGTCGTAAATGAGGCTTTTGAAATTTTGAGTAACGAAGAGTTGGGCCAAAAGGCGGGTTTTTCAAAGGATTCTTTTAATTATTCGCAAATCCCTCTCAGACTGAATTGTTGTCAAAGGGGACTGCAGGATTCGCAAGAAAAGCCAGCACTTCCCGATGATAGTTGTTCAGGGCTAATAAAAGGTTGTGGGCTCCACTTCTTTTAGGTTTACCCCTTATGGATTTTTCCCTTTTGCTTTTTCCTTTAACTCGGCCAATGCTTGCCGAACCATTTGCTTGAACGTGTTTCGGGTTCAGGTGATGTAGCTTTTGGCTAGGAGCTGGCCTTGATCCACTTTATGCCTGACACTTAGCAACAATTCGATTATTGTTTGTGCTCAGCTCACCTGATCTTCTAGCTTATTTACCTGAGAAGAAAGCGCTTTTATGATGTGTTGCTAAGATTTAGCATCCGACTCGGTGTATGATGGATTTTCCACAAGATTATTTCCATTGGAAGGACAATACCAGAATATTTTCTCAAAAATTACAAATGGCTGAATAGTAACCTTGAAAAAATCAGGTACAATTAAAGTCCTGATAATCAATATTTTAATCAACACATCAACTATACATCTGAGTCACAGATATTTTTTCCCAATTCAGAGGGTACTTGATTGGCTTACTTAACCGACAATAGTAGTAGAAGTCACGCTTGAACATATTATTAATCTTACAGCGCATAATTCTAAAAACAAGAAATTACTATGAAGATCACAAAAGAATTAATAAAGCAACATGGCTTAGGTCTTTCTACCGAGAAAGAGAGAAAAGCAATTGAAGAGTGGTTTGAAAGACTGGATGACCCTACTTCGGGCCCAAAAGCTTCTATAGATCGTGATGAAAATAGAAAACAAATTTGGTTCAAAATATCACAAGCAATTCCAGAACTTGGCAGATATTCGAGCAAGGAGTCAGATACCAATGTCATCCCCCTGCACCGTAGAGTTATAAGATACGCAGCTGCGGCTTGCATCCTGCTCTTAACCTTCTTTGGTGGACGCTTTTCTGCAAATACAGCCAATGCCAGTACGGTTGTGGATAAGACTCCTAAGGATATGCTCTATATCTATGGAGGTAATAGAGCAGAAGCGTGCTTGCCAGGACAGGAGTACAAAATCAAGTTTGATGGACAGATAAAGCTTTTTAATGACTCATTTATGGAGAAAAAGATCCATGTAGGAGGAAAAGCATTTACACTCAGCTCCTACAGTACGTACTACCTTAGTGGCTCAGCAAAAAGCCCAACTTTATTGAGCGGCCAGACAACGCATGACAATCCGTTCGAAAATGGACTGAAAGGCGACTTCTTAATCGTTAGAACAGATAAATTATAAATCACAATTTAGACCAAATGGAGGGCGATTGATCTCCTAACCTATGAATACTATGCCTAAACAGAACAACCATATCATCAACTACCTACTAATCATACCGATACACTTCAGCCTTCTATTCTTACTTGCGATTTGTCTGGTAACCCGGGCTTTCGC
>JBCDKO010000370.1:0-1555 GCA_038746525.1 Bacteroidota bacterium
CAGAATTGAAGGATCAGCTTTTCAGTTCAGGGCTACTTTACCACGTTCTCCACTTTTTTAAAACGGTGCATGATCAGTTTTTTTAAATGAGCAGCTAATCTAGCTTAACCATCATAAAATTGATTGAAGAAACCCTTCACCGAAGATGTTCGGTTCAACAAATGCTATCATCCATAAGCCTAGCCGGCCGCACTAACAGAGCTATTTGCAAAGGCTGGTGCAATCCGATACTTTTATAGATATTTGAAAAGTCTAGCTTAATTTTCATATATTATGTTAATTCAAGAAGAATCTAACCATGAAATCGCTCAAACTATTCTTACTCCTCGCAATTTCTGCATTTCTTCAGAACTGCCAGCAATCAGATGAACCGATTGAGCCTGAACAACTCGACTTCATTGTTTCTAATACTGATCCTTCTTTAAATAACGAACTTATGGAAGTACTTTCCACTACAGTCTACGGTGAAGAAATAGAAAACGGCAGGGTTATGAGTTCAGCGATTGGAGATATTGATCTCAATGAAGCGATAAGTGCAGAACATTTAGGCTTAGGTATCACACGATATACGTTCAGGCTGGAAACCAATGAACCTTACGTTTTCAAAAATCTCATACTCAGAAAAAATCAGAAGGACAGATTTAGTGGATACATCATAACCTATTATCCGGATTTGGAATGGCTTGCTCAAAACAAAGGTCAGTTGGAAATGATCTCCTTTACAGGAAATGTACTATTTTCCTCCTTGCAAGAAAAGCCTATCTACTGGGTTGTGGTGAACAATGGAGAAGGAACTGTTTTTTCTCCGAAAATAGCATCTCACGAAGATGGAAGGATTGATTGTGGTGGGGGTAGTTCTCCCTCTGGATCGGGAGGATCAGGGCCTAATCATGCTGGATTTTGGAATAGCTGGGTTCCTACCGGAGGTGGAAGCTTTGATTATGCTCCCGATCTTCCATCAGGAGGTGGTTCCGGGGGTGGAGTGATTTTTATCATAATAGAAATATATGAAGAGGAAGAACCTCCGGCGGATTTGTTAGCAAGAACTGCTTGTGATTCTGGATCACCTGAATCATTTTGTCCTAGTGACCGTTCGCCAGATGCAGTTGAAGGGGATGCTAATTGCCCTTCTAATCCTATTGGAGTGTTGGGTGGTGATCTTAGTGACTATTTAGCAGATGCATGGGAGGAAGAAGTCTGTCTAAAAGAAAATTTTTCCAACAATGATTGCGTAAATGAGATCTGGAATATCATGAAGGACAAAAATGTTGGTTATGAAACCTTAAAAAGATTTTTAGGGGATAGACCTACAGCCGATTTATGTTTAGATATTAAAAATATTGGTGATGCTAATGGAGAGGCTGTAAGATCAGGTAATTCAGTGACCATCAACTTGAACTCATCAAAGCTTAAGCGATCAAAATTAAGTATTGCACGAACTTTGCTGCATGAAATGATACACGCAGAACTTATGAGTATGGTAATAGAGGCAGGCCGTTATGAAGATTTGCAGAGCTTTGCCCAAAATTACCAAGGAAACGATCCCTTTAAAGAA
>JBCDKO010000371.1:0-1509 GCA_038746525.1 Bacteroidota bacterium
AATTTTGACTTTGGAACAAATTGCGGAAATGCTAGAGGTATCGATGGATACAGTAATCCAAGTCAAGAATTCCATAGAAAAATAGCCGAACGCACAACCTATGTTATGAATGAATAGGTTTTCATCGGTCAAGATATTTCGTGAGGACTTGAAAATCCGCCACAAGTTTTAAATTTAATTCAAGGCGTGTGGCTATGTGCGTCACGGGAGATTAGTACTTTCTAACCCCTACTCATCATAGCTGAGCGTTGTGTTTAATAGGGCTAGTAAAAATAAGGAAGGCAGTTTCCGTAATATTCTATTTCTTATTTGTTTGCTTTCAGCAAACATTTTCTTGGGAATTAAAGAAACCAAATACAATGAAGACTAAGAAGAATATGCGAACTGAGCCTTTTGATATGACATTGCAAACAAGAAGCCCCTGGATATTAACCAAAAACCTTTTTCCTTATTAAAAACTTCGTTGTTTAATAGTAGAATCTTTTGAAAAACCTGCCTTTTGGCCCAACTCTTCTTTACTCAAAATATTATGTCAAATAAAAACCCCTTTTTTGAGCACTAATCGTTAAAAAATACCTTCATTATCACTAGTTCTAGCGATTGCATTCCTGATTTGTAGCCTAGAATTTTGATATGGTTTAAAATAGGTCTAAATGATTTCGAGATGATGTATAGTGAATTATGAATTTTTTTAAGCTACATGCGCCAGACATTCGAACTGTTGAAGGCTTTACCAGCTTTTACCAAACGTATTTAGACTTCGTCTTACATATTTGCTACAAATACACTCGAGATGAAACGATAAGTGAGGACATTACATCTCAGCTCTTCACAACGCTTTGGGAAAGAAGAAATGAACTACATCAAAAGAAGTGGAATAAGGATTCTTGGAAATATTATCTAACCAAATCTGCTAAACACCGAGTTTTTGATCACATAAGAAGTGTAAAGCGAGCTGAAACTCATTTGTCTAAAATAATTAGAGAACTTCATCAAGTTAACAATACTACAGAAAAAGATGTCTATTTTGGAGAGCTCACAGAGCAGGTGAGCTACCATATTGAGAAACTACCGCCTAAGTGCAAAGAAGTTTTTCAACTAAGTAGAAATCAAGGGCTTTCAAACAAGGAGATTGCAAAACGTCTCTCAATATCTGACAATACCGTTAAAACACACATCGCTAATGCATTGAACTACCTTAGAGAAAGTCTTGGTGATTATTCTTTACCCAAAAGAAATTTCGGAACCTAAAACAGTAGTTTCGGTAGTCTTATTGCTGGATAACTATTAAGATCGGCAAGATCAAATATTTTCCTATTTGAATCTCGCGCTTAGCGCTAGTTTTCTTGACACTAGGATAATTCCCTTTAGTTAGTGGCTCTAAGAAAAGAAGAAAAACACGCTTTACTCACACTTGCAGCGTGGTTTTTAGCAAAAGAATGAATCGAATCTGTTTTGTCCTTAGAATCTTTTTATCGATTCTTCAAAAATTCATTCCGCTTTTTGGAC